>NZ_JBEKFG010000076.1:0-16526 GCF_050013435.1 Binatus sp. (SeqCode) | reverse complement strand
CACCGACGAGGAACTCGACAAGTTGCCGTTCGTCACCGAGGTATATGAAAAGAACCTCGACTACCTGAAGTACAACAGCCCGTACTGCCAATATCCGTACGTGTCGATGTACACCGGGCGCGGATGCCCGGCGCGATGCACGTTCTGCCTGTGGCCGCAGGTCACGCAGGGGCATCGCTATCGCGTGCGCAGCCCGGAGAATGTGTACGAGGAAGTGGCGGCTATGAAGTCGAAGTTCCCGAAGATGAAGGAACTGTTCTTCGACGACGACACCTTCACCGCCGACCCGGCCCGCGCGCGCAAAATCGCGCAGCTGCTGAAGCCACTGGGAATCACGTGGTCCACTAATTCACGCGCCAACGTCGACTATGAAACGCTGAAGATCATGAAGGACGGCGGGCTGCGGCTGTTCGTGGTCGGCTACGAGTCGGGCAACGCGCAGATTTTGAAGAATATCAAGAAGGGGGTCGGACTCGATCGCGCGCGGCGCTTCACCAAGGATTGCCATGAGCTGGGGATCCTGATTCACGGGACTTTTATCCTGGGACTTCCCGGCGAGAACAAGGAGACGATCGAGGAATCGATCCGGTTCGCGCGCGAGATGGACTGCGAGACGATCCAGGTGTCGCTCGCGTCGCCGTACCCGGGCACGGAGTTGTTCGACTACGTAACCCAGAACGGATTTCTGGCGGTCGATCCGCTGCTCGATGAATCCGGCTATCAGAAGTGCACGATCACCTATCCGGGCCTGAGCAACGAGGAGATTTACGGCGCGGTCGAGCGCTTTTATCGCAGCTTCTACTTCCGCCCGAAGTACATCTTCAAATCGGTCAAGAAGATGATGACGTCGATGGAAGAGACCAGGCGGATGCTGAACGAGGGGCGGCAGTTTTTCTCGACGATGCGCCAGCGACGGCATCAGACGGCTCAGCAGGCGCCGGCCTGACGGCGAATTCCAGGCGCGAGCAAACGGCCGGCGCGAGGTCGGCAGCAAGAATGTCTGTGGCGCCATCTGTCGCGCCGGGCCAAATTGCCGCGCGAATAATTCGATGACAATCTGGATGGCTTTACCGGCTGCGGCCGTGTGCGTGTCGGTGATCTACTACGCCGCCGCGACCGTCGCTGCGATCAAGTTCGCGCGGCGCACGACTTCTCCCCCGCTCCCGATCCCCAAGATTCCACCGCGCGTGGCAGTGCTGAAGCCGCTGCATGGGACCAGCAATTCGCTGGCGGCCAACCTGATCAGCTTTCTGGAAATCGCGTACCCGCGGGCTGACTTTTATTTTGGCGTCGAGAACTATGAGGATACGGCCGCCGAAGTTCCGGTCGCACTCCGCCAACGCTACCAGCACGCGAGCATCACGCTGATCGTTGGCGAAGAGCCCGGCTGCAGCAACCACAAGATCGCGAAACTGGTGAAGATGGCGGATCGGGCCGAGAAGGCCGAAGTGTTCGTACTGAGCGACGCCGATGTATCCGTCGATCGCGACTACCTCAAGCGGATTGTCGGCGAACTGAACTCCGGCGAGAAAATCGGCATCGTGACCTGCGCGTATCGGGCGCGCCCGGGCGGCTCATTCGCGTCGCGGCTGGAGGCGCTCTACGTCAACACCGATTTTCTACCGCAGATTCTGCTCGCCGAAATGATCGAGCCGATGCATTATGCACTCGGCGCGACGATCGCCATCAAACGCCGGGTGCTGGAGGCCGCGGGCGGATTCCGCGCGGTCAAGGACATGCTCGCCGACGACTTCTACCTGGGCAACTTCACCAATGCGCAGGGTTACGAGATCAAACTGTCCGATTCGCTGGTCACGCTGACGTGCGAGGAAAAGAACTTCGCTGAATTCTGGCATCATCAGCTCCGCTGGGCGCGCACCTACCGCTTCGTGCGCCCGATCAGCATCGCGACAATCGTGACGCACGGCCCGTTCTGGGCGCTGATGCTGCTGGCGGTCACACGCGGCAGCGCCGCGGCTTTTGCGGCATTGGTGCTGGTAGTTGCGGCGCGGCTCGCGATGTCGGCGGCAATCGTCGGCCGCGTGCTCAAGATGCCCGAGATGCTGAGCGAGTTGTGGTTGGTTCCGATCAAGGACCTGATAATGACCGGGGTGTGGTTTACCAGCCTGCTCAGCAACAAAGTGACGTGGGCCGGACGCAAGTTCAAGGTGATCCGAAGCGGCGCAATGCGCGAAGTGAATAACTGAACGCGGTGATCCTCTACCTGTCCATCGCGATCGTCGCCAGCGTGCTGATGGCGCTGGGCCTGCTGATGATGAAGAGCCGCTCGACGCATCTGCCAATGGCAGCCGGCGCCAACCTGATCCGCGCGATCGTCGTCTGGATTTGCGATCCCATGTGGATCGGCGGACTCGGCGTGCAGACCGCGGGCTGGGCGCTTTACGTGATTGCGGTGTCGAAGGCGCCGGTATCGATGGTGGCGGTGATGATGCAGGGCGGAATCGCGCTGTTCGTAATCGCCTCGGTGGTGATTCTTGGCGAGCGGGCGAATCGGCGCGAATGGGTCGGCATCGGCGCGATCGTGCTCGGGATGCTGATGCTTACGCTGTCGCTTGAGGGCGGCGAGACCGAAGGCGCGTTCGAACCAGCAACGCTGCTGATGTTTTCCGCGTTGCTGATGGCCGCGGGGCTCGCGCCGATGGCCGTCGCACGGCTCAACGCCAGCGGCGCCGCGGCGGCGATTCTATCCGGCGTCGCGTTCGGCCTTGGGGGATTGTTCACCAAGGCGATGACCGAAGAGTTCACCGCCGGCGCCGCCGCTTCGCTCGCGCTTCGAATCGCGTCGAATCCTTACGTGTACGGCCTGATCGTCGCCAACATCGTCGGGATTGTCCTGTTGCAGAACTCGTTTCATTCAGCGCGCGGGATAATAGCTATGCCGCTGTCGGGAGCGTTGTCGAACATCGTACCGATCGCCGGCGGGATGATCGTGTTCGGCGAACGATTGCCGGCGGGTTCGATGGCCGCTGCGATGCGGGTTGGCGCGTTCGCATTGACGATCGCGGCGGGCGCACTGCTGGCTGGATCGCGCGCGCAGTCGTCGGAAGATCGATTCGTGGCCCGGGCTGCGGTCGAGAACTAAACGGTGAAAAACTAGAAGTTCGCTTTCGGCACGGGCAGGCCGGGCACGTCGGCGCGCGCGCGGAAAATCGTTCCCTTGAGATTTGGATCGTTGGTGTTGTCGGCGGTCACGACGTAGAGATCACGCATGTCGCGGCCTCCGAAGACCAGGCTGGTCACCATCGTGGCCGGCAATTTGATTCGCTCGGCTACGGCGCCGTCCTTCAAGAAATGGACGACCTCGCCGGCGCGGAAAGCCGCAACCCACACGCCGCCTTGCGCATCGACCGCCAGCCCGTCGGGCAATCCCGCGGGCATCCTGGCAAAGATGCGGCGGTCCTTGACGCCGCGTTCGTGAGTGACGTCGTAAACCCAGACCGCGCCGGTGGGGGAATCCGAATGATACAGGTGTTTTCTGTCGGGGCTGAGGCCGAGCCCGTTGCTGACCTCGATGCCGTCCCACAACTTCACCGCGCGGCCGGGAGGATCGATGCGGAACAGGCTGCCCGGAATCGGCTGCTCGTTGCTCAGCGGATCGAAGTTGATGGTCCCGGTGTAAATGCTGCCGTGATCGTCGGTGGTAAGATCGTTCATGCCGACGGGCTTGCCTCCCCAAGCGACGAACAGATCGCGGCTGCGGCCGGTCTTCTCATCCCAATGAATCAGGCCGCGGCCGGTGAGCACGAGGCCGCCGCTGGCGTTGAAAATCATTCCGCCGACGCCCTTGCGCTTGGGGATCAGCGTTTCGACGTTGCCGCCGGGATTGCGCCGGTAAACGCCGCCGTTGGGGATGTCACTGAAATAGAGACGGCCGAGATCATCGACGCGCGGCGCTTCGAGCAGGCCGTAGCCGCTCGCGAGCATCTCGAATTCCATCGTCCAGATCCTCCTTGCGCCCGTTTACCACGGTTCGAGGTGCGCGGCGAGGCCTGGCTATGGGCAAGCGCAGCGGTTCGCCGTATCAGTCCGGAAGATCGGCTTCGATCGGCTGTGTCAGCGGCGGGCGGTTCTGATCGGCAATCCGCAACTGGCGATGGCACAGATAGATCAGCACAGGCTGCAAGATTCGTGTGAGCAGCATGATCGCCAGCGCGCCTCCGATGACGACGATCGCCAGCGGCCGCTGTGTCTGCGCGCCGATTCGGGTCGATATCGCCGCAGGCAGAAGGCCAAGTGCGTCAACCAAATCGGTCATCATCGTGGCGCGCAGGCGACGGTCGGAGCCGGTGATTATCGACTCGATAAACGGATGGCCTTCGTCCCACAAGCGGCGAATGTAGAAGCTCAGCAGGATGCCGTCCATCACGGCGATTCCAAAAATCGAAATGAAGCCGACGCCCGCCGACACACTGAACGATGTGCCGGTGATAATCAACGCGAGGACTCCGCCGAGACACGCGACCGGAATCTGCGCCATGATGATGAAGGTATCGACGAGCGATTGCGTGGCGCCGTAAAGGACACCGGCGATGAGCAACAGCGCGAACGGCACGACGATCATGAGCCGGCGATTGGCCGCCTGAAGCTCACCGTACTCGCCAGACCATTGCAGATACACGCCTTCGGGAAGATGGACTTCCTTCTTGATTCGCCGCTTGGCCTCTTCGACGGTGCTCTGCAAATCGCGGTTGCGAACCGAAAATCGGACCGGCACGTAGCGCTGGAGCGCCTCGCGGTAAATGAACGAAGCGCCTTCGGCAGTTTCGATTTTGGCGATCTGGTCGAGCGGAATTTGACCGCCGGCCGGCAGGTTGACACGGATCTGGCGGACCGCGTCGAGGCTCTCGCGATACTCCGGCTTCCATCGCACTACAAGGTCGAAGCGCCGGTCGCCGTCGAGTACTTGCGTGACCGCCTGTCCGCCGATTGCCGCCTGCACGACGGCGCCGATGTCGCCGACATTGAGGCCATAACGCGCGCAAGCGGCGCGATCCGGGGTGATTTGCAAATTGGGCTGTCCCATCGAGCGCAGAACCAGTTGATCGACGACTCCGGGAACTCCGCCCAGGGATTCCCTGATGTCGTTGGCGATTCGTTCATCGGTCGCCAGGTCCGGCCCGAAGACCTTGATTGCGTTTTCGCCAGCTTTTACCCCCGAGAGCGCTTCGTCGATGTTGTCTTCGATGTTTTGCGAGTAACTGAAGCTTACGCCGGGAAACGTCCGGGTCAGCTTGTCGTCGATCGATTTGACGAGCTTCTCCTTGTCGATCCCCGCGGGCCATTGGCGGTCCGGTTTGAGATCGACCGCGAATTCAATGTTGAAAAAACCCGTGGTCTCGGTGCCGTCGTCGGGGCGGCCGAGCTGCGACACAACCGAAGTGACCTCCGGAAAGCTCTTGAAGACGGCGCGCATCTGATTGCACAGCTTGGCGCCGTGTTCGAGTGAGATAGTCAGCGGCATCGTCGCGTGCGCCCAAATGTTCCCTTCTTCAAGCTTGGGCAGAAACTGCCCGCCGAGCAGCGGGAACAGCGACAGCGCGCCCGCCACCATCAGGACAACCACGGTCAACGTCAACCGCGGCCAGCGCAGGACGCGGACAAACAGCCCGTGGTAGAAGGATGAGATACCCTGCCAGATGGGGTTGTGAATTGTGCGCATCCCCCTGGCAAAGAAGTACGAAGAGAGCACCGGCGACAACGTGACCGCCAGCAGAATCGCGGTGGCCAGCGCGAACGCGTAGGTGTGCGACATCGGTGAGAAGATCGCGCCTTCGACGCCCCGCATCGTGAACAGAGGCAGGAATGCGATTACGAAAATCAAGGTCGAGAAGAACATCGGGCCGCCAACTTCCTGCGCGGCAGCCAAAATTCGACTCCAATAACTCTCGCTCGAGCGTTCGGACGCGGTGAGGTGGCGCTCGATATTTTCCATCACGATGACCGTGGTATCGATGATGATGCCGAAGTCGATCGCGCCCAGAGAAATGAGATTGGCGGGCGTACCCGTCGCGTGCATCAGAGCGAACGCCCCGCATAGCGCGAGCGGGATGTTCACCGCGGCTATGATTGCCGCGCGCAGGTTGCCGAGAAAAAAAACCAGCACCAGAAAGACCAGCGCCATCCCGATGGTGAGATTCTCGATCACCGTGTGAAGCGTGGTGTCGACCAGTTGCGTGCGGTCGTAATACGGCACGACCTTGTAGCCCTTGGGCAGGATGCCCGTGGTGTTGAGTTCCTGGACCTTGGCCTCGACCCCCTTGAGCGTTGCGATCGTGTTGCCGTACTTGCGCATCAGGACAATGCCGGTGACGACCTCGTTTTGATTGTCCTTGCCGACGATTCCGAGCCGCGGCGCGTAGCCGACATCGACATTGGCGACGTTCGATACTTTGATCGGAGTGGACTTGCTGGCGTTGAGCACGACGTTGCGGATGTCGTCGAGACTGCGGAAAAAGCCCAGCCCGCGGACGTCGAAAGCCTGCTCGCCGACGCTCATATAGTTGCCGCCGGAGTTGGTGTTCGAGTTCTGCAGCGCCGCGATCAAGGTGGACAGCGGAATCTGGTAGTAGTTGAGCTTGTGCGGATCGACCTCGACCTGGAACTGTTTCGTCAATCCGCCGAAACCCGAAACGTCCTCGACTCCCGGCACCGTGCGAATCTGCTTTTCGAGTACCCAGTCCTCGATTGTCTTCTCGTTGGTCAGATCGTGATCGGGACTCTCGACGGTGTAGCGATAAATTTCGCCGATAGGATTCTCGGGCGAAATTCCGGGCGTCACGCCCTGCGGCAGGGTGAGAAACGACAGCCGATTGATGGTCTCAATGCGGTCCCAGTAGTAGTCACTGTCCCAAGAGAAGTAGCAGCGAATGTCCGACAGTCCGTACAGCGAGATCGAGCGCATCGCCTCCAGATTGCGCATCCCGCCCAAACCGTATTCGGTCGGCACCGTGACCAGCTTTTCGACTTCTTCGGCGCTGAGACCATTGGGGAGCGTCAGTACTTCGACCAGCGGCTGAACCGGATCCGGATACGCCTCGATGTCCAGTTGCGAGAACGAAAAGGCGCCGGCCAGCAGCAGCATCAGCGCGATGCCGATTACGACAACCCGCTCGCGCAACGCCAGCGCCATCAATGATCGAATCATCGCTTAGCCAAGGATCCCCGTTGCGACCAGCAATCCCGCCCGGTCTATGAACTTTCCCCGTGAGCCTCGTGCCATAGCGCGTTCACCTGTAGGGTTTCGCCGCTGACCACGCGGTCGCCGTCCTTGAGCCCGGAGACAACACGTGCGGAACCGACGCGGCTCCACGACGCGATCGAGACTTTGCGATGCTCGAACATGCCCGGGCTCACCTCGACGAACGCGTAATAGTTGTCAATGTCGAATACGAGGGCGTCCTGGGGGATTACCAGCGCATTGCCGGGCCGCGTGACGATGGTCACCTTCGCCAGCATCTGCGGCTTGAGCATGCCGCCGGGATTTTTCACTTCGCAGCGTATCTGAAGCGTGTGCGTGGCGGGATCGATATTCGGACTGATGCGCGCGATCACCCCCTTGAACACTTCATCGGGAAAAGCGGTCGTCACCGCCGACAGCTGCTGGCCAACGCGCACGCGTGCGAGATCGTCCTCGTAGATGTCAGCGGTGATCCAGACGTCGCCGAGCGTGCCGAGCGAAAAAAGTACGTCGCCCGGATTAACCGCTGTCCCGCGCTGCGCTTTGTTGTCGACGACGGTGCCGCTGATCGGCGCGCGCATCCAGACCGTGGGATCGGGCGCCTTGATCGCCTGGATGTCGGCATCGCTCATTCCCAAAAATTGCAGTTTCCGTTTGGCAGCCAGCAATAGTGCGCCGGCAAAATCCGACGAAGCCCCAACGCCGGGCGCCGCCCCTGGATGTGAGGACTCGCGGGCCTGGAGATACTCGGCCTCCGCGGTCATGAAGTCGGGGCTGTAGAGCGCGAGGATTTTTTCGCCGCGCTGAACGTTGTCCCACAGCGAGACGCGCGTTTGCTCGATTCGCCCCTGCACCCGCGAAACGATCGTGGAGACACTGCGATCGTCGTAGGTGATTTGCCCGGATGCTTCCAGGAGGCCGGGCAGCTCGGCATTGCGCACCTGCACCATCACCAGACCGGGGACGTCGGCGGCATTGAACTGAAGCATCTCAAGCCCCTGCTGCCGAACCAGCCGCACCGCGGGGGTTGCTTCAGGAACCGCGGCGGCGCTGCCGGCCGAGTCGCTGTGGCATCCACCGACCGAAAATGCGGCGGCGATGACGGCTGCCAGCGCGGCGATCGCGATGGGATTGAAGTAGCGCCGGCTCATTGATGCAACGGCGCTCCGATCGCCTGCTCCAGCGAAACTTCGCCGGCCGGAACTTGATTTGCTGCCAGCAGGTAACTCGCGCTCGAAATTACTGCGAGTAATGAAGTGACCAGTAGCCGCGGCCAGGAAAGCCCGATCAAAATCATTGGAGATTTCCTCCGGCGGCCTGCTCAATAGCCACTTTCCCCGCCAATAGCTGATTCACGGCCTGCAGATATGTGGCCCTTGAATTGCTTTCCTGACGGAACGCCGATATGAGCGTGTTAAAATCAACCTTGCCGTTCTGGTACGAGACTATCATGACCTCGAACGCCTGACGTGCGAGTGGAATAAGCGTATCTCTATACAGGAGCGCGGTTTCGCGCGAGCGAAGTGTCTGGCGATAGAGCGTGGTGACTTGCCCCGCGGTCTGGATGCGGATCGACGAGAGGTCTTCTTTGGCGGCCTCCAGATTCTGATGGGCCTTCGCGATGTCTTCGTTCTTGGCCCAGAAGAAAATCGGCACGTTGAAGCCTATCGTAAAGCTGTAGTCTTCTGTGTGATTCAGCGCCGGCGCCCAACTGGCAATCAGGTAATGATCAAAGGTGAAACCCAGCGAATAGTCGGGGGCGTATTCGAGACGCGCAAGTGTCAGCGCGGTACTCTGATTTTGCTGGCTGAGGGCGGCCTGGAGAATCTCCTGACGGGCGGCAATCGCGCGCGCGACGATCTCATCGAGACTGGTTTCGAAGGGCGCAAGGTCGAAGGCACGATCGACTTCCAATGGCTCGTCCGGTCGCCGGGCAAGTAAGATATTCAGGGCAGTCTTATCGTTTGCAACCGTAACTCGTCCCTGACGCAGCGTCTCCCGGTCTGCTTCGAGTGCGAACTGGCTGTTAATGTAGTCGCCCTGGGTTACCATGCTCGCCGCATACGCGATTTGGGTTACCTTCTGAACTCGCTCAAGGTTCGCGACGTTTTCGGTGAAGAGATCTATCAGGGCGTTATCGAGCTGGAGCTGATAATAGCCGGTTTCCGCCTGTGCTTTGATGTCGCGAACAGCGGCGAAGTAGGTCAGCCGCGCGATCTGGGCAGTCCGTTTCGCCTCTTGGCCCTGGAGCAGACCCTTGCCAGGAAACTGCAACGATTGAGTGACCGTTACATTGTGAAGATCGGTGCCGCTGCCAAGCCAATAATTAGGGCTGTCTGAATCCAGAAACGTGAACTGCGGATCCGCGGGCGTGTAGTTTTGAATTATCTGGTGACTTGCCGATTCCCATCGATGAAGTGCCCCGCGAACCTGCGGATTTTGAGTTTGAACCTCGGCTACGACCTGCTGAAGCGACATGACCTCGGCTCTTACGTACGCGGGAACGCTCAATAGACTGAGCGACACAAGAATCATCCGAAGAGACTTTGTTCGCATCGGGGTTCCTCACGCCGGGCTATTCGGAAAACCGTTCGCTTCTCGGCGCGTTGGATTGGCCCAGTCGGGGCGATTCACCGCCTGCGACCCGGCGGGGTTTAAAGACGAACTCAATCTTCGCGCCACGCGATCAAATCTTACAGTCGCGATCGCAAGCATCAACACGCCGCCGATCTTTATCGTTGGCATCGCAACTCCTCGATCCACATCGCCCTTTGCTATACGTCGCCGCCTCGGGAAAGTTCCACCGCGATGACCGGGGTTGTTTAGAGGTAGCCTAACTGAGAATGATAATCAATATCTAACGGGCCGCGCCAAGCTCCGGAATCGACGCTCAATTAAACCGGTTTGAATCGACGACCGAAAGCACCTCTTCGGATCGCGATTGTACGACGCCGTCACTGGGCGCTGCGGCCAGCGTCAGTTGCCTGCGAGCCTGGCTTTTGCGGCCGCTGCACTCTGCATCGATCGGAGGTACGTCACGACCTGCCAGCGCTGCTCCACGGACAGCTCTTGCGCGTAGGAGGGGCTCGACAGGACACCGTCGCGGATCACGCCGTAGATGTAGCCGTCGGGACGATCCTTGATCGCGCCATCCAGCAGGCTTTTCGGAGGCTTTGCCAGGATGTGCGCGACGGGACCGTTACCCTGAGCCGATTCTCCGTGACACGGCGCGCAGTAGGTATTGAACTGCTGTTTCCCCTTGGCGAGATTTTCCGGCGTCGCCTGCAAAGGGTTGTGCATCTTGATCGCCGCCTGGTCGAGGCTCATAGACGGTTCTCCGCCATGAACCGGAATCGTGTCCGCCGGAGTGACCCGCGGCGCCTCGGCAAACGGCTGAATCTCCGGCCCGCGGTACATGTCGATACTCCACGGGAAACAAGTAGCCGGCGCCGGCATCGCTGCGATCGCAATCGCAGCGGCAAGCATCAATCCTCCGGCGCGAATCACCCTGGCAGGCAGACCAATCACGTTTCTCAAAATCTCCCGGCTCTGCTTCTTTACGACAATCCGCTGAGCATACCCGCCTTCTCATGCCGAAGGCAAAAGTAGCACTAGGTGGCACTGGCCAGCGGCTGGCTCGAGAACCCCAGACCTCGAGCGCCGGCATCGACCGTGACCCGCGAACTGTCGCGAATCTCCCCCGCGAGCAATTTCCGCCCCAGCGCCGTCTCGAGCTCGCGCTGGATAAGCCGTTTCAGCGGGCGCGCCCCGTACGACGGATCGTAGCCATGCTCGGCCAGATAATCGCGCGCCTTGTCGGTCAATTCGAGCTCGATCTTGCGCTCCTCGAGCCGCGCGCGCAGCCGCACCAGTTGCACATCAACGATTTGGCGGAGCTCTTCGCGGGTCAGCGGATGGAACACGACGACCTCGTCAACCCGGTTGAGAAACTCGGGCCTGAAACTCTGACGCAAGACCTCGAGGGCCTGCACCTTCATCTTCTCGTAGTCCTGTCCCTTGAAGCCGAGAATAATCTGGCTGGCGATATTCGACGTCATGATCACAACGGTGTTGCGGAAATCGACCGTGCGCCCGTGACCGTCGGTGAGCCGGCCGTCGTCGAGCAATTGCAGCAGCACGTTGAACACGTCGGCGTGCGCTTTTTCGATCTCGTCGAACAGGATCACCGAGTACGGGCGGCGCCGCACGGCTTCCGTCAGTTGCCCGCCCTCGTCGAAGCCGACATAGCCCGGAGGCGCGCCGACCAGCCGCGAGACGGTGTGCTTCTCCATGTACTCGGACATGTCGATCCGGATCATCGCGGCTTCGCTGTCGAACAGGAACTCGGCCAGCGCGCGCGCCAGTTCGGTCTTGCCCACGCCGGTGGGACCGAGAAAAATGAAGGACCCGATCGGGCGGTTGGGATCCTTGAGTCCGGAGCGAGCGCGAATTACCGCGTCGGAAACCGCGATCACCGCTTCGTCCTGGCCGATCACGCGTTTGTGCAGATGCTCCTCGAGATGCGCGAGCTTCTGCACCTCGCCTTCGAGCAGCCGCGAGACCGGAATTTTGGTCCATCGCGCGACGACTTCGGCGATATCGTCCTCGTCCACTTCTTCCTTGATCAAGCGCTTGCCGCCGGAGTGCTTCTCGATGAGCTTATGCTCTTCGGCGCCGAGTTCCTTCTCGAGCGACGCGAGCGTGCCGTACTGCAGCTCCGCGACCTTGTTGAGGTCGTACTCGCGCTTGGCTTTTTCGATCGCAAGCCTGGTTTGTTCGATCTCGGCTTTAATTTTCGCGAGTTTCTCGAGTCCGCCCGTTTCGGTTTCCCACTGCGCCTGCAGGCCCGCCCGTTTTTCCTTGATCTCGGCCAGCTCCTTCTCGAGTTTCTGCAGCCGATCGCGCGAGGACTGATCGGTCTCGCGCTTGAGCGCCTCGCGCTCGATTTCCAGCTGCATCACGCGCCGATTGACCTCGTCGATCTCGACCGGCATCGATTCCTTCTCGGTGCGCAGCTTGGCCGCCGCTTCATCCATCAGGTCGATCGCCTTGTCGGGCAGGAATCGATCGGTGATGTAGCGTTTCGACAGCACCGCGGCCGTCACCAGCGCGGCGTCCTTGATTCGAATTCCGTGATGGACCTCGTAGCGTTCCTTGAGCCCGCGCAGAATCGAGATGGTGTCCTCGACGCTGGGCTCCTCGACCATCACCGGCTGAAAGCGCCGCTCCAGCGCGGCGTCTTTCTCGATATACTTGCGGTACTCGTCGAGCGTGGTCGCGCCGATGCAATGCAGTTCGCCGCGCGCCAGCATGGGCTTGAGCAGGTTCGACGCATCCATCGCACCTTCAGCCGCGCCCGCGCCGACGACGGTATGCAACTCGTCGATGAACAGAATTATCTCGCCCGCGGCTTCCTGCACTTCCTTCAACACGGCTTTCAGCCGTTCCTCGAACTCGCCGCGGAATTTGGCGCCCGCTATCAGCGCTCCCATGTCGAGCGCGACCAGCTTGCGATTCTTGAGACCCTCGGGCACGTCGCCCGCGACGATTCGCCGGGCGAGACCCTCGACGATCGCGGTCTTGCCGACCCCCGGCTCGCCGATCAGCACCGGGTTGTTCTTGGTGCGGCGCGAGAGGACCTGGATCACGCGTCGAATTTCTTCGTCGCGTCCTATCACCGGATCGATCTTGCCGGCCGACGCGAGCTTGGTCAGGTCGCGGCCGTATTTTTCCAGCGACTGGTAGGTCGCCTCGGGATTTGACGAGGTGACGCGCTGGTTGCCGCGGACCTTCTTGAGCACGGCCATCAGCTTGTCGTGGGTCAAACCTGCTTCGCGCAGAATTTTCGAAGCGGCGCCGGGCTCATCGAGCATCGCGATCAACACGTGCTCGACCGATACGTACTCGTCTTTGAGCTTGCCCGCCTCCTGCTCTGCGCGCGCCAGCACCCGGCCCAGGCGCTGGGTCGCGTAAACTTGCCCGCTGTCAGAGCCGCCGCCGGTTACTTGCGGGATTTTGGCGAGTTCAGCGCCGAGCTTGCGGCGGACCGCGTCGCGATCGACGCCCGTCAGCTTCACGATCGAGGACGCCAGCCCTTCGTCATCTTCGAGCAGCGACGCTATCAAATGCTCGACGTCGACGGCCTGATTATGCGCGGTGAGCGCAGCATTTTGCGCGCGCCCAAGCGCCTCCTGGAGTTTTTCGGTGAATCGGTTGGCGTTCATTTGATGCTCGGTTTTCCCTGATGTTTAAGGTAACCACTTTCCAAAATTTGGCAAAACGAAATCCACC
Organism: Binatus sp. (SeqCode); assembly: GCF_050013435.1. Classification (GTDB taxonomy): domain Bacteria; phylum Desulfobacterota; class Binatia; order Binatales; family Binataceae; genus Binatus. The sequence continues at coordinate 3,037 of NZ_JBEKFG010000076.1, read as the reverse complement.
ATCGGCCGCCGCGGTGACACGCGCCAATATGTTTCCAGGCAATGTCCGGAAGAAAGAGGGAATTTTTGCGGCGCAACATTACGCAGACCCGCGCCCGACCGCGAGATTCGTAGCCAAACGCATTTATCCGACAGCTTTTGCTGACGGCGACGGGCTAGATACGCACAATCGGCGCAGCCGTCCCGCGCACGGTGCGGCGATCCGCGCGCACTCGGCGCGTGGCCGCGGGCGTCGGCTCGAACGCGGGATGCAGCCTGGGTTCGCACGCGACGGCGGCCGCGTCGGCTGGTTTCTGAACAGCGATCAGGATATGGCGCCGTCCTTGGCGAATCAGCAGGCCCCGCTCAGTCATCTCAGTTAGAAGCTTGCTGACCATCGGGCGCGAGCTGCCAATCATCTCGGCGAGTTCTTCCTGCGCGAGTTCCGGTAACAGCAGCGTTCCGCGCGAGTCGGGCACACCGAATCGCTTCGCCAGCTCGTCCAGAACAATCTCGAGCCGTTTGCGCAGCGACATTCCCAAAAACGTCATGTAGCGGTAAGCGACCGACGACCACATCGAATTGATCGCCTCGGCAATCCCCAGCAGCGCCTCCGGCTCGAGGCCCTTTAGCACTTCAGAGATCTGATGACGCGTGAACAGCGCAACGCAGCATTTGGTCGCTGCCGCCGCCCCGAACTGCTGCGAACGGCCGCCGTCCGCGCCGGCAAAATCGGCATATCCAACCAGGTCGCCGGGACCGGCGAGCTCGACCAGCACTGGGTCGCTGCCGGGACGCGAGCTATAAACCTTGACGAGGCCGGTCAGTACGGCGAAAACCACGTCGGCCGGCGAGCCCATCGAGAACAGCTCCGCGCCTTTGGGATAGCGCACCAGCATGTGCCGCTCGAGAAGCGCGGTCGCCGCGGGCCGCGCAATTCCCATCGATGAGAGCCTGGATAACAGCCTTTCATGGGCCTGCGCCGAGACCTGTAAATTCATAGCCATCTCCCCTTGCAGCTACGCCATATGACAGCCGGTGTGTACTTAAACCCTACAAGCTGTTATCTCAGAGCCGCGCCTGCGTCAAGCGCGGACGAAATACCGCTGATAAATCACCGCAAGCACTCAGGCGCCCGCGATCGTCATCTCGGCTATCTTGATCGTCGGCGCAGCCGTGGATGAGCGCCAGTTGAGGTCGTTGCCGATCATCTCGACGCCGGCCATCATATCTTTCAGGTTGCCCGCGATGGTGATTTCATTCACCGGATACGCGAGTTCACCGTTCTCAATCCATATTCCGCCCGCCCCGCGCGAATAATCCCCGGTGACCATGTTCACGCCGAATCCTATCGTCTCGGTCAGGTACAGTCCCTGCTTCACCGAGCCGATTATCTGCGCGGGCGTATAGCTGCCGGGCTCCAAGTACAGATTGGTCGTCGAGACGCCGGGAGCCTCTCCCACCGAGCGCGCGGCGTTGCCGGTGGGCGCCAGACCGAGCTTGCGCGCCGAGTAGCAGTCGAGCAGGTAGCTCGCGAGCACGCCCTTGTCCACCACGTTCTTGCGCGAGGTCGGCAGGCCCTCGCCGTCGAACGGCTTGGAGCCAAGACCGCCGGGGATCAGCGCGTCGTCCACGATAGTGACGCTGGAAGCGGCAATCGTTTTGCCCAACTGTCCCAACAGGAATGACGCTCCCTTGTACAACGAGGGCCCCGACGCTGCGCTGACGATCGATCGAATCAATCCAGCAGCCATGTCGGGATCGAAGACGATCGGCGCGCGCATCGTCTTGATCTTGCGCGCTCCGAGCCGGCGGAGCGCCCGCCTGGCGGCGGTTATTCCGACCGACTCCGCATCTTCGAGCTTTCCGAAGCGGCGGTTCGACGTGTACCAGAATCCCTGTTGCATCGCGCCGCCATCTTGCGCGATCGGCTGCACCACCAGCGTGTACGAGGTGCCGGAATACTCGCCTGAAAAACCCTGGCTGTTGGCGAACAGAATCTGGCCGCGCCCGGAGCTGAATTCGGCGCCCTCGGAATTCTTCATGCGCGGATCGAATTTCAGCGCCGCGTTCTCGGCGCTACGCGCGATCTCCAGCGCGCGATCCGCGGTCACTATTCCGCTGTCGGGATCCGCCAGTGAAAGCTCGGGCAATGACTTCGGATGCATCGAAGGGTCGGGCAATCCCGCCCACGGATCGGCGGCCGACAAGCGCGCAAGCTCGACCGTGTTCGCGATGAAGTCGCCCAGCGAATCGCGCTCCAGTTCGGCCGTCGATGAGGTCGCGGAAGACTGTCCGCAAAATACGCGCAGACCCAGCCGCCGCTCGCGGGAACTCTTGAGTTTCTCGACTTCGCCCATACGCACGCCGGCCGAAAGAGACTCCGCAGTCACGCACAGAACTTCCGCCGCGGTGGCGCCTTTGCGCCTGGCCTCGTCGAGCGCCCAAGTGGCGAGTTCAATATCAACCGTCGCCATCAGATTATTCTCACTATCATTCTAATTGTCAGGCGCGCGTGCCACCGACCGTTATGCCGTCGATTCGAATCGTCGGCAGACCCACGCCCACCGGCACCGATTGGCCGTCCTTGCCGCAGGTCCCGACCCCGGCGTCGAGCGCGAGGTTATTGCCGACCATTGAGACCCGGGTCAGCACGTCGGGGCCGTTGCCGATAAGCGTGGCGCCCTTCACGGGGCGCGTCACCTGGCCGTCCTCGATCAGGTAAGCCTCGCTCGCGGAGAAAACAAATTTACCGTTGGTAATATCGACCTGTCCGCCGCCGAAGCTGACCGCATAGAGGCCGTTCTTGACCGACTTCATTATCTCCTCGGGCGTGGACTGGCCGTTGAGCATGAAGGTGTTGGTCATTCGGGGCATCGGTGAATGTGCAAAGCTCTCGCGCCGTCCGTTGCCGGTGGGCGCCATCTTCATCAGCCGCGCGTTCATCCGATCCTGCAGATAGCCGCGCAGGATTCCCTTTTCGATCAGCACCGTGCGCGAAGTGGGCGTGCCTTCGTCGTCAACGTTCAGGCTGCCGCGGCGATTCGGGATGGTGCCGT
>NZ_JBEKFG010000075.1:0-16851 GCF_050013435.1 Binatus sp. (SeqCode) | reverse complement strand
GCTGGCGCGGCCGCCGGTTTGCGAAAGCGCGACGGTGCGTCGTCGGCGAACGTCTCGTCGGGATGCAACTTGCGGGCGCGCGCGAGCAGCACGCCTTCGGTCTCTACGTTGGCCGGGTCGGGGATACAGCAATCGACGGGACATACCGCCGCGCACGCTTCATGGTCGAAAAAGCCGACGCATTCGGTGCACTTCGACGGCACGATGTAATAGATGTCTTGTGCGATCGCGGGACTGGTTGCGCCGTTGAGTTCCCACGGCGCTCCGCCCGCGTAAATCGCCGTGTTAGGACATTCCGGCTCGCACGCTCCGCAATTGATGCATTCGTTGGTGATCGTCGTTGCCATCTGGTAACCGAATCTCAGTTAAATGATGCTTCTTGGGAAATCCTGACCAGGAAAGCCCGCAACAGCATAGGCTTGCCGAAGCTGACCATAACTGCTGAAAGTTTTGTCTGTCAATCACGCGTAATTCAAACCATCTTATCGCGTAGCGCGCGGGATGTTCCGAAAAGAACCGGAGGCGGACTCTATCGCCTTGCGTTCGCAAACGTGTTTTGCAACTATTACCGGGATTACTCGTCCAGCCCTGGCTATTGAATATGTACTAACTAGTGTACGGGGACTGGCTTTTGACCTGAACCACTGGAGGAAAGCTCGGATGAAAAAGACAATTGCAAGCGTGCTCGGCGTCGTGGCCGTGACAGCCTTCATGACCGCGTGCGGTCCTGACATGAAGGTGATCAACAACGCCAGCGAACGTGCTGAAGCGGATGCCACCAAGGCGGAAGCGTCGGCGAACGCGGCGGAAGCTTCGGCCAATCAGGCTGCGACTGCTGCTGCGCAGGCAGACACTGCGGCCAGCGGCGCAGAGGATGCGGTCCGTCGTGCTAACGACGCGGTGTCGCGCCTCGAAGCGGCGTTCTCGACCTCGGTTACGAAGTAATCGATCGGATCTGCCTGCAGAACTAGCCATGTGAAGCGGTGGCGGAGGGAGCAACCTCCCTCCGCCACCGCTTAGTCTTGTCCGCGCGCCCATCGTCCGCAAACGCGCTCGCGCGCGAGATCCTTCGCTGCGCTCAGGATGACACAAAAAAAGTTCTAACCGGGACGAAGTCCCGCATCTTTGTCTTAACATTGAGTGCAGGTGTCACCCCTGCCCGTGGCGAGACGGCAGCGCAGTATTAAGCCGTTGGCAGGGGCCGCGCGAGACAACGGAGCGCGGCCTTAACCTTGGGTGCAGGGCTCAGCCCTGCGGGGCGGTTACTCGTCCGACGAGTCTTTATTGTTGGGATTCACGGCGTGCCTGAGCGCCTTGCGAACCCGCTCGCGCAGCGTGTCGTCGCGCTCGATCCGGTCCTCGAGCTGCCTGAACTGCGCAACCGTGAGACCTTGCTTCGAAGCGGCCTGCTCGACCGTCAGGTTGTGGTCCTTCTGCATCGCCTCGTAAACGCTGATGTACTTGTCGACCTGGCTGGTCGGAACGTCCTTTTCCTCGTCGTCGGTCTCGTCCTGGGCCACTGGGGCCTGGGGCTGCGCTGCGAGCTGAAAGGCTTGCGGTTGAAGTTGGGATTTAATCTGGCGAGCGGTGTCGGGTGACGCGACCGGCGCGGGCCACGCGAGCGAAGCCGGCATCATCCCGATTGCTCCACAGATTATCGCTATCACCGCGATCGCTGCGATCGCCGCGCCCGCGCGCTTGCCCGGGTAGGGCCCGTTGATTTGTTGCACTTCGAATAGCCTCCGCCAGAAATCCAGCCAACCTGCCGTGATCATCCTTGCACGCCGGGCGAACTTCATAAAGATACTCAGGTTGACGGCAGTCCCCTTGCATTGCCTGACGCGATGCTTAAATTCGAAACGGCCCAGCGGCCGCCGGCGTGGCGGTGTGCCGGGCTGAATCCATGGCGAGATAGCAAGACGGAGATATACCTACATGCCAGCCAAAACGGTTGAGCTGCACGAGAGAGCGCGGGTCGGAATTGTCAAGGGCGCGACCCTGGTGATGGAAGCCGCGCGCGTAACGCTTGGCCCCAAGGGCCGCAACGTGATGATCCAGCGGAGCTTCGGCTCGCCGACTATAACCAAGGACGGCGTGACCGTGGTCAAGGAAATCGAACTCGAGAACCGCTTCGAGAACATGGGCGCGAAGCTGATTCGCGAGGTCGCGCAGAAGACCTCCGACGTCGCCGGCGACGGCACCACGACCGCAACGGTGCTGGCGGGAGCGATCGTGCGCGAGGGGATCAAGCTGCTGGCGGCGGGATTCCCGGCGATGGAACTGCGGCGCGGAATCGACGCCGCGGTGGTCAAGGCGGTCGCAACTATCAAGGAGATGTCGCGGCCGGTGAAGGAGCGCGAGCGCCTCGAGCAGGTTGCGACGATATCGGCCAACGGCGACAAGTCGATTGGTAAAATTGTTGCCGACGCGATGGACAAGGTCGGCAAGGAAGGCGTGATCACCGTCGAAGAGGCGCGCGGCCTGGATACGGTGCTCGATCTGGTCGAAGGGATGCGCTTCGATCGCGGCTACCTGTCGCCGTACTTCGTCACCAACGCCGACAAGTTGACGGTTGAACTCGACGAGCCGCTGATTCTGTTCCACGAAAAGAAACTTTCGAACCTGCGCGAAATACTGCCGCTGCTCGAGAGCGTGGTGCAGACCGGACGCCAACTCCTGATAATCGCCGAAGACGTTGACAGCGAGGCGCTGGCCGCGCTGGTCGTCAACAAACTGCGCGGAACGATCAAGGTCGCGGCCGTGAAGGCGCCGGGCTTCGGCGATCGACGCAAGGAAATGCTGCAGGACATGGCGATTCTGACCGGCGGCACTCTGATCGCCGAGGAACTCGGCGCCAAGATCGAGAACGTCGAGATCGCCGCGCTCGGCAAGTGCAAGAAAGTTCTGATCGACAAGGACAATACGACAATAATTGGCGGCGCCGGCAAGAAATCCGAAATCCAGGGACGAATCGAACTGATCCGCCGCCAGATCGAAGAGACCACCTCCGACTACGACCGCGAGAAACTGCAGGAGCGGCTGGCCAAGCTCACCGGCGGCGTCGCCGTGATCAAGGTTGGCGCGGCGACCGAAGTCGAGCTGAAGGAAAAAAAGGCGCGCGTCGACGATGCCGTCCATGCGCTCCGCGCCGCGGTCGAGGAGGGAATCGTGTCCGGCGGTGGCGTCGCGCTGGTGCGCGCAATCGCGGCGGTGAAGTCGCTCAGACTCGATGACGACAAAAAGGCCGGCGCGGGAATCGTCGCGGCTGCGATGGCGGAACCGCTCAAGCAGATCGCGCGTAACGCCGGTCACGAACCGGAAATCGTTCTCAACGCGGTGCTCGAAGGCAAAGGTGATTTTGGTTTCAATGCCGCCACCGAAGTTTACGAAGATCTCGTCAAAGCGGGCGTGATCGATCCAGCCAAGGTGGTCCGCACCGCGCTGGAAAACGCGGCCAGCGCCGCATCGATGATGCTGACGACCGAGGCCGCCGTGGCTGAAGCGCCGAAGAAGCCGGCGCCGATGGCGGGGATGCCTGGCGGCGGGATGGGTGGTGGCATGGGTGGCATGGGCGGAATGGGTGGAATGGGTGGAATGGGTGGAGGCGGCATGGACGACTACGGCGACGACTTCTAGTCGCGCGGCGGGAGATTGGTGATTATCGAGCAGCAGTGCAACGGTGCCGGTGGGAACCAAGAAAGCGCTTTATCGGGAACCGGATGTCGAGTGAATCAAATAGTCGTTTTTGTGCTCTCATTATAGTTACATTGTAAACTGTCGAGAGTAGCTACAGACAACTCTGCCGAGCGCGAGAAAACTAGCAATGAAGCGGAATATCCCACTGCGAGTGCACGTAAATGGAATCGGCATCACTGGCTCGGCTGTGACTTTCTATCGCATCTTCATAAGGCGCCGCCGCGACGCACAAAATATATATAGTCAGTCCAACAATGGTATTTTTCCCCGGCGTTTTGCACTATGAAGGCTTGCAAGGGACCGGGAGTTTGTGAGAGAAAGATGAGTGTCTTAAATGCAGGGGCCGCGACTTACTTAGCAATGCTTCTGCGAATTCCTTAGGAGGAAGAAATGGAAGGGTTAATGAGAAAATCTTCAAAACTGGTTGGTCTTGCCGGGGCTGTGTTGGCCCTTTCGTTGCTCGGAGGATGTTCGTCGAACGAGCCGGATCCGGCACAGCGCGCCGTCAACGCGGCGAACCGCGCTGATCAGGCTGCGGCCCGCGCGGACTCGGCGGCCCAGAAATCTGCGGCGGCTGCGGCGCAGGCTCAGGCGGCTGCGAGCCGCGTAGAGCAGGCGGCCAGCGATGCGAAAGCGGCTGCGGACCGTGCAGAGGCGATCGCGTCGAAGACGATTTCGGAGCACCATGAGCATCGCGCGGCCCGTCGTCGCCACCGGAAGGCGGCTGAAGCAGGCGCAGCGGCTGGTGCTGAGGCAGGTGCAGCGGCAGGCGGTGCGGCAGGTGCAGCGGCTGGTGGCGCGACGGCTCCAGAGCCCGCTCCGGCTCCGGCTCCCGCTACTCCGTAATTTCGCTCAGGCTTGATAATCACGAGGGCGGTTGCTGATGCAACCGCCCTCGTTCCACATTGGCTCTTCCCTCGCCGGACTGATTACTCAGTTGCGGCTTCAGCTTTGCTGATTAGCAGCGCCATGCGCGCGGCTCGGCCGCGAGCTGCCTCAACTCGCGAATGTGACTATTACTTTGAGCGATTCGGGCCTTTGCGCGGTCGCAAACGCCTCGGTGATCTGCGCCAGCGGAAAGCGATGCGTCACCAGTTCGGCGGCGTTTATCACGCCGCGCTCGACCAGCGACAATGCCTGGCGCGTTTCGTCGGGTCCGCATGAATAGCTCGGAACGAGCCGGGTCTCGTTGAAGTAGAGATCGTGCGGTTTGACGAGCAGTTCGTCGCCGGGCGGCGTCGCCGTGAATTGAACGACGGTCGCGCCCCTTCCGGCGGCGGCGATGCCCGCGCCGATTGCTTTCGAAGTGCCGGGTCCGACGATCACGACGTCGGCCATCGCGCCGTTGGTGATTTCGCGCACCTGCTCGAGCATGTTGTCGCCCTCGACGACGATTCCACAATCCGCTCCGAGTTCGACCGCGCGGTTGGCGCGCGAAGGGAACAGGTCCGCGCCGATGACCATCCCGGCGCCGAGATGCCGCGCCAACTTCACGTGCATCATGCCCATGATGCCGAGGCCGATGATCAGAATTGTCTCGCCGGGCTTGAGAGCCGAGCGCTTCAGTGACTTGACGACACAGGCGGCGGGCTCGATGAGCACGCCGTCGGCATCGGCCATCGAGTCGGGGAGCGCCAACGTGTCGCGCTGATTGGCCGCGCTCACCAGAAAAAACTCCGCCATACCGCCCGGAACGATGTTGGTCGCGCGCCAGGTCGCGCATTGTACGTATTCGCCGCGCCTGCACGCCGCACATTGAAAGCAGGGCGCATGATGGTGCACGAAAACGCGGTCGCCGATCTTGAAGCCGCGCACCGCCGCGCCGGTCTGCTCGACGACGCCGACCGGTTCGTGGCCGAGCACGAGCGGCGCCTTGCGCTTGAGGTACCAGGGCATGATGTCGCCCGAGCAGATGCCGCACGCGCTCGCGCGGATCAGAATGTCGCCGTCGCCGACCACGGGCCGGGGGCTTTCCTCGACGCGGATGTCGTCGAAATCGTAGAGCCGTGCTACCTGCATAAAGTTACCGCCATGTTAGAATCGCATCATGCCACGGCCGAAATGCCCGCCGATAGCCGCCGACATAATCACGGAGATCGGCGACAAAGTCGTTTTGATCGAGCGCAGGAATATTCCACTGGGGTGGGCAATTCCCGGCGGGTTCGTCGATTTTGGCGAGACCGTCGAGGATGCGGCGATTCGCGAGGCACGCGAAGAGATCTCGCTCGAAGTCGCGATTCGCGCGCTGCTGGGCGTGTATTCGCGGCCCGATCGGGATCCGCGCGGCCAGACGATCACGGTGGTGTATGTCGCGCGCGCATCGGGCACGCCGCGTGGCGCCGATGATGCCAAGAACGCCCGGCTCTGCGATCCGCGCAATCCGCCCGCTCCGCTCGCGTTCGATCACGCGGAGATTCTCGCCGACTACGTGCGCTGGCTCGAGACCGGTGAATTCCCCGCTCCGTGGCGCAGGCACCGCGGCTAGGACGCGAGCCGACTGGTTTCATCGCGCGGTGAATCCATTTTCATCCGCGACCGGAAGATCAGCGCGGCGCCGAGGTACGCAGCCAACAGCACCGGGAATCCCGGATGCGGCACCGCCTTGATCAGGGCGGTCGCGATGCACAGAGCGAGTGTCGCGCTGCCCGCGATCAACGGGATGTTCCGGGCTGCATCGCGCCGCTGGAAACCATCCCAGGCGGCGAGCGTCCCGAACAGGTACGCGGGCAGCAGCAGCAGGGTTTCGGGGATCCACGCAAGCGGCGACATCAGAAGCGCAAGCGCGACCCACATCCCGAACAGGAGACCGTCGAGGCCGGCGCGTTCGCGGCGGGTTATCGTAGCCGCCGCGGCGATTGCGAGCAGGGCGAGGTCGATGAGCGCGGTAATTGCCAGGACTGGGAACAGGGGCGCCGCGAGGGTCGTCGTGCCGGCGAAGTGCGCGACGCATTTTCGGATGAAAGGGAGCATGGTGAGTTCGGCGCGCGCCAGGTTGCCATAGGTAACGGGCGTGTCCAGCGTCGCGAGCGCGATCCAGTGGGCGGGATTCGTCAGCAGCACGCCGGCGGTGAAGCAGCCGATCGCCCAGCCGAGCGCACGCCAACGGCGGGCGAACAAAAAATATCCGCCGGCCGTCACCGGATAAAGTTTCACCAACGCCGCCAGCGCCAGGCACAGTCCCGCGGCTGCCGGACGCTCTCGCCGCGCGCAGAACCATGACGCGGACAACAGCACCAGCAGCGTCGGCGTGACTTCGGCACCGACCAGGGTGCCCGCGAACGGGCGCGACAGCAGCAGCAGTGAAAGGATGATGACGGTCGGCGCGGCGCCGAAGGGCGGATCGTTCCCGCGTGCCAGCATCAGCACGGCGGCCACCAGGCACATCATCTGCGCTGCCTGCCAGATCCAGAATGCGGTTTTCTGGTCGAAGCGGGCCAGCGGAGAAAAAATCTCGACGAGGAACGGGGTGTTACTGCAATAGTGCGGACGGGTCAGACCGGGCCGCAGCTCGATCCCTTTTCTCGACACCATCCACGGGTCGCCGCCGCTCGAATAGTCGGTCCACCAGCCATAGTAGAAACTGAAATCGACGTCGTCGTAGCGGTGCGAGACCGCGCGGAGGCGTTGAGCGAGCGAGAGCGCCGCGACGATCGCGAGGACCGCCGCCACAGCCGTGGTAATCGGAAGCCGCCGCTGAGAGATGTGCGAACCTGCCGGCTCGGCCATCGCGGCTAGCGCTTGAGCTTCGCGACGGCGCCTTCGATACGATCGAATGCGCGGTTCAGATTCTCCGTCGAAGTGGCGTACGAAATCCTGACGTGATCCGGCGCGCCGAAGTCGTTGCCGCCGACCAGCGAAACGTGCGCCTGGTCGAGCAAAAACGCCGCGAGTCCGTCGCCGTCGGTGATTTCCTTGTCGCCAAAGCGGCTGCCGAGCAACTCCGATACGTTGGGGAAAACGTAAAATGCGCCCTGCGGGATATTGGGCAGCTTGAAGCCCGGGATGCGCCGCACGCGCTCGACCACCAGCGCGTTGCGTTTGCGGAAGGCCTCGAGCATCGGTTTGAGCTCGTCCTGCGGACCGGTCAGCGCCTCGATCGCGGCAGCTTGCGTGATGGAATTGGGATTGCCGCTGTTCTGGCTCTGCAAGCGTCCGGCAGCCGCGATCGCTTCCTTCGGGCCGGCCGCAAATCCGATTCGCCAGCCAGTCATCGCGTAGGTCTTCGACAGCGAATTGAATACGATGCCGTGGGACTTGAGCCGCGGCTCGAGATGGAACATGTGCGGCGCGAGCCCGTCGTACACGATGTGCTCGTAAACGTCGTCGGACATCACCCAGATGTCGGTGTCGACCAGCACCCTGGCGATGGCGGTGAGTTGCTCGGGTCCGTACACGGCGCCGGTTGGATTCGACGGCGAGTTGAGTATGATTCCGCGCGTGCGCGGCGTAATCGCGCGGCGCAAAGCCTCGGGCTCGAGCAGGAAGCCGGACCGTTCGGAGCACGGCACAAACTTGGACTCGGCGCCCGCCAGAGAGACCATCGCGGCGAAACTCACCCACGCCGGGGTCGGGATGATCACTTCATCGCCTTCGTCGAACAACGCGGCGATCACGTTGGCCTCGGCCTGCTTGCATCCGGCCGACGCGATTATTTCGCCCGGCTCGTAGTCGAGGTTATTGTCGCGCTTGAGCTTGAGCTTGATCGCGTTTTTGAGCGCCGCGGTTCCGCCCACCGGCGTGTACTTGGTTTGGCCCGCGGCGAGCGCCTTCCCGGCGGCCTGCTTGATGCGCTCGGGGGTGTCGAAGTCGGGCTCGCCGGCACCCAGCGAGATGACGTCGATTCCGGCGAGCTTCATTTCGGTGGCGCGGGCGTCAGCCGCCAATGTCGCGGACGGTTTGATAGCGGCAATTCTGCGATTGAGCTTCAGCATTGGTTAAATCCAGTTGTCGAATGTTTGGCGCGGGGCGCTCGTCAGGCGCCGATGCGCACAGATTGTATCTTTCCCGGCGGTTTGAAAGAACGCCTGGCGAAACGCGCCGCCACGCTTTTCAGATCGCACGGCTCAAGCGACTTTGAGCTTGGCGCGCAGCCGCTCGATCACGAGTTCGGGGACCAGCTCCGGCAAGCGCTTGCCATATCCTGCGACCTCCTTGATCAGGTGCGAGGAACTGAAGAACAGCCGCGGATTGGAGAACATGAAGACGGTCTCGACGCCCGGGCTCATCAGCTTGTTCATCTGCGCCATCTGCAGCTCGTAATCGAAATCCGTCACGGCGCGCAGTGAACGAATCAACACCTTGGCGCCGATTCGTTCCGCGTAATCGACCGACAGTCCGCTGAACTTGTCCACGCGGGCGCGTGGCTCGAGGTCGCGGATGACTTCGCGGATTATTTCGACGCGTTCGTCGGCGGAAAACAACGCCGCATCCTTGTGCGGATTGTAGGTGACCGCGACGATCACCTCGTCGAAGATCGCGACGCTGCGCCGGATGACGTCGACGTGTCCGTTGTGGATCGGGTCGAAGCTGCCGGGGTAAACCGCGATCAACGGGGAACGTTCTTTGCCTTTGTTGGTCATTTTTTTGAAGCCATCACTATGCACCGGGCGCCGGATTGAGTCGGCGGTAAAAGGCGATCCGGTGATCGCCGATGGTTGCAACAAATGCGCGCTCATGGGCTTTGGGAGCTGGAGGCGCAGCCGGCGCGCGCTTCGATTGTTCCACTACCACCCATCCGCCGGGCGCGACGAGTTGGAATTCACCAAGCAGCGCCAGGACCTCCGCGCTCATGTCGTCCTTGAACGGCGCGTCAACGAAGACCAGGTCGAAAGACTCGTGCGAGCGCTGGAGCTCGCCGAGTGCGCGACGCACGTCGGACACGATCATGCGGGCGTGATCGCCCAGTTCAAGCTGGGCAAGATTGGCGCGAATCGCGGCGGCGGCGTCGCGCGAGGAATCCACAAACGTCACGTGTGCCGCGCCGCGCGAAAGCGATTCGATTCCCAGCGAGCCGCTGCCGGCGAAGATGTCGAGCACGCGCACGCCGCCAAGATCCATCCGCACCGCCAGCCGCGAGAAAATCGACTCGCGCGCCCGCGCCGACGTGGGCCGGGTATGCAGTCCGCGCGGCGCCTTGAGCCGCCTGCCGTGAGCTTGTCCCGCAATAATTCGCATCGCATCAGTTTTCTTCGAGGCGTATTTCGATCGAATCGGCGAACGCGTTTCAAGTCGAACCGGCTAATCCGATTTAATCGAATCAGCTGACGGCTCTTGCCTCGAAGCCACGGACGATAGATAACCCGTTCTGCCGGGATCCCGCAAGTTCGCGGTCAGATTAAACCGCGCAAGCTCGCGCCTCTGGCGGATTGACGAAATATTCGCTACCAATCATTAGATTTCTGAACTCAAGAACCTCGATGCTGAAGGATCAATAATAGTCGCGCCATGCCCTCAAACCAGCAGCCCAAGTTTTCCGACGCCGCGCTTGCCGAGTACCGGCAACTGCTCGGCCGCTACCCGACGCGGCAGGCTGCGCTGCTGCCGACGCTGTGGATCGCGCAGCGCGAGTTCGGATGGCTCAGCGATGAGACGCAGGACTACGTCGCGCATCTGATGGAACTGCCGCCCGCGCATGTGCGCGCGGTGGTGTCCTTCTACACGATGTTCCATCGCAAGCCGGTCGGCCGCTACCTGCTCGACGTGTGCACGAATCTCTCGTGCCGGCTGCGCGGCGCCGACAAAATCGTGGGCTGCATCCGGCGCCGGCTGAAAATCGAGATTGGCGAGACGACGCCCGACGGCAAGTTCACGCTGGGCTCGGTCGAATGCATGGCATCATGCGGGTCCGCGCCGATGCTTCAGCTCAATCAGGACGCGTACGTCGAGAACCTCACCGAAGAAAGCATCCTCAAACTCATCGACGAGCTTGCGGCCCGTGACAATTGAGTTAATCGCCGGCGCGATCAAAGCGATCCTGATGATCCTGGCCGGATTGAGTCTGTCGCTGTTCCTGCTCTATTTCGAGCGCAAGGGCAGCGCGCTGATCCAGGACCGAATCGGATCGAATCGCGCCACGATAACCGGGCTCGGCAAGCGCATGGGGATGCCGAACCTCGGAATCATCAACACCAGCATCGCCGACCCGATCAAAATGTTCACCAAGGAAGACTTCATTCCGGCCGGCGCGGACAAATTCCTGCACACGTTGGCGCCGTTCCTGTCGCTGTTCCCGGTGATGATCACGTTCGTCGTGATCCCGTTTGGCGACACGATTTCGATTGCCGGGCATCGCATCGGTCTGGAGGCGGCCAACCTCAACGCCGGCGCGCTCTATCTGCTCGCGACGATCGGCCTTGGCGTGTATGGCGCCGCGCTCGCAGGATGGTCCTCGAACAATCGATGGGCGCTGCTCGGCGGGATTCGCGCGACGGCGCAGATGATCTCGTACGAGCTTGCGATGGGGCTCGCGATCGTGTCGGTGATCATGACCTTCGGCACCTTGAACTTGCAGGAAATTGTGCGCGGGCAGGGCGGTGTGTGGTTTGGATTTTTGCCGCGCTGGGCAATTTTCACGCAGCCGCTCGCCTTCCTTCTCCTGCTCGTGGCGGGCGCTGCGGAGTCCAAGCGCATTCCGTTCGACCTGCCGGAGAGCGAGTCGGAACTGATCCAGGGTTATTTCATCGAGTACTCCGGCGGCAAGCAGGCGGTCTTCATGCTGACCGACTTTGCCGAGCAGGCGCTCGTCGCGATGCTGCTGACCACGTTTTTCCTCGGCGGATGGCAGATTCCGTGGCTCATGCGCGACGGATTTCATATTCCGGGCGGCGCATTTCTTGCCCTTCCCGCACTGGCGATCTCACTGATGGGCGTAGTCGCATTCCTGGTCAAGGTCGTCTTGCTGTGCATGTTTCTCGGCATGGTGCGGTGGACTCTGCCGCGCTTCCGCTACGATCAGTTGATGCGTCTGGGATGGAAGGGACTGGTGCCGCTCGGACTGTTCAACGTGCTGGTGACCGCATTCGTCGTGGTGGCAACCGGGAGAGTCCAGTGATGCCGCCGTTTCTGTATATTTTTCTCGGTGCGTTGGCAGTCGTTTCGGCGCTCGGCGTCATCATCCAGCGCAATCCGATTCATTCGCTGCTCGCCTTGATCGCAACGCTGATGACCGTCGCCATTCTGTTCATTGGCGAAGACGCCGTCGTCGTCGGCTTCCTGCAAATCATCGTCTATGCTGGCGCGATCATGGTTCTATTCCTGTTCGTGATTTGGCTGTTGAATCTTCAAGTCGAGACCGGTCCGACGGGCCATCTCGCGCTTAAGTTTTTCGGCTCACTCGCCGCGGCTCTGCTGGCGACTGAGCTGTTTTTTATCCTCGCTCCCCCTCATATGCAGGTGAAGTTCACTCACGAGCCTGCGGGCTATGGTTCGCTCGCAAGCCTCGCCGGCAAGCTGTTCACCGATTATCTGGTCGCTTTCGAGGTGACCTCGGTGCTGCTGCTGGCAGCTGTGGTCGGGTCGGTTGCGCTGGCGCGGCGGCTGCCGGGCACGGATGACCCGCGCGCTGCGAGGAAGGCCGCATCATGATTCCGCTGACCTACATGATGTCGCTCAGCGCGATCATCTTCGCGATCGGCGTGGCCGGGGTGATCATCCGCCGCAACATTCTCGTGATGTTCATGTCGATCGAGTTGATGCTCAATGCCGTAAATCTCGCCTTCATCGCGATCGGCAGCCGGCTCGGCTCGATGGACGGCCAGGTGATCGTTTTCTTCGTAATGACTGTCGCGGCGGCCGAAGCGGCGGTTGGCCTGGGCATCATCATCTCGATTTTCCGCAATCGTGAAACCGTCCACGCCGACGACCTGACTCTGATGAGATGGTGACCAATACCAATGGCGGTTGAGTTTCCAGCACTCGCGCTTATCCTGCTGTTCCCGGCGTTCGGCGTCGTATTCAACCTGTTCCTCGGGCCAAGGTATGGACGCGGCGCGGTCAACGTCGTCGGGCCGGGTGTCATGTTCGCCGCGTTCGGCGTTGCGACGTGGGCATTTTTGACGCTGCTCAGGATGCCCCTGGGTAGCGCGCTTTCTGTGCATCTTTGGGGATGGATCGAGGCAGGGAGATTTCACAGCGAGCTCGGCCTGCGTCTCGACGCGTTGTCGGGCGTGATGGTGATGATAGTCACCGGAGTCGGCGCACTAATTCATCTTTACTCAGTCGGATACATGGCGCACGACGAGGACTTTGCGCGCTTCTTTACCTACATGAACTTGTTCGCATTCTCGATGCTCATACTAATTCTTGCGAACAACTTGCTAATGATGTTCGTGGGTTGGGAAGGTGTCGGACTATGTTCCTACTTGCTAATCGCATTTTGGTACACGAATCCCCAGTACGCCTACAACGGCCGCAAGGCATTTGTCGTCAACCGAATTGGTGACGCCGGCTTTCTGCTCGGGATGTTCACCATCGTCGCCACGCTCGGTGCGCACGGCGTATGGACGCTGGACTTTGTCGAGCTTCGCAATAACGCTGCTCTGCTTGGCGGCGCCGCCGCGACCGCGGCCGGCGTCCTGCTCTTCATCGGCGCGACCGGCAAGTCAGCGCAGATTCCGCTCTACGTATGGCTGCCCGACGCGATGGTCGGCCCGACTCCTGTCAGCGCGCTGATCCACGCGGCGACGATGGTCACCGCGGGCGTGTACATGATCGCGCGGCTTGGTTTCATCTACACGATGGCGCCCAGCGCGCTCGATCTGGTTGCGACGATTGGCGCGGTTACCGCGGTGTTTGCCGCGACCATCGCGATCGTTCAGCCCGACATCAAGAAGGTGCTCGCTTACTCGACCATCAGTCAGCTCGGTTACATGTTTCTCGGCGTGGGCTCCGGCGCGTATGCGTCGGGTATCTTCCACGTCATGACCCACGCGTTCTTCAAGGGCTTGCTGTTCTTGTGCGCCGGTTCGGTGATTCACGCGCTCGGCGGCGAGCAGGACATGAACAAGATGGGCGGATTGCGGCGCAAGCTGCCGATCACGTTCTGGACGATGTTCATCGCGACGCTAGCGATCGCCGCCGTGCCGCCGTTCTCCGGTTACTTCTCCAAGGACCTGATCCTCGAAGCCGCTTACGATTCGGGACATTCGTGGCTTTGGTTCCTCGGCGTGATCACCGCGGGGCTGACGTCGTTCTACATGTTCCGGCTGATCTTCATGACGTTCTTTGGCGAGTCCCGCGTCGATTCTGAAAAACAGCATCACCTGCACGAATCGCCGGCGGTAATGACTATTCCGTTGATCGTACTGGCTATTCTGGCGACGGTTGGCGGATGGGTAAATCTTCCCGACGGACTGCTGTGGGGGAATGCGTTCGTGCGATTCCTCGCGCCGGCCGTTGGCGCCTTCAGACCGATCGTTGAGGCGAGCCCGACTTCCCTGTCTCTCGTCGCGAGTATCGCCTCGGCGCTCGGAATAGCGCTCGCATACCTGTTCTATCTGCGCTTGCCGGGAATCCCGATGCTTCTCGCGTGGCGGCTGCAGGATCTCTACAACTTGCTACTCAACAAGTACTACATCGACCAGCTGTATAATTTAATCGTCACGCGTCCGCTGTTCTGGGTCTCGAACAATGTGCTCAACCGCGCGATCGACAGCTTTGCGATCGATGGCGCCGCCGATGGCGCCGGCCTTGCCGTCCAGACTTCAGGCCAGATAGCGCGCCGCGCTGAAACCGGCAACGTCCAGAACTATGCATTTGTCTATCTCCTTGGCGCGCTGGGCATTGTGGCTTACTACCTGTACCTGGTGACGCACTGATGAACGGCGGCTTGCTTACAGCGTTGATTTTCCTGCCGCTGATCGGCGCGCTGTTCATTTTGATGCAGAGCGAAGAGCGTGCGATTTGGAACTCGGCGTTCATTTTTTCGCTGCTTCCGCTGGCGCTGAGTTTCTATGTCCTGGCGCAGTTCAATCCGCACGTCGCCGAGTACCAGCTCGCCGAACAATATGACTGGATTCCCGCGTTCGGCATTACATACCATATCGGTATCGACGGCATTAGCCTGTTTCTGGTTCTTCTGACTACTATTTTGATTACTCTGTCGCTCCTTTACTCCGGCGGCGGCGATATCGAGGAGCGCCCCCGCGAATTCTGCTTCTTTATACTCGTGCTGGAAACCGGTCTACTCGGCGCGCTGCTCTCGGTCGATCTGTTCCTGTTTTATATATTTTGGGAAGTGATGCTGATTCCGATGTACTTCCTGATAGGCATTTGGGGACACGGCCGCAAGATTTACGCCGCCGTCAAGTTCGTTTTGTTCACGATGGTCGGCTCGCTGCTGATGCTGGTCGCGATCCTGTACCTCGTGCACCAGGCGCACGTGCATTTCAACCGGACCAGCTTCGATTTGCCGCTGCTTTACCAGGTGCCGCTCACTGTTACCGAGAGCCGGTGGCTGTTCGCGGCGTTCGCGCTGGCATTCGCGATTAAGGTGCCGATGTGGCCGGTGCATACCTGGCTGCCCGATGCTCACACCAACGCGCCGACTGCCGGCTCGGTTATTCTGGCCGGCGTGATGCTCAAGATGGGCACCTACGGCTTCCTGCGCTTCGCCATTCCGCTGTTTCCTACCGTCGCGGTCGAGGCGATTCCGCTGTTCATGGCGCTCGCCATAATCGGGATCATTTACGGAGCGTTGGTCGCGATGATGCAGCCCGACCTGAAGCGGTTGATTGCATACTCGTCGGTTAGTCACTTGGGGTTTGTGATGCTCGGAATTTTCGCGCTCAACCCCGAGGGTATCGATGGCGCAATTTACCAGATGCTCAATCACGGCGTTTCCACCGGCGGATTATTTTTGCTCGTTGGAATGCTCTACATGAGGCGCCATACGCGCGAGATTTCCGAGTTCGGCGGCCTGTGGAAGCGCGTGCCCGTTTACGCCGCAATCTTCATGGTCGTGATGCTCTCGTCGATCGGCCTGCCGGGGCTCAACGGCTTTGTCGGCGAGTTCCTGATCATGCTCGGGGCGTTCCTGCGAATCAGGCTGGCTGCTGTTTTCGCAGTTCTGGGCGTTATCCTGGGTGCGCTCTACATGCTCTGGACCTACGAACGCGTGATGTTTGGACCGATCACCAGGGCGGTAAACGAAACGATCCGGGATCTGACCGGTCGCGAGATTGCCGTGATGGTGCCGGTGATCGCGTTGATGCTGTTGATGGGAATTTTTCCGCGTCCGCTGATCAGCAGGATCGAACCGTCGGTGACTGCAATGCTCGCGAGGGTAAATGTCGCGCAGGCTCGGCTCGAGCTTGAACGGCAGCCGAATCGTCTGGCTGCTCTTTTACCGGCTCGGCACACACCAAACCGCGAACCCGAGATGGCGGCGGCCGCACGATGAGTCCTTTTAACCTGGCCGCAATCAACTTCGTCTGGCTGCCAATCCTGCCGCTGGTTGTGATCACCGTGGCCGCAATGGTGGTGCTGCTGGCTGGAGTGCGCGTTGACGACGGCGAAAGCGAAGGGCTGGGGCTGCTGACGCTGGCGTCGCTGGCGGTTGCGTTCGTATTCACGCTTGGAATCCTGGGACAGTACGGTGTCGCTTTTGCGGGCGCGATCTCGATCGACAGTTTTTCGGCATTTTTCGACCTGGTGATTTTGATCGGCGCGATGGTCACCGTGATGATGTCGCTCGATTACGCCGCCGAGAACCGTATTCCCGGCGCCGAATACTATTCGTTGCTGCTGTTTTCCGTGCTGGGCATGATGCTGATGGCGGCGGCTGGCGACCTGATAGTCATCTTCCTCGGTCTTGAGACGATGTCGATCACGGTTTACGTACTGGCTGGAATCATGCGCCGCAACCCCAAATCGAATGAAGCGGCAATAAAATATTTTTTGCTGGGCGCGTTCTCGACAGGGTTCCTGCTCTATGGAATCGCGCTGGTCTACGGCGCCACCGGCACCATCAAGCTTGGCCCGATTCATGACGCACTTGCCTCGGGCGCGATGGGTTCGAATCCGCTGTTGCTGCTCGGGATCGGCATGATGCTGATCGGTTTTGGCTTCAAGGTCGCCGCAGTGCCATTTCATATGTGGGCGCCGGACGTTTATGAGGGCGCGCCGACTCCGGTGACCGCCTTCATGGCGGTGGGCGTG
>NZ_JBEKFG010000074.1:0-17514 GCF_050013435.1 Binatus sp. (SeqCode) | reverse complement strand
TTCGGCGGTCTCCCCTTTGGGGGAGATGTTGTAGGTAAGAAGACAGCTTTTACGCAGGGTGTCGAATGGTTCAAGGCCCGAACTGCCCTTCGATATGAGCCTTTCAACACCCTGCTAGTGAAGCACGGCGTTGGCGATCTCTTCGGCGACGAGTTCCTTGGCACGTCGCGCGTCGTCGCCCGAGTGCACGACCACGACCACCTTTAGCTCATCGGCTGCGCCCTCCAGCGACGCGCGTGCGACGATCACCGTGTCGTAAATCTGGTTCTTCGGGATTTTGTCATATGGCGTCGGCGCGTTGGTGCCGTGCGACGCCTGCTGACTCGCCTGGTAGGCTCTGAACTGTTCCGCAGCCGTATCGTCGGGATACAACGACCGGCGGAGAGCCTCCTGTGCGAACGGATCGATCGGTTGATTGCCGCTGTCGCCCAGCGGCGGCGGATTCGCGCCGGCCGCCTTGAGCAATTCGACCATCGAGGGATCGCCCGGGAACATCTGATTCAATGACACTCCCGGCGCAAGCAGTTGCTGATTCACCGACACGGTGAGCGTCACCGCATCTTCCCCATTGGACGCAGCACCATGGCGCGCCGCTCTCAGATCTTCATTCAGCACGTTCTGCACAACGGGATCGGTGCAAATCGCAATCACGCTGGCGTTTGCAGGTACCACCAGCTTGCCCGCCATCTTGATGTCGGCGGCGTGCGCAGATCCGCAAATGGCCACTACGATGGCTATCGCGGCGATCGCGCCCTGCCCTGCTTGACGCACCGGATTACTCACCTAGGGAATCTTCTGCTCCAACAGTTCATCCGCCCGCGCAGCCCGCCATTTTACCAGGCGTTCGCCGAGCTTCGCGTCGCCCAGCGCGATTATCTGCGCCGCCAGCAGCGCCGCATTCGCCGCACCAGCTTTGCCAATCGCCATCGTCGCCACCGGCACCCCCTTGGGCATCTGCACGATCGACAGCAGCGAGTCGATTCCGTTGAGCGAGGTCGTCGGCATCGGCACGCCGATAACCGGGATTATCGTCTTCGCTGCGACCACGCCGGCAAGATGCGCGGCGCCACCGGCGCCGGCGATTATCGCGCGCAGGCCGCGGGCCGCCGCACTCGCGGCATATTCCAAAGTAAGGTCGGGCGTGCGATGCGCCGACATGATCCGAACTTCATGCGGCACTTTAAGTTCTTCCATGACCTCGGCCGCCGCCGACATGTATTCCCAGTCGCTCTTGCTGCCCATGATCACGCCGACAATCGGCGCCTTGCTGTCCGCCATCGTGGTTCCTCGTGTCTTCCTTATGCATGCATCATCTCACAATCGAGATAAGGGACGCAGCACTGTTGGAATCTGAAGGCTGATTCCCGCCCGCCGGGATGTCAAGTCGCAGCCGGTATGAGCGCCCCGGATATTTCGGCACAATGTACTGCGATGGCGACGCCGATTCCCAGCAATCAGTGCGAGTTCACGCTCGCCGAAGTTGTCGAGGCTACGGGAGGCACGCTGGTCCGCGCCACTTCGACTGTCGGGGCCGGCGGCGGCGTCCGCGGCGTCAGCATTGATACACGCTCGATCGGAGCGGGAGCGATATTCGTGGCAATCCGTGGCGCGGTGTCCGACGGCCACGACTACCTGCCACAAGCCGCCGCGCGGGGCGCCGCAGCCGCGATCGTCGCGACCGGGCGGCGTCATCCTGCGCTCGATTGCATCGAGGTCGCCGACACCCTCGCGGCGCTGGGCCGGCTCGCGCGCCACCATCTCGTGCGCACGCGCGCGGCCCGCCCGCTTCCACTGATCGCAATCGGTGGAGCGGTCGGCAAGACCACCACCAAGGAACTCACCGCCGCCGCCGCTCGCGCGCTGTTCGGAGCCACGCTTTCAACCCCGGGCAATCTGAACAATCTGATCGGCGTACCTATGACGATTTTCACGCTAACCGGCGAGCATCGCGCGGCCGTCCTCGAATGCGGCACCAACACGCGCGGCGAGATTCCAAAACTGGCGCAAATCGTCGAGCCAGACGTCGCAATGGTCCTCAATGTCGACCTCGAGCACAGCGAGGGTCTCGGCACGCTCGAGGATATCGCCAACGAGGAGGCCGCGCTGTTCTCGACTGCCGGGCGCTATGCGGTCGCATCGGCCGACGAACCGATGGTGCTGGCGCGGATTCCGAAGCATCTGAAGCGAATCACCTTTGGCAAATCGCCCGACGCCGACGTGCGGCTCGTCAGTCGAAGCGTGGGCGTCCGCTCGCGCATCCGCGTCGAAATCGCCAGCGCTATGCTCGCCGCGGGAGTCGAAGCTTTCATCGACACTGAAATCGCGCTGCTGGGCGAGGCCGCTGCTCTCAACTGTACCGCCGCGATCGCCGGTGTCGCCGCGATGCATCCGATGCCGCTTGAATCGCGCGAGCTCACCGCGATCGGCGATGCGCTCGCGGCCGTCAAGCCGGTCGCCGGCCGGCTCGCGAACACCTCGATTCACGGCATCTTTGTGATCGACGACACTTACAATTCGAACCCGCGCTCGATTCGGGCCGCGCTGGCGGCGGCGCGCGAAGTAGCCGACGGTCTCGGCGCCCGCCTGGTGATCGCGCTGGGCGATATGCTCGAGCTGGGCGAGTTGTCGGCCGGCGCGCATCAGGCGGCGATACGCGACGTGATGCGCTCGCATCCAGCCGCATTCGTCGCCGTCGGCCCTGAGATGAACTCCGCCTGCGCAGCCGTATCGCGCGATGCGGATACCACCGGGGTACTCGCCGCGCCCGACAGTATCGCCGCGGCAGGAATAATTGCCGGGCTGCTCCGGCCCGGCGACGTGTTACTGGTCAAGGGTTCGCGCGGAATCGCGATGGAACGAGTTCTCGAGAGGCTCGGCTGACGCTAACGGGCCCGCCAGGCCCCGCGGCCCGCCGTGATCTTGTTGAATCTCGAAATCACGACGTCTTCCGCTTCGCGGCGGGCGCGATCTTCGCGCTCAAGGCGACGAGCTCCGCGGCGCGCGCGCTCGACGTGCCTTCATCGCCCAAGACTTTCGCATACTGAGCGAGCGCCTCGCCGGCGAGGCCCATGTCAGCGTTGGAAATCAGGGGCACGCGCGCAGCGCTTTGCGAGGGCGTGTTAGCCAGGTGAGACCGGCCGGCCATGATCCTGTTGAATCTTGAAGTCACGGAAATTCTCCTTTCGCAGAGGCTGGAGCGTGAAGGACGTCCTCGCCGGCGGCTCGGCAAAGCTTGCGCAGGTCATTGACCAATCGCTGTGACGTTGCAGGTTTCCGCGGTCATCGAGGCGTTCGCCGGGAGCGTCAGCACAGTCGCCGTGCTGGTCGGCCCATACGTGCCGCATGACGCGAGGATGTTCGGCGCGGCGGAGAAATTCACGCCAGCGAGGTTTGCGGTACAGCCGCTTCCATTGAAGCACACAGTCTGAGCGGTGCCCGTCTCCTGGTAGGCGTTGAGATAGCAGGTCGCAATCTTGAGCGTGCCCTGCATCGATTCCGAGCACGTTGCCGTGCCCGCAGTCGCCGTTCCCGTGAGCGTGATCGCGGCCGGCGCGGCATCGAAGGCCGTCGCCTGATTCGGCTCGTTCGAGACGACTCCCGGCACCGATTGGCCGGGGATGGCGCAATGGATGCAGGTGAAGCTCGGGAGATAACTGCCGCCGACATTGGTGATTGGCAGGCTATAAGGTGTCGCCGGATAACTGCCGTGGCTGTTGCCGTAGTTGCTGAGCGGCTGGCCGAAATTCACATTCATGAACGTACCAGCATTTCCACCACTCGCTCCCTGGGCGTTCCAGTTCATGCTCGTGGACAGCGGGCTGGCCGTCTCGACGGTTATGTTCTCAAAAATATCGAGTGAGTTACCGTAAGCGATTGCGCCCCACGGACCGCTCCCGCCAGCGATCCGAAAATCTGAGAACCTTGCCTGTGAAGTGCTATACGCGAACATCTGCGCGCTTTCTTCCTGGCCGCCGGTCACCGTGCTGTAGTCCGAAGTATCCGGTACATACCAAAGGATGCCCGCATCCTCGGAGTTCGTGTTCGTCATCACGAAGGAGCCGATGCGCGGGAAGTCGAAGCAGTAATCGCGGTTGCCGCAGTTGCTGTTGTAGATTGCTTCGTTGTAGGTCTCTTGGGAATTGGAATAGATGCAGATATTGCCGCTGCCATACGGCGGATAAGCCTCTTCAAAACAGTTCAGGCCGTCGATGATCGCATCTTCGCCGTTGGCGATGGAGGGGCCTAAGTCCACGCACAGACCCACCACGCCGCAAGTGACGTTGCGGATATTCATGCCGGTCGGCGGCAATCCCGCCCAAGCCACGCCGCTCGATGGCGCACCTGGTCCCGCATTGCTCTGAGACTGGCCACTGGTGGGATAGCGGTTCTGATCGATCATGATTCCGGGCGTGCTGCCGGTCAGGCCGTCAAGCCCGATTCCTTCGATCGTGTCGGCGTAGGCGTTGTTGAAATTAAACACGATGCCGCCCGCGGGGCCGTCCCATCGCAGCGCGGCGTTCGGGCCTCCATTCAAGTTGCTTCCCGGCCCGCTGATTCCGGTCTGCGATAGCTGCCAAAAGCTCACCGCCTGCGACAAATCGTAATGAGTCGCGCACGCCGGTAGCTGCACCTTCGAGCCGGTGGTGCCTGCCAGGACAGACGCATTCACCGCCTGCTGGATCGCAGGCGCGTTGTCGTGCCGCATCGTCGTCGAGGCCGAGCCCGACGGCGCAACCGAGAGAGTTACCGAAGTACCGGAAATCGCCGTGATTTGCGCGTCAAGGTCCGCCGCTACTGCGCTCGTGCTGGCTTCCTCGTCGATTCCGAAAGGCTTGCCGTTGTCGCGATAGGAAACCGCGGTCGAGCCCTGGCCGGGAGGAATCGGCTTCACGGCATAGATGCTGGTCGGCGTGCAGCTCGCGCCCATGCATCGCCGGATGATCGAACCGACAGTGTTCGCGTCAACCGAGTAGGTCACGATGACCGCATTTCCGATGGAAGGATTCACCGGGGCGGTGGCGATATACACCGTCGCGCTTGCCGCCGAGCGCATCCCGTTCAGGCCCGCGCCGATGCCGGTCTGACCGACGTTCTGGACGCTGTAGCCGTAGGTGGTCGAGCAGCTCGTGTTCGGATTGTTAGTCGTGCCGTTGTCCACGGTGCAGTTGCCGTTGCCGGTCGCGGTGGTGTTGAGCACCGGAATGTCCCACTGGACATATGGCAGGTAGTTCAGGGTGTAGCCGTCATCCGTGACGCTCGCGATCGTCGGCGTCGCAATCGTGTTTGACGCGCCCGCGGCGTCGAGCTTTACGTACTGCCCGACCTTGAAATCGCCAATCGCGCCAACTGTGACGGCCGCGTTGCTCGCAGTCGTAGTCGCCGACTCCGTAGTGTCCGAGCACACCGCACCGAAGTCCTGCGCATTCAGCACGCCGTTGACACTGACATTGGCGATTGCGTCGCTGCCGTCGAGCTTCGAGCCCGACAGCGTGTTGAGCTGCGCTCCAGTCTGTCCGAGCGCGAGCGCGTCTCCATTGACGGTCGCGCCGGCGAGGTTCGACACCTTGTTACCGTTGGCGTTGAGGTTCGCTTCCAGCGCCGCGCTCGCGCACGCCCATTGTCCTCGAGTACCAAGAGCCCACGCACCGCCCCCACCGCTGACGCACGGCGTCGCGCTCCTGCAGTTGTTGCAGAACAACAGCATCCCGTCCTGTTCGGGCGGCAGATTGGCGAATGCGGTACTGGCTATCGAAGGCGCGATCGCCTGGGCACCTGAAAATCGATCGTTGATCGCCTCGCGGAACTGCAACCCTGCGCCCACGCCGGTGAAGTTGGGGATCGGCTGATAAGCTCCGGGCGGTGGCAGATTCTGCGCCGCGGCGGCGGCGCGCAGGATTAAAACCGTTGCGACGGTGCGCAGTATCAGGGCCACGCTCCGCTGTCGCGTGCGGCCGTTGTTACACCTATGCAGCATTTTAAGGTTCATCTTCATTGTTCCGTTTTACCGGCTACCCGTGCCAACGGGCGGCTAGAACCCGATCGCGAGCCAGTAGAAACCGTAGTTATGATCGTTGCCCGCACCCAGGCAGTTGTTATAGACCCAGAATTGCGACGCTGTCGGCAAATAGGTCGCCGGCACCATGATCACGTCTTCGCCATTGTTACCCGCGCTCGCGTTGGGATTGATCGTGATCGGCAGGAAGACTTCGCAGGCATTCGGAAAGGCGATTGGAAAGCTGTAGGGGCCATACAATCCGTGCGGCTCTCCGGGCGAACCCCAACTCACCATGCCCCACTGAATGAGGTACTGGATCAATCCCTTATTCACATCGGCAACCGGAATCTTGAGATAGCCATTGGGCGCCATCAGCCCGGTGAACAGCGCCTGGAACGCCTGCAACACGCCGATATTCGAGATATTTACGTCCTGGCGTTGTTTCAGAAACGCGGTGCGATTAGCCAGTTGCTGATGTGGCTGATTGGAGATACCCGTCCCGCTGAAACTCGCGCCGCTGGCAGCGCCTTCGACCGGATCGGTTGCTTGTATTTGATACACCTCATTGGAGGTGAACTCGGCTGCGTCGATTAGTGTAGCCATTGACTACCTCAGAAGGTAAGCGTCCACGTACCGCTAATACTCATTCCCGCGCCGAAGACTATCGGTGCTATTGTCTTGCGCGCGAGCATCGGAGTCGGCGCGGTCGTTCCGGGTAGTCCCGCGCTGGCGTGATTGGCGAATATCGCCAGCTCCTGAATGGCGATCCCGTCGGCGCCGGTGTCGGCCGTGGTCAGCGACCAGTTGAAGGTCACGCTGCCGTTGCCGTCCTCGCTGTGACTGTCGAGCGCTTTGTAATATGCGGGGCCGGTCAGCGCGCTGTCGCTCACCGTCGGTGCGTTAGATCCCGAGCCGAATCCCACCGCAGCCGCGAATTCGCCGGTGGTATCGCCTCCGAGCAGCGCCGCAAGGGCAGGCAGCCCGGCGTTCACGAATAGATTGCGGCCCTCGTATTTCCACACGATACGCCCTTGCCGGACAAGCCGGATTCGCACGATTCCAATCGGCCTTCTCATTTCAACCTCCTTGCAAAACGGCTGCGCCGTTGACGATCAGCGCCGAATCCGCAACCGCGGGTTCGTTGGCGCCGTAAGTAATCCCGCTGTGCAGATAGTGAGCATTGTAAGTGGGGACAATCGGACCGTACGCATCGGTGAGCGGCGCCGTCCGGATCGCAAAAGCCAGCGCGTCGTCATTGGGCGCGGGCGCCGCGTCGAGCTGGTACTGGGCAATTCCGCCGAGCGTCAAATTGTCGGACGGCGTCGGTCCCGCGTCAGAAATCGCCGGCGCCACAAACCATATCGAGTCCATCCACGCGCGCGCGGGTTTGAAGAAATTAACCGCTGCTGCTGCCGTGGATGCGGCGCCGCCTGGGACACCCTGCCCGGCCACGAGATTGATCATGACACGGAACACCGCCCATCCCTGGCTCGACGGATACGCATCGCCACCCCAGCTCGACTGCCCTTCGAGCAGCGTGACCTGCGTCCAGCCCAACGACGCGAGCGCCTGCTTGATCGCCCACGGCGTACCGCAAAACCGATGCAACGGGATGGCGCTCATGAGCAGTTCGCGCTCTGCCGCCTCCGTCAGCGGCTGCTCCGAAACCAGGGCGCCGGATTCGATCAGATTGTCCACATCGGTAAGCAAATCGATGCTCGTAAGCGCATCGACCCCGAGCGACACCGGCGCGATTAATTGCCACAGCGGAGACAAGATGTCGAATTGCCACGCCAGAAACGGCAACGCGCTTTCCACCACCGAGTCGATTCGATAAACCAGCAGCGTCGTAAGATCGAGCGCCGCGAGCCGCGCGATCAGCACCAGCAACGCCTGCGTGCGCGTATCGTTGATCGAGGGCGCGGCCGAAAGCTCGGGCATCAGCTGTGCTCCGTGCTGAACGCCGTCGTCAGCGAGATCATCGTACAGTTCGCCCACTGCCCGGCCGTAAGCGTGGTCAGCACCGGCGCCGTGAGCGTCACGCCATAGACACCGGCGACCGACAGCGCCGCAATTATCTGGCTCGGCACGATGTCGCGCTGAATCTCGGCGGCGAGCTCGAGCGCGAGCTCCTGCACGGCGGTGGTCGCCGCGGCGATGGTCGCGGTAGGATCCGCATCTGAGTAAAGCGTCACGGTCGCGGTGATCTGGTAGTCCACCTCCGTCACCGCGAGCGCGTTGACGGTGTCGGTAAGCGGGCGCACAGTGTCGGCGTTCAGCACCGCGGCCACTTTCGCAAGCAGCGCGGAATTCGCGACTCCAGCACTGTTTGGCGCCGCCGCCGGCTGCACTGTAATCGGTCCGGTCAGCACGTATGCGTTCACCGATCCGGGCGCTGGACTGATAATTTGCGCGTCGATGATCGACGGATCGGCGCCAATCGCAAAAAATCGGTATGCTCCGATCGGACCCGCGACGCTGAACTGATTGGGCGCAGCCTGAATGCGCGTGCGCAGATGATCATCCGTTTCCGGGGCAGATCCACCTGTGGTCGTGCTCGTATTGGTCACGCTCGCGATCAAGGTATTCGGATTGAGCTGGACGTTGACCTGCCCCGCCAGGTACCCATTCGCAGCCACTCCTGGAGTTGTCGCCGTGGCGGCAACACTGGCGATAGTGGCGCCGGCCGCAATGCTGATCGTCGCGTTGGTCGCGAAGGCAAACTGTCCGTCGTAGGTGCCGACCGGCGTTCCTGCGGCAATCGTGAACGGCACCGTCAGCGCGTTGGCCAGCGTGAATTGGAGCGTCGTCACCGCCGGCTGCGACGCCAGTCGCGTGACGCTCAGCAGTTGACCGAGATAATCGAGCATCGGGAACGACGCGAAGGCGAGCAGATTCTGCTGGGCCGCATACTGGATCGCGTTGCGCACCAGCGATTCGCGGTACGCATACAGATTGATCAACAGGCGCTCGACCTGCGCCGGGTAGAGCGTTCGGTTCGCGGCTGCCTCGAACTCGGCAATCATGTCCGCAAGGATCAGGTTTGGATCGAGCCCGTCCGGATCGTCGACGAACACCGGTGGCGGCAGCGATGGAACTCCTGCACTCATCAACTCATCCTTTCATCGCCGTCGGCGCGGCCCGGATTAGACCGTCGCTCCCGGGACTGTCACGGTCGTGGTCTGAACTGGAGCCGCCGTGGCGCCCAGCTTTAGCTGCCAGTTTAGCGTCACATCGAGATGCGCGCCTGACTGCGCACTTCCGTCAAGCACGGGTTGCGCCGTCACCGAAACAAGATTTACCCGCGGCTCCCAGGTCGTGATCGCCAATGTCAGCTCGCTGACGATCGCAGGCAACGCCAAACTGATCGGAAAATCGATATAGCGCCAGATATCGGCGCCAAAAGTCGGCCGCAGCGGATCGCTTCCTCGTGGCGTCGTTACGATAATCCCCAGGCATTGCTCGACGTCGGCGATTCCTTGCACCACTTGGCCGATGGCTCCTAGCGCCAGCGACCAGTCAGCCGACGTGATATCCGCCAGTGTGATTGCGCCCGCCGGCATCGTCATCCCGCCAACACATCGGTGCTTGCCGTCACGATCGTTCCCGTCGCCTCGCCCACTTGAACCGTATCGCCGAGCCGCGCGACGCCGGCCAACTGGCCGGTTCCGAGCTGCACCTGTCCCGCCGCCCTGATGATGACGTTGCCGCTTGAGTCGATCTGAATCTGCGCGCCGTTGGCCGTAACATTGAACGCCGCACCTTGAGGGAGGCTCACGCTCAGAATGTGCTCGGTGCCGTCGTATTTGATCTCGCCCTGGTCCTGAAATTTCAGATCGAGCAGATGCGTCTGGGCGTTGTAGGTGATTTGCGTGGTGTCCTGGAAAAGAAGATCGAGGAGGTGCGCGGCGCGATCGTAATCGATGCTGGTGCCATCCTGGAACGCGAGATGAAACTTGTTGGCGCTATTCACCGGCGCCAGGTCTGCGTCTGAATAAATCGCGCCCAGCACCGCGCCGGCCTCATCGCGCAGATCCATCAGGCATACGACCTGTTCCCCGACGTCCGGAATCCAGTACGCCTTGTCGTTCTGCGTCTTGGGAAACACAATCGGCAGCCACCAGCTGATCACTTCGTCGTAATCCGGAAACACCACGCGCACCTTTGCGCGCGCTGTGTCCTGCTGCTGCACGATCCCGACCCGAAAAGTGGGATTCAGAGCGGCAAATCGCTCGCGGTATTCGATTATGTCGTTCATGCGTTTATCCGCCGTGCTTCAATTGACGTTGAGTATCCTGTCGCTCGCGCCAAATGATGCTGCGCCATCTCGATCAGGTATGTTCCGTCCAGCGCACCCCATCCGCTGAGCTGTACATTGTTTCCCGCCACCAGCACCGTGCTCCCCGGTCCCAACAGCAATGCGTCCACGAACACCATGTTATGCAGATGAAGTGCGGCTTCGGCCTTCACCAGCGCTTGCTGCGCGTTCTCACAGCGCGCGACTATCTTCAGTGTGTCTCCCGTCGGAGAAGGCGCAGACACCGACTGAGTAATCAATTGTTTCGTGTCAGGATCGAAGTACGAAAATTCCGCACCATCGTAGATTCGGCGCGCCCGGTTCCGAAATGCGAATAGAAAGACATCCGATCTCGTGATCGTTACCACCGCGGGTACGGACTCGAGCACCGGCCGCGCGTAAAAGACCAACTGTCCTCCGCGCACCGTGAAATCGAAGTTGTGTTCTCGCGCAAGGCGTTTCAGAAATTCCAAATCCGTCTGTCGCCGTTGAGTGACGCGGGCAAACACGACATCGCTCTCGGACTCGGATGAAGCCGTCACCATTACCAGCCCGTACTTCGCCGCGATTAACCCCGCTATTTCCACGATGCCTATGTTCTCGTAGGCCACTGTATTCGCGGTGCGCATCGCCGGTGTGATGTATGCGGCGAGGCAGCGCAGTCTCATCACGTCGGGCGGACCATCCAATTCCAGTTCGTCGATCTGAAATTCGCCGCAATCCAGCAGGGCCTCGCCGCTATAGCCAATTTGCAGACTGACTATGTCGCCGAGCGCCGGATACCAGGCGCCTTGCCACAGCTTCGTGGAATCTTCGAGATCCACTTCAAGCTCGCCTGAAGCGCCATCGAGTTGATCGACATATCTGATCGCGAGAACCATTTCCGATACATCGGCGGTAATATTCACGCCCAAATAACTGAGTATCCATTGCGGCGAACGAACTGAATACGATGCCGTCGCAGCCATTACGCACTCGCCGTCTGAGACAATTTCCAGGGCGGCAAGTCGGCCGTGACCACCGCGCTCTTCTGCAGGATAGGCACAGCGATCGATATTCCGGCATCGAACACCGGTTCAATCAGTACATTCGGATTAGCCATTATGATCGGAGAATAGTCAGTCGGATCGCCATAGTATTGCCAGGCTAACAAATCCCACCGTTCACCGGCCCTCGTAATGTGAAGTATGAACTGTCCGGACGGCGTCATCGCGCGGCGCTCCTCACGATAACTGCGGCGGGCACGTCGTCCGCTTCAAGATTGGGCCCGCTGGTGCCGGTCGCGGCCGGGATACTGAGCAACGCCGACACCCCTGGCGTGGATCCGCTTGAATTACTGCCGGCGGTCGCGGTCGACGCCGTCGTGATTCCTAGCGGAGTAACTGTCGGAACGGGCGCGCTCGCGCCAAGCGCCTGGTCAGGTATCCATTCTTTGAGCGCGAGTGCGACTCTGATCGCCAGTAATCCGCCGAGATCCGACATCTGCATCGACTTCACCTTAATCGATTCGATCACAAACAGTCCGAGGTACGTTCCGACGCCGAAGATAAGCGGCAGCGCGAGATGCTGCGCCGCCGTCGCGCGCAACAGCGCCAGCTGCACCGCGGGATTCGTGAGTGACGAGTGCCACATCAGCTCGAAATTCAGCCGCTGGAGATCGTCGCCAACCCATTGTAGCCGCGGCTTGCTTTCAATCACCCGCTGCTCGCCGAAACCGTAAGCCCCCGCGGATTCGTAGCCTTCCGGAGAGCCAACCACCTCGAACTGAATCTCGCCCAATGCTGCGAACAAGCAATCGCTCCTTAGAACTGTGCGCGCTCGCGCCGCGCTGATTCCCGTTTCAATTGAGTGAAGAGCTCCTCGCGATGCGCCCGCAGTGCGCCAATCGCATCGCGCTCTATATTGCCGCCCGCCGCTGGCGCGTTGATCACGACCGTCGGCGACGAGTTGATAGTGATCCCCGTGCGCACGCTGCTGCTATTTCCGCCACGAGCGTTGCCCGATGGTTCCGCAAACTCGCGCTGCGAAAGACTTGCGGGCGGAATCACCGCGCGGATCGATGAAGCCATGCGATCGCTCGCGAGGATGCCTGCCCCGGCGAACGCCACTCGTTCTGCGTCGAGACCTCCTCGCGATCGACTCAAAACTCGCCCTGCATCTGGTCTCGGCGACGAGGCCGACTTCGCCACGACCATCGTTTGGCCAGCTTCGTTCGCGCGGTACGCCCGCTCCGCGAAATCGCTCGAGCTCTTCAATCCTGATTCTGTTGCGCGTCGGCCCGCTGTGGAAATCGCCCAGGCTGCGCTTCCCGATTCAACTGAGCGTTCAACCCGCGACAGAGCGTCCGCCGCGCGAGACAATTCCTCCATTTCCCGGGATACACGGCCGCCAGCAGCAACCCTTGCCGTCGTGCGATGCCACGCATTCGCGTGACTGCCACGCCTTCCTTGCGACTCTCCATCGTTCGCGCCGTCCGAGCCTTTCGGCCGCGCCATCGAAGTTGCCGCCTCGTTGCCCCCTACGCTGTCACTTACTCGCGCAGCCGCGTTCAGCACCCTTGCTCCCGCGGTGAAGGTACGAATCAATTGCGCGGCGCTTGCCGTCTCTCTCCCGTTGTCTATTTCGTTTCGGCTCGCAGTCTCGTGTATACGGCTCTCAGAGCCATCGAGGGGAGTTTGGCTGCTTGCAAACAATCCCGTCTCAAAACGATGATCCTCTTTCGGAAGAAGAATATGCGCGGGAAGTTCCAAGCGATGATTCGCGGCCATCGCGATGCTCGCAGTCGCCCGCCCGGTGCGGATGCTTTCTTTCGCGAAGCCGGCCATCCGCTCAAGCTGGCGGAGCGCGCGCGCCGATTTGGATCCGCCAATCTCTGCCTGCGTGTCGATTGTCCTGGATTGCCTCGCCATTTAATGACTCGCTCTGATGGCCCGCGTGAGGGCTTGCGCTAGGCTCGCGCGACGTTACGTTCGAACGGGCGCCGTTGAGAGGTCGCCGCCTCGACTCGCAACGGACGTCCCGCGAGTTCCTTGCCGTTCATCGCCCGCAGCGCGACCGCAGCGTCGTCCTCGTTCGTCATCTCGACAAATCCGAACCCGCGCGAGCGCCCGTCGAAACGGTCACGCACGATCTCGGCTCGTTCCACTCCGCCGATCTCGGCAAATGCCGCACGTAAATCGCCATCGCCCAACGAGAAACTCAGATTCCCTACGAATAGTCTCACTCCCATCATCTCACCGTCTCGCGTAATTAGTTAGTGCAAGCATCGTGCTGTAGTCACTGTAATTACTACTCACTATTCGTCCCCTCCGCCGCGTTCGACGCGCATCCGCTCATATTCCGTGACCGCGTCGAGCCAGTACGACAGCTCCGCAAAGTCCATCCCGCTCAGCTCCTGGACTGAGAATCCGGATTGAACGAGGCCTGCGAAGCACGCCGCGGAGGGCGGTCGAAATTTTCGCCCATCACCTCGTCCTGCAGCGCCAGCACGTCCGCGAGATCCATCTCGAGCACCTCCTCGTACACAATCCTGCGCCCGTCCACGCGCGTGAGTTCAGCGATTAATGCAAATATCACCGCGCTCGCGTCTTCGCCCGCCGCTGCCCGCTGTGCTCGCATCAGGTCCCGTCCATGGCCTTTGCGCACCTCGGCGCGCGAGCCGGAGGGTAAATCGATCGTCTGGGCCTCTTCTTCATCTTTCGTGCCCTCGCCGCCGATTCGTACTCCATTCACCGTCAGTTCATCGGTTTTCATTAGTCATCGCCCCCGTCTTCCGGTTTCAATGTAATGCTTGTTCAGCCGCCGAGATTTGAGCGGAAAGTACTCAGTTGGTCGACGCCGCCAACTACGTAGATATTGGCGAATACGTCGTACAAGTATATTTGAACTCCCGCCACGTATAATTCGCAGTGATAGATACTTACCACCGACGTGGTTTCGACCATTTTATGCTGACGAAAAGTGGGACTTCCGGCGTCCTTGAAGATTCCCGTCATCAGGTACACCACCGGAAGCTGCGCAGTCCGGCCCTGGCTGGTGTACTGCTCCAGGTTTCCCAGCGCCTGAAAGGAATGGGTCTGGAACGGACTGGTTGATAGGGTAAGGGTACTCGCGTCGAACGACGTCCACTTGATCTTCGACTCGAGCTTGTCTACCCCCGCCCACAGTTCCGCCGTTCCAGCCATCCCCAGGCCCTTGTAGTCAACCATCTTGTGCTTGGGATTGGCGATCTCGATCTCTTCGGCCCGGCCCAGCAGTCCGACGCCGTCGATGTATATATTTGCGTTGGTCAGTGAGTTGATCTGGATATTCATTCAGTTCCCCTGGTATCCGCGCGAGTTACGACGTCGCTCCCGCCGCTGCAGTTATCGGACTTGTCTGTCCGAGTTGCTGAAGCAAGGTCACGTCTATAAATGCCTCAAAAGTGATTCTTTCTGCGGGTGGTGGGGGCATTACGTCGATGTCAAAGACCAGTTGGCCGGCGGCGATCTGCGCGTATGGATTTTCCGCCGGGTCGAAGCTTGCCGCGCCGGCTACCAGTGCGCCGCGTTGGATGAGCGATCTGATGAACGCGTTCGCGCTGGCGAGGATCGCTGTGATCAGCGCGTTCGAAATCGGCTGGTCAATAAACTGGAGCATCGCGAGTTCCAGCGCTTCCTCGATTATGTCCATCGTGCGGCGCACCGAGATAAAATTGTCCGGCGCGGTTGATGCCGGGTACTCCGCGCTGCGGTTGCCCCACACCCGAAGTCCGGTGCCGAATGCGTTGAACACCGTCACGATTCCCGCCGCATTGAGGTTGTTGGTGTCTGACGCCGGGTCGAGAATAGAGGCGTAGAGCGTAACGTCCGGCCCGAGGATTCCATCGACCTGCGTGTTGGATGGCGACCACCAGTAACCCTGCGCCAGGTCCTTGGCCGCGATCGCTCCAGCCACCCACTGTGAAAATGGCCCGACCGAATTCGCGTTGAATTGCGCCGTCACCGGTGTCCCTGAAGGGTTGAGCGTGACTCCCGTCGGCACAATTCCCGTGTCGTAGAACTTCTCTTGCGGATAGCACAGAATTGTTCGGCTGCTCGAGGCTGCGAAGGCATTGCCCACGACTCCGCGATTGGCTATCGCGGTTTCCACCGCGGTCGAAGGCGGCGAATCCACCAGCGCCATCGCGCGAATCGTGTTGGCCATTGCGTCGATTTCAGTCGCAACCGCGGCGTCCTGCGAGTAGCCCGGCGCAATTAGTATCTTGGGAAAGAATCCCATCGTCCCGTAGGTGGTCTGGAATGCCTGCATC
Organism: Binatus sp. (SeqCode); assembly: GCF_050013435.1. Taxonomy (GTDB): domain Bacteria; phylum Desulfobacterota; class Binatia; order Binatales; family Binataceae; genus Binatus. The sequence continues at coordinate 1,932 of NZ_JBEKFG010000074.1, read as the reverse complement.
CCCGTGTATACACCGCCGGTGACTGCCCCAATTATGTCTGCGTCCGCCACTTTCGACGGATCCGCGTAGTGGAATGCGATCAACACGCTGGCTCCGGCGGTGATATGTCCTCCCGATCCGGCGGACACGATCGTAATCGCGCCATTCACCGCGTCGAGCGTATAGTCAGTGCCCGCGACATAGGTAGTACCCGCAGGATTACTAGTGACTACTACGTTCGACACGCCCATGTGTCCGAGGTTGATAGCGCCCTGCGCGTTGAAGCTGAATGCGGTCGCAGCTATCGCCGTGAAATGTATGGCGGGATTGAACACGTTGACGACGATCGCCTGTCCCGCTCCCTGCGCCTGGATCGCCGCGAGCGCATACGGAATCGAGTACCCTTGAACGATCGGTCCGAAGTTTGCCGCGTCGAGCGCTGACGAGACCAGCGCCGGCGTGTTGGGTGCTACCGCGACCGACGGTGATTCCACCGCCCACGACGGCGCCGTCCCGACCAGTCCAATCACCGCCGACTTGACGACCGTGACCGGGACCGGACCATTAGGCACTTCGATTACTTCAACTCCGTGCAAGAAACTGGCTGGCATGTGTCACCTGTTACTCAGTTGCAAAATTACTATTTATTCCGGCCTAGTTAGTCGGCTCGCTCTGGCCCGTTGTCGCGATAACCTCTTCGGCGTATGTGTACGCGATCTGCACTGTCTCGCCGGCGGAAATTGCACCGCCCGCGAGCGCCGTGACGACTCCGCTGGCGCGATCGACCGAGTAATCCGTACCCTGGATGAGCGCAGCGCCGCCGGGCCCCACAATGCTGACGGCAAACACGTTGCCCTGCGGAAGCTGAACCTGCAGGCTCGAATTGAACGTGTAGGCCACCGAGCCGACCGTGACCGAAGTCTGTCCGCCTTCTTCCAGCGCGATGCCCCTGGTGAAGAGCGGGAACCCATCCGTCCGCGACGCTTCGACTGCCACGGTGCTCAGTGCAAACGTCGATGCGTACGTCCACACGCCGCCCTGCTTGTCGCGCTTGACGAATTTTTCACGCACCGGGTACATCGGGCGGCAGCCCGCAATCCGATATCCGGTCAGCGCGGTGCGAATCGCCTCGATGATCGCGTACGCGCCGGGACTTGGCCCCGACGGGTCGCCACCGACCGCCCATCCAAGGTCGCGCATCATTACCGAGATTTCGAACTCGAGTTTGCGTTCCTGGATTATCGCCGCGGTGTCGAGCAACTCGCCATACTGCGCGCCCTTGTACATCACCAACGCCGCGCCCACGCGATGGGTCAGACGCCACGTCTCAGGCCGATCCGGATAGTGCGCGATTTCGATCGAGTTGATTTGCGAACTCAGTCGATTCACGATCGCGTCTTCGATCGTCGCGATATCGATCGCCGTCGGTGGCGTGAAGACCACGCCGTTCCACGCCCCGTCGAGCATCACACCCATCTCAGTAGCCCTTCAGATTGCCGCGGTTGAAAACCCGATCCGGCGCCTGCACGGTTTCCACCGCCCCTGCCGCCACCGGCGGCTCCTGGTTGTCGGCGGACAGACCGAGCGTGAGCTCGCCGGCCGCGACCTTCGTGAGCATCGCGACCGCATCTTCATAACGCTTGCGCGCGTCTTCGAGGTCGTGCAGCGGCCGCAGCGATTGCAGCCGGTACATCGCGATATCGGTCGTGAGACGGTTGAGAACGGCCGGCGGATCTGTCAGCGGCAGCGTGAAGCGCCCTTCGATGTATCCGTCTATTTCCGCGGAAGCGTCGGCAAGCGCCTGCGTGATCGGTGCATCATTTACCGTGGTCGCCGTCGGATCCTCATTAGTCAGTTGAACAAGATCCCGATTAGGGTATCGGTTGATCATGTCTTGCGCGGTCGCGTAACTCACTGTCGTAACCTCATCGCATCGGAAGCCGTGATATTGCT
>NZ_JBEKFG010000073.1:0-17556 GCF_050013435.1 Binatus sp. (SeqCode) | reverse complement strand
AACGTCCGCTGCTCACTCATCACTCCACCTCCGCACCCATCCATCGATCAACTTCATTCTACCTATATCGATCTACCTATATCGATCGACTTGTGCAGAGGTTCCCTAGGCGCTTGCCATGTGGGAGGGGGAACAATCGCGGGAGCGAAATGGGACGGGAGAGGCGCGGGCATCAACGGATCGCCGTCGCGGCCGCCGCTATCTTCCGAGGCTTGATTGCTCGTGCGCCCTTACTTATCGGGAAACTCCCACATGCGCGCTACGCCCTGCGGGTTTTCCCGGGTGGATCTCGCGTAAGGGCCATCGTTGTCCTCGGACAGCGATGTCCATTGTCCGGAAAAGTCGGCCTCATCGGCATACCCGTAGTAACCGCCGCCCCAGTAACCATTCCCGTAGTAGCCGTTCCCATAGTAATAAGGGGGGTACGCGTAGGTGCTGGAAAATCGGCGGTTGCGCTGACTCAGGCCTGCACCATGCCCCATGCCAGAGGAATGGGTGGCGTGGCTTGCGGAATGCGCAGCGCTTGCGTGGCCGCCACCATGTCCCGCGCCGGTGCCCGCGCTGGCGCGGCCAGCGATCGCGAACAGCATAACTGCAAACATCACGACGGCAATTAATTTCGTGGCTTTCATTGCGAGTCACCCCTTACCTTCACACTATCATATGGCGGCGCGAAGCGGCAGCCCAGCGCGGATCAAGCCAGCGCGCGGGTGAATTCATCCAGCAGGTCGCGCCAATGCTCGGTACCGACCGAGATGCGGACCAGCGCGTCGGTGATTCCGGCGGCTGAGAATTCCTCGGGCGACAGCTCGCTATGGGTGGTCGTCATAGGATGGCATACGAGCGTCTCGACGCCGCCCAGGCTGACGGCGTTCTTGGCGATCTTCAAACGGCGCAGGAATTCGAAGGCTCCCGTCTTGCCGCCTTCAACCTCGAGCGACATCAGCGAGCCCGGGTAGTCGGTTTGCGCGTCGCGGATCTTTATCTGGGCGTCGTCGGTGAACAGCGACGGGTAGATGAGACGTTTGACGCGTGGATGCCTGGCCAGCTGCTCGGCGATTCGCTGTGCGTTCTTGCTTTGCCGGTTCATCCGCAGCGCGACGGTCGAAAGCCGCGAATCGAGCATCCAGCATTCGTCTGCCTGCAGGATGTTGCCGAGCAGCGCGCGGACTCCGGTCAGCGTCTCGATCAATTCAGCGTCCGTCGCCAGCACCGCGCCGGCCAGCAAGTCGCTGAATCCACCGAGGAACTTTGTCGCCGAGTAAATCGCGAGGTCCGCGCCGTGAATCAACGGATGCTGAAAGGTCGGACCAAGCAGAGTGTTGTCGACGGCGAGCAAGGGGCGCTTCGGGTGCCGGCGGACTGCGGCGGCCGCTTGCGCAATATCGGTCATCATGAGGGTGGGATTGGCGGGAGTCTCGATCAGAACCAGGCTGAGATTGCTCGCCTGTTCGATCGCCTCCGTCAGCGCCCTGCCGTTGCCCGCCGGCACTCCGCGCGCATCGAAGCCGAGCGGTTCGATTATCTGGTGGATCAGGTGTTGGCTCCCGCCATACAGAGGCTGCGTGTAGATGAGCGAACCGCCTCGTTCCAGGAACGCGAGCATCACGGTAAAGATCGCTGCCATGCCCGAATTGAAGACGGCCGCGGAGTTGGCGCCGCGCTCGAGAGGCACGAGTTGTTGCTCGAGGATTTCGGCGTTGGGATGGTTCAGGCGCGCATAGATCAGGTCGGGACGATCGTCGCCGAGCGGGTGGATTTTCCCCAGCACAATTCCAAACGCACGCTCAGCCGCCTCCGGACTTGGAAAGACGAACGTTGAACTGCGATACACCGGCGGTCTGGCCGAGCCGACCGACAACTTCGGGTCGAAGCCCCTGGTCAGCACGGCGGTCTCCGGCCGCACGCGATACGAAATCTTGCGCATAGGTTTTCACTCCAGGCCGATCCCCGTGTCGGCGATTCTCGCCGCACTCAGCACAGGGACGATCATTTCTTATCAACTAGCTGCCGTCCGCGACACCGGATTCGACCACGGCCGTGGGCGCGCCCTCTCGGATAGCTTCGACGACCTGCCCCAGATGCGCACGCACCGCGTCGGCCGGCACCTCACCCGCCGCAAGCCGGCGCGCGGGTCCAAGCCGCATCAGGTGAAAAACGAATATCGCCAGCGCCAGCCCCGCGGTCACCACGACCAGCGAAGTCATCGCGCCGGGATCGGTGCGCAGCGAGCTGACGCGGCGCAGCACATAGATGACCGACAGCGCCGAGACTCCAATCGACAACGCAGCCGCGGTGAGCACGTCGCGCACCGGCCGCGAGGCTCCCGTTGCGAGATAGCGCTTCAACTCGCCGATCGAGAAGTAGTCGAGGAACCAGCCGACATCCTCGTCGTGGCCGGCTTTCGGCGCCGGCACCATCAGGCCCGTCATCGGATCGAGCGCCGCCACCCCGCGTTCGTGACGCTCGATACCTTCGAGGATCGTGTTGTGGATCGCCTCGGTCATCGGGAACTTGCGCGCGATCAGGTATGAAAGCATCGAGCAGACCGCGGGGCCCAGCGCGAAGATCGCCCTGATCGCGAAGACCACCCGAGGCGTCTGCACGGCGTTGGGTATGTAACCCAGTGAGGCAAGCACCGCGATCGGAATGGCGGCGCTCGGAATCGCGACGAACTTGGGAAGCATCGACCAGAACGCGGTGTACTGCGCCTCGCGCCGCTTGCCGGTGTAGAGCTCGTCGTAGTCGATTACGTCGGCCTGCATCGAGGGCGTCAGGAACAAGCCGGCGCCGAGTCCGATACCCGCCCAGCAAATCAGCGCCAGCAGCCACCAGGTGTCGCCCGGCCCGAGCATGAACATCGCGCCGCCGCCGCTGATGCCCAGAAAAAAGCTGGCGAGATACGCGTTGAGCTTTCCGACTCTGCGCGCAATCGCAACCCACACCGGCAGCGACATAAATGCGAATGCAAAATAACCCAGCAGCAGCATCGAGAGCCAGAAAGTCGGATTGCGCGGCCGGATCACGTAGGCGTTGAAGAACGGCATCATCGTGGCCGGAATCGCGCCGCTGATGCTCGACACAACGTAGCTGCCGAGCAAAATCGCGAACGGTCGATTGCGCAGCGCGCGCCTGACTCCCGGCACCAGCGGATTGGATTCGCGGGCGACGAAATCGGGGCGCTCCTTCACGGTCAGCACCAGCAACCCGTAGAGCACACTGAGCATGACGCCGAAGAAGATTCCGAGCCGGAAGAATACCTGCCGCTCGGTCATGTGGAACGCCTGCATCATGACGCCGGGCGCCGCCGCGGCCACGATCGTTCCGAGAATCGTGAAGGACTCGCGCCACGCGAACAGGCTCGACCGCTCGTGATAATTCTGCGTCAGCTCCGGGCCGAGCGCGTAGTGCGGCAGAACATAGATGGTGTGAAAGATGAAGTAGAGGATGAACGTCACGCCGAACCAGATCGCCGCGCGCCCGCCGGTGAACGACTGCGGCGGATTCAACAGACAGAAAAAAGCCACGCCGCAAAGCGGAGCGCCGAACAGCATGTACGGCCTGCGCCGGCCAAGACGCGTGTGCGTGTGATCGGAGATCCAGCCCATCAAAGGGTCGCTCAGCGCGTCGAGCGAGCGCGCGATCGCGATTGCCATCGCCAGGTATCCCAGCGGCACCAGCACCACGTCGGCATAGAACTTCGGCATGTGGATGAAGATCGGGATGATCATGGCGGCACCCGCGAAACTGGGGGCGCCGTAGAGAAGCTTGATCCTGAGAGTCAATGGCTCGGAGCTGTGCGCGGCACTGGCAGCTTCACCGCCGATTTTCGCTCCCGCTGAACCCATCAAGACCCCCGGACTCATCCGCGCGCTTCGACAGGTGATGTTAGATTACTTGCCTGCTCAAAAGGAATGACGAAATTTCCCGATCGATCAGACCGCATTGCCCGCGCACCATCCGCTCGACCACGCCCACTGGAAATTGTAGCCGCCCAGCCATCCCGTCACGTCCACCGCTTCGCCGATCGCGTACAGGCCGCCGACCGCGCGAGCCTCCATGGTCTTCGACGACAGCGCGGCCGTGTCGATTCCGCCGACGGTCACCTCGGCTTTGGCCCATCCCTCTGAACCGGTTGGCTTGAACTGCCATCGTCTCAGCCGATCCGCCAGTTCCCAAAGGCTGCGGTCCGGGATGTTCGCGATCGCGAGCTTGGACGCCGCGGTACTGGCAAGCGCATGCGCCAGGCGAGTCGGAATCACCTCGGCCAGTACGGTCTTCAGCTCGGCCCTGGGCCGCGTGCGCTTTCGGTCCGCGAGGAAACTCTCGATATCTATTGAAGGCGCAAGGTTGAGCGACAACGTGTCGCCATCGCGCCAGTACGACGAAATCTGCAAAATCGCGGGGCCTGACAGGCCGCGATGCGTGAATAAAATGCTTTCGCGAAAACTCTCGCGGCCGCATGAGGCCACTGCGTCGATTGAAACGCCGGCAATCGTTCGGCAAAGTTCCAACGTCTCGCCGCCGACTTTCAACGGCACCAGCCCGGGCCGCGGCTCGATCACCGCCAGATCGAACCGCCGCGCCATCTCGTAAGCGAAGCCGGTCGCGCCCATCTTTGGAATCGAGAGGCCGCCGGTCGCGAGCACCAGCGCCGGCGCGATAAAGCCGCCTTTGTCGGTCTCGATACGAAAGCGATCGGCGCGGGTTATTTCGGTGACGCGGTGTCCGGTGCGCAAATCGACGCCGGCGGCCGCGCACTCCGCCAGGATCATCGCGAGGATCTCGCGTGCCGATCCGTCGCAGAACAGCTGGCCCAGCGTCTTCTCGTGATAGCGAATGCGATGGCGCTCGACGAGCGCGATAAAATCGTGCTGCGTGTACCGGCTGAGCGCGGACTTGCAGAAATGCGGATTGGCGGAAAGAAAGCGCTCCGGCGCTATTTCGAGATTGGTGAAATTGCAGCGGCCGCCGCCCGAGATAAGAATCTTGGCGCCTGGCTGATCGTTATGCTCAATCAGCAGCACGCGCCGGCCGCGCTGTCCGGCTATCATCGCGCACATCAGCCCGGCCGCTCCGGCGCCCACGATCACAACGTCAAACGATTCCATCGCCGAGGTCATTAGGCGCGCCCCGACGCGGCCGCGCAAGGCCGCCATGATGCCAAACGGTGCGAGATTCGCTACAACGATTCACATAACGATCGAAGCCCGGTGAAGGGAAAAATGGATCTTCAGCTCAAAGGAAAAACGGCGCTGATTCTTGGCGGCAGCAAAGGACTCGGACGCGGCGTGGCCGACGCGCTCGCAGCCGAGGGGGTTGCGGTCGCGCTGGTGGCGCGCGGCCAGGAAGGACTGGACCGCGCGGTCTCCGAAATCACCTCGCGCGGCGCCAAGGCTGCGGGATTTGCGGCGGACCTCGCGAATTGGCCGAGCATCGAGGATGCCGCCAACGCGGCGCGCAAACAGCTCGGGGCGATCGACATCCTGCTCAACAATTCCGGCGGACCGCCGCCGTCGGGCGTGGCCGGCGTGTCGGCAATGGTCTGGGAGGAGCAGTTCAATGCGATGGTGCTGCCGCTGTTTCGAATAACGGATTTGTTGCTTGGGGACATGCGCGCGCGAAAGTGGGGCCGAATCCTCAACGTGGCCTCGATGAGCGTGGTCGAGCCGATCGCTACGATCGGAGTGTCCAATACGCTGCGCAGCGCGATCGTCGGCTGGGCCAAAACGCTGGCGACGGAGACGGCGCGCGACGGAATTACCGTCAACACTCTTCTGCCGGGACCGATTGCGACCGATCGGACGGTGCAGCTCAGCCGCGCGGCTGCGGCTCGCGAGAACATTTCCGTCGAGGAAGCAATCAAGCGAAGCGCGAATTCGATTCCGGTCGGACGGCTCGGCACGCCCGCGGAATTCGGCGCAGTCGCGGCGTTTTTCGCCAGCCCGCTGGCGGCCTACGTGACCGGTTCGTTGATTCGGGTCGACGGCGGCGCGATTCGATCGGTTTGAGGATGCGAATGCGGGTGCCGACATGAGCGATGCTCTCCCGCTGAATTCCAAAGTCAGGTTTGGCGCGCTGGCGGCGGCGGGCGATCGCGAGCACGCGCGCCAGACCGTCGATTCGCTGTCGGATTGGGGTTACCAGAGTATCTGGGCGGGTGATCACGTTGCCTTCATGGGAGCAATCGACGATCCGCTGACCCAGTTAACCTACATGTCCGCGCTCAACCCGAGCCTGATTTTTGGCACCAGCATTTACCTGTTGCCGCTGCGTCATCCCACCACGGTTGCAAAGATGGTCGCGACGGTGGACCGCCTCATGGGCGCGGGACATTTCATTTTCGGCGTCGGCGTCGGCGGTGAATTTCCGCGCGAGTACGAGGCGTGCGGCGTCCCGCTCAAACAACGCGGCGGACGCGCGAACGAGGGAATCGAAATAATCAAGCGGCTGTGGACTGGTGAACCGGTCGAGTACCACGGCAAGTATTTCAGCTTCGGGAAAACTACGATGTTGCCGAAGCCCCGCACTCCCGGCGGACCTCCCGTATGGGTCGGCGGACGAGCCGAAGCCGCGCTGCGGCGTGCGGCGCGGCTGGGCGACGGATGGATGCCGTACGTGGTGACGCCCAAGCGGGTCGGCGAGGGCCTCGATTTCATCGCGCGCGAGGCGGAAAAGGCCGGGCGCCAGTTCGTCCGTTTCGGCACGGCGCTGCATCTGTTCGTGACGCTTGGGCCGAGCTACGAAGATGCGCTCGACGTCGCGGCAGAGCATCTGAGCAAGCGCTACGCGATGGATTTCCGTCAGGCCGCCAGGCGCTACGCCGCCTTGGGGAAGCCCGCCGACGTCGCCGCGCGAATCGATGAGTTCATCAAAGCGGGAATCCGCGATGTCAACGTGGATATCGCGTGCGCGCCGGCCGAGCGCGACGCACAGCTCGAGCAGTTCGGGACGGAAGTCATCCCCATCCTGCGGCGCTGAAGGATCGTCGCCCGTCGGCTGGAAACGGATCGTTCAACTATTTGGTGTTCGCTGAGGTCAAGCTTCTTTCGCTCGGCATTGCAACGCCGACTTGCGATTTGCCGGCCCGCTCACAGCGGGTCGGTGAGTTCGCCAAGCTTCTTGGTCAGCGCAAGATTTTCCGAGTAGTCAACCGGACAGGCAACCAGCGACACGGCATCATCCGCAAGCGCACGGTTCAGGGTGGGCAAAAGCTCCCCGGCGGCACGAACCCGATAGCCCTTTACTCCGAGGCTTTGCGCGTATGCCACGAAGTCGGGGTTGGTGAAATCGCAGTGCGAATCGCGTCCCAGTTCCAGCTCCATTTTCCACTTGATAAGTCCGTAGGCGCGATCCTCCCAGACCAGCGCCACGAAGGGAATCTTTTCGCGTACCGCGGTTTCCAGCTCTTGCGAGTTCATCAGAAAGCTTCCGTCGCCCATCACCGCGAGCACTTTGCGTTCGGGACAAGCAAGCTTCGCGGCGATCGCGCCGGGCAGGGCGAACCCCATGGTCGCAAGCCCATTTGAAATCAGGCAGGTGTTTGCCGCGTAGGTCGGATAGAGCCGCGCCATCCACATCTTCACCGCCCCGGTGTCCACCAGCACGATGTCTTCCCGGCCCATTGCGCGGCGGATGTCCGCGACGAGGCGCTGCGGCTTGACCGGAAATGAGTCATCGCCGGCGCCCCGATCGAGTTCCTGCCGCAGCAATCCCCGGATCACGGCGCTGACCGCCGGCGGGCCTTGAGCCGGCTCCAATGCGCTCGCGAGCGCATCGAGCGATTGCGCGATGTTTCCCTCGATTCCGACCGCTATGTGGTAGTGAGCATCGACCTCGGCGGGATAACGGTGAATGTGGATGATCTTCTTGCGCGCGTCTGGATTGATCCGCTCAGGCGCGTATTCCTGCAAATCGTAGCCCACGCATACGATTACATCGGCACGGTCGAAGCCGAAATTGGCATAGTCGTGGCGCATGAAGCCGAGCGCGCCGAGCGCGTTGGGATGATCGTCGGGAAAGACCCCCTTTCCCATGAACGTGGTGGCCACCGGGATGCTGAGCCGCTCTGAGAATCGCACCAGCGTCTCGCTTGCGTCATTGCGCGCGGCACCGTGTCCGGCGAGGATGACTGGCGATTTCGCGCCTTTCAGCACCTCGGCGGCTCGCCTGACTTGGCTGGCCGAGGGCGCCATGTCGTACACGACATTGATTGCGAGCGGCGCCGCATCGCGCGGGATCGAGAGCTGCTCGACATCCTCCGGCACTGCCAGATAGACGGCACCGGGTCGCTCGGTCTGAGCGAGCTTGAACGCTTTGCGGACCATCTCCGGTATCGCCTCAGGCCTCAGCACCATGTCGGCCCATTTGGTCACCGGACGGAACATCGCCACCAGATCGACGCTTTGATGCGATTCCTTGTAGATGCGGGACAGCCCTACTTGCGCCGAAATTGCCACCAGCGGAGCGCTGTCAGCATGCGCGTCGGCCACGCCGAGCAGCAGGTTGATCGCGCCGGGGCCCAGAGTCGCGATGCAAACACCGGCGCGACCCGTTAGCCGCCCGTACATGTCCGCCATGAATGCGGCGCCCTGCTCGTGGCGCACCAGGATGAACCGAATCGGCGAGCGGCTCAGCGCATCGACAAAATGGATGTTTTCCTCGCCCGGGATGCCAAAGATGAATTCGACGTCTTCATTTTCGAGGCATCGCGCGAGCAGTTCGGCCGCGTTGGGTTTTTGCCCTGTTGCCATGCGAATTTTCGTGCAGGAATTCGGTCAAACCTCGCGCAGCAAGGCTTTTGGGCAATTTATCAAATTGGTGGTTCGCTTGGAAAACGGAAATCCGGGTTGAATGAGTATCTGATTTTCAGAAGCCTCTTCATCTGCGAGATGTTCCCAACGCGCGGGAACTAGCTCGATCATCCCGCTGCTGATCAACGAAAGCGAGGTTGAAACGGGAACACTGGTTACCGCGGGCACGCTAAGGTGCGTATGGGCCAGCGCGATCGGCGAGTTTCGGCAGCGGCGCGATTATAGTTCAACTTATCCAGAGCGCGGGGCAGCGGCTGAAGCTCGGCAATGCCGGAGTGATGGCAGTGGCGGAAATCGAAAAGCAAACAGAGCAACCCTACGGCGAAGGTGAGGATCGCTTCGCGCTGCTATCGGTTGCCGCACCGGTTTGCGCACTGATCATCACCACCGGCGCTTTGTATCTGGGCAGATCGGTCCTGTTTCCGCTGACGATTGCACTCATTCTGAGCGTGGTCTTCAGCCCCGTCGCAACCCGCCTCGAGCGCTACTTCGGGCGCCTCATAAGCGCCGCGCTGGTAGTACTATTGGTAATCGGCGCAATTACGGCGATTGGGTATTTTCTGACTATTGAACTGACTAATGTTGCCGACCAGGTTTCTGGATATTCGGACAATATCGGCAACAAACTGGCGGCGCTTGAAAAAAATACGCCCCCATGGCTCCAGCATATCAAGGATGCGGTTTCCGACGTTCAGCGCCGCATGGCAACCACCAGTCCTGCCCCCCGCCAGCCGCCGCGTGAAGTGATGGCTGTTCCGGTTCCGACCTCTCTCAGCGACAGCCTGAAGCCGGTTGTTCCGATCGTCGATGGCATGCTCAAGACGCTGCTCATCATCATGCTGCTGTTTTTTCTACTTTACAGCCGAAAGGATTTGCGCGATCGATTTGTCCGGCTCGCGGCACGCGGGAGAATTCCGATCGCAGCGCAAGCGATAGAAACCGCGGGTTACACCGTCGGCCGCTACCTGCTGCTTTTTTCGTTGATCAATCTTGCCTACGGCATCGCCGCCGGAACCGTGGCCTGGTTTCTCGGATTGCCGAGCGCCCCGCTGTGGGGTCTGCTCGCATTCCTGCTGCGGTTCATTCCATATGTCGGCGCGATCAGTTCGGCGCTTTTGCCGGCGCTGGTCGCTTTTGCGTTGTTCCCCGGATGGAGCAAGACGCTCGAGATACTTGGCGCCTTTGTGATCATCGACCAGGCTGCGGCGCAGTTTGCGGAACCATTTATCATCGGTCGCGGAATTGACGTCTCTCCGGTGGCGTTGCTGATATCCGCGATGTACTGGTACTGGCTGTGGGGAATACCCGGGCTGCTGCTTTCGACGCCGTTGACCGCATGTCTTAAGGTGGCGGGCGACTTTATCCCTCCGCTGGGGTTTCTCTCGATTCTGCTCGGGGCGGACCGGGCACTCGACGACTACCACGACTTCTACCGCTTGCTGCTTGAACTGAACCCGTCAGGAGCCAGAGAAGTTGCTATCCGCTATTGCGATGAGAATGGCCTGGAACGAACTTTTGACGACGTGATTGCGCCAACCCTGGTGCTGATGGGCGAGGAGCGCGCGGACGGCCATATCAGCGACGAGAACCAGCGGCTCATCATCGATACAACCCATCAACTGATTGCGGAGCTTGGAAACCGGTTCATCAAAACGCGGATTGCTCCGAGCGTGCGAGTGCTGGGCGTGTTGGCGCCCGGCGAGCTGCACTTTCTGGGGTTGCTGATATTGCTCGAGCTGCTGCGCAAGGAGGGCGTGGTCGCAAGCTTTACCGGCGAGAATAAATCACCGGACGAGATTTGCGATCTGGTCAAACGGTTCACGCCGGACTTCGTCTTCATCTCGTGCGTAACCGCCGACTGTTTGCCGGCCACCCTGGAACTGGTGGCGGCTTTACGATCCATCTCGTCTCGCGTGACGATCATTGCAGGCGGGGAGGCAGCGCTACACCAGTCGACCGAGCTCATAAATGCGGGATGCTCCCAGATCTGCGCCAACCCCAACGAAGCCCGCCGCGCGGTCCGGCGCTTCATTCTCCAACGCGCGAAATCCAGGCTTCCCTTCGGCGCGCTCCTGCCACGACGCTATGCACGCGCGGCGCTATCCGCAACCGAAAAAGCAAAATGATCTAGAGGCCCGGACCAGAGACGCCTTGGGCAATCCGCTCGGGCGGAGGCGGGAAGCATGGCAGCGTGCTGGTCACCACGTAATGGTAATAGTTCCCGTTCCAGCTAAACGTTCCGGCCGGTTTGCCAAAATTCGAAGCCATCGCGGCATACCGATCGCCGGCGGCCACTGAGATGAATTGCGAGGGCGTATAGGCCAGAAACGTGCTCGCCGTCTCGGGGACCACTGCGCCCAGCGGCGGCGAGAAACTCATCTGAAGAAAGTTAACCGCCGGCCGCCAACCATCGGCCGTCGTTTCATTGAACGCTATCGGTATCCATTGCCGCTCCTCGAGCGAATCGCTAAGCCGCAGCTCACGATACTCGGGCGCGCCGGCAGCACTCCTTCGCAACTCGATCACGCCCGGAACTTCGGCTTCGAGCTGGTCACATTTGTCGGCGCTATCCATTACACGTTGACGCGCTGCTTCTTCCTGCTGTGCGCGATCGGCCCCCGGATGCGTAGCCGCGGTCACGCTCGAGCCAATACCCGCCGTCAGCCCAACGGCGCCAACGCCGACATCCTCCGCGACGTCAGCCATGATGGGCGCGAATTGAGCCGCTGCCATCCAGCATCCGCTGACCCCAACGGCGACCGCGGTCACGAGTATCGCGACGAGCGATGCGCCGAAATGTCGCCTCAGGTGATCGATAAAACCCCCGGCCCAGAGCGTCAGCGCACCAATGAACATATCAAGCAAAGACGCCGCCCTCCGGTTCCGGCTAGCCTAGCAGAAATTGCGAAACATAAATGCCGGGGAAAAAATTGCCGGGAGTTGATGTCGTGGAAGCCGGGGCGCGGGTAATTACGCCAATCGTGCGCCCGCCATGATCCGATGCTCGAGAAAAAGAACGGCCGGGCTACGAGTGGGGACCGTGGTGGGGAGCCTACGGTTCAAGTAGCCCGGCCTGCTTGGGGACAGACGCTGTTTGTCTCGGGGGAGGAGATTGTCAGCGTAACTGGAATCGAAGCAAACATCGTGCCGCGAAAAACCGAAGCAAATTCAAGGTATCGCCGTCAGAATTTTTCTCGTTATGCGAGTGGGAACATCCGAAAATTTCGATTTTGATGATTTTTGCGGCCAAAATCGTGCGTTTTGCAACTTGCGACCTCGTCACTGGATGCGATCCCAAAATTCGCATCTCACGTGTGCACGCAGAGAATTGCGGCAAGATGCCTGCACCAAGCGCAGCACCGATCATGCGTCGATGCAGTCGATGCAGATGGTACGGCGCGTCCGCCACAATGCGCTCGGCAAATCCGCGCTCGGAATTCAAGCTGCCGCTATCCAGAGGATCGTGTGCCGCGCGCGCGATGTTGCACGAATAGATTGGCGAGCAAAACCGATACGCGAACGATCATCGGTTGAGAGCCGATCGTCCGTGTGTTACTTCCTAAGGGCTCGGGGCGTAGCGCAGCTTGGTAGCGCACCTGCCTTGGGAGCAGGGGGTCGGCCGTTCAAATCGGCTCGCCCCGATCGCGCCAGTAGCTCAGGTGGAAAGAGCAACGGCCTTCTAAGCCGTGGGTCAGGGGTTCGAATCCCTTCTGGCGCGCCACGGAGGCGAATTCTGAATCGGCGGCACGATGCGCCGGGCGGATTGAAACAGACCGAGGGTGGTGAGTGTAGCTCAGTTGGCAGAGCATCGGATTGTGGCTCCGGCGGTCGAGGGTTCAAATCCCTTCACTCACCCCAAATATCCTGCTACGTAAGCGTGGTTTCGACGGTGGGCCGTTAGCTCAGTTGGTAGAGCAGCTGACTCTTAATCAGCGGGTCTGGAGTTCGAGTCTCCAACGGCCCACCAAAGAACCCGGAATCAAGCGTTAGCCGCGCGGTAAATTGAATCGATAGGCGCTCGGCGAGCGTGTAGCATCCACGGGTTTGACACCTACCAGCGTCCGGATGGGGGATTTTCTCATCGGCGCTTAAACCATGCGGCGATACACGAACACGAAATAGATCGTGACGAGCGCCATGCCGGGGATGAACCAGTAAAGGCCCACGGTGAGGCCGTAGGTCGCGGCGGCGCTGGTGTAAACCGTAAGCCCCGCCGCGGTATCGGTGCTCGACGGCAAAAGGTACGGATAGACGCCGAACGCCGCGCTGGTGAGCATCCCGACGATGTACAGGCAGGAGGCGAGAAACGCCCCGGTCGCACGCCCGGCGCCGTTCAACAGCTTCATCCCGAACATCCCGGTTGCCGCGGCGAGCGGAAAGACGAATCCCCAGGGGGCGTCCGCGAAGCGGTGGCCGAGGTGCGGCTGGACCAGCGGAACGATGATCACCAGGAGCACGGTGATGACCAGCACCGCCCACCACGCCGCGTCGGCGGCTTTGCGGGCGCGCGCCGCGACGGCGCCCGCGGTCTTCATCGCGACCCACAGCGCTCCGTGCACGGTGAGCGCCGAGAGGCTCCCGAGTGCGACGATGATCGTGAACCAGTCGAGGATGCCGGCCGCGGGCATCAGACGCAGGTTGGCCCACAGCGGCAGGAAGAAGAAGCCCGAGCGGTCAAGCGGAACGCCGCGCACGACGTTGCCGATCGCGGCGCCGAAGAAAATCGCTAGCATCGCGCTGGCGCCGGCGAAGACCACGTCCCAAAGCGGCGACCACACCAGGCTCGAGACCTTGTTGCGAAACTCGATCGCGATGCCGCGCAGGATGAGGAGCCAGAGCACGATTATGAGCGGCAGGTAAAATCCCTGGAACCCCGAGGCATAGACCGGGGGGAAGGCGAAAAACAGGACGCCGCCGCCAGCCACCAGCCAGACCTCGTTGCCGTCCCATACGGGGCCCACCGAGGCAAGCACCGAGCGGCGTTCGGCGTCGGAGCGCGCGACAAAGAGATGGACGATGCCGGCGCCGAGATCGAACCCGTCGAGCACGGCGTAGCCCGCGATCATTATCGTCACCAGGCAGAACCAGAGCGTTTCCGTATGCGCCTCCTTCAATCGGCGGCAAGTGCGGACCCACTGCCGCCCGCCGCACCGTGCTCGTCCGCTGCCGCCTCGGGTCCCCGCTGCACTTCAAGATAGAGCAGGAACATGAACAGCACCGCGAGCATGCTGTACATCCCGGCAAAGCCAATCAGGGTGAACATCGCGTTGCCCGCGGAAACCTCGACCGAGCTGCCGACGGCGGTCCGCATCAGCCCGTAGACCAGCCACGGTTGGCGGCCGACCTCCGCCGTCATCCATCCAGCGGTCGTCGCAATGTAAGGAAACGGCGCGAGCAGCATCAGCGCCCACAACATCAGGGGAGTATCGTAAAGCCGCCCGCGCCAGAGCATGCAGGCCGCCAGCGCGAGCACCGCGACGAAGATTGTGCCGAGGCCCGCCATGATGTGGTAGGCGAAGTAGAGCAGCGGGACGTTGTCGGGCCAGTTGTCCTGGGGGAAGGCGTCGAGCCCTTTCACCTCGGCCTTCCATCGGCGAAAGGTTAGAAAGCTCAGCACCCGCGGCACGTAGATGGCATTGTCGAGTTTTTTCTCGCTCATGTTGGGCTGCCCTATCAGCATGAGCGGCGCGCCGCGTTCGTCGGTGAACAGTCCCTCCATAGCCGCCAGCGTTACCGGCTGGTTATAGGCGATGTTCCGGCCCTGGGCGTCTCCAGTGGGGAAAACCATCAGGCAGGAGGCTATCAGCCCCGCCGTCACCCCCATCGCGACGAACATCCGCCCGTACTCGAGATGCTGGCGGGTAAGCAGGTAGAAGGCGCCCAGCGCCGCCATCACCACGCTGGCGGTCACCACCGAGGCGGTCATGGTGTGCAGATACTGCCACCAGGCCCATTGATTCAGGATCAACGCCCAGAAGCTCGCCAGCGCGAAGCGGCCGTCGGGCAAAAGCTGGTAGCCGACAGGATGCTGCATCCAGGCGTTGGTCGCGATGATGAAGAAGCCGGAAAGCCATGCGCCGAGGAACACCAGGAAGGCGCTGAGCCAGTGCAGGCGGGGTCCGAGGCGCTTTTCCCCGAACAGGAAGGCGCCGAGAAAGCTCGACTCAAGGAAAAACGAAAACACGCCCTCCATCGCCAGCGTCTGGCCGATGACGCCACCGCTGGCGCGTGAAAAAAGCGCCCAGTTGGTCCCGAACTGAAACTCCATCGGGATCCCGGTGACCACTCCCATCGCGAAATTGATCCCGAAGATACGGCCCCAGAACCGCGCGGCGTGGTTGTAGCACTCCTTGCCGGTCCTTAGCGCTTGAGTCTTCAGGATGACCAGCAACAGCGCCAGGCCCATCGTGAGCTGGGGGAACAGATAGTGGAACACCGCGGTGAACGCGAAGTGCAGGCGATGAACCGTCAGTGCGTCCATCCGTTGTTCTTCCTCCTGGCCCGTTCAGTGGGGCCCGGTCAGCGGCGCGCGCCCGCGGGGTGAAAGACTGTGCAGCGCAGAACCTCTCCAATCACTATTATAGAAACGATTCAAGGACCCGAAGAATTCAAGAATTCTCCACAGCGCTGTGTCATAAAATTGCGATCTGTCCCATCGACCGAGCAAGCTTCTATGAACTCCCTGGACTGAGTGTGCATGCAACTCCGTCAAGACGAGAAGCGCGGTTTGAAATCTTTTGTAATCTGAAGAACAAATATTGCGGATTGCGGGATGAGCCGAAAAGCGAATCTGCTAAGCTGAGATTTTGACGCGCGCTTTGTACCAGCACCGAGCATTTCGAGGTCCAGGTGTTGAGAAACTGATCCGGCTTACGGTCCAATCTCGAATCCGCAGGACTTACAAAAGTGTCAGCCAAGATTGCGATCAACGGCTTTGGCCGCATGGGCTGCGTGTTTTTTGCGACTGCGGCCGCCGCCAGTAAGCGAGGCGCCTGATGACCGCGTCTGGTTCCGACGCGCTGGTGCTCTTCGGTGTGACGGGAGATCTCGCGCACAAGATGATCTTCCCCGCGCTCTATGCAATGGCGAAACGAGGCACCCTGAAGGTCCCGGTGATCGGAGTCGCCTTCCCGAAGTGGAGTCTGGCGCGTCTGCACAAACGCGTGACGGACAGCATAAGACGATCGGGCGGGATCGATAACCAGCGCGCCCTCCACCATCTTCTGTCCCAGCTCAAGTACGTCAGTGGGGATTACAATGACCAACGCACGTTCACCGCGATAAAGGAGGCGCTGGGTAACGCCCGGCGCCCGGCACACTACCTCGCCATCCCGCCGTCGCTGTTCGAGACGGTGATCAAGGGGCTCGGCGCCGCGAACCTGGCCGAGCATGCGCGGGTCATTGTTGAAAAACCGTTCGGACGCGACCTCGAGTCCGCGCGGGAGCTCAACCGCGTCGCGCGGAAAGTGTTCACGCGAGACTCGATTTTCCGCATCGATCACTTCCTGGGGAAGGAGGCGATCATGAACATCCTCTATTTCCGCTTCGCCAATTCCTTTCTCGAGCCGATCTGGAACCGCAACTACGTGGCCAGCGTCCAGGTAACCTTATCCGAGGATTCCGGCGTGGAGGACCGCGGCGCATTTTACGAAACCGCCGGATGCCTGCGCGACGTGATCGAGAACCACCTCTTCCAGGTGGTCGCGCTGCTTGCGATGGAATCGCCGGCCGACAGGGACTTTGGCGCCGTGCACATCGAGAAAGCCAAGGTCTTTCAAGCCATGCGCGCTGTGAAGCCCGACGACCTGGTGCGCGGCCAATACGCTGGCTACCGCAACGAGCCGGACGTGGCGAAGAACTCCGACGTCGAGACTTTCTGCGCGCTGCGGCTTTTCATCGACTCGTGGCGATGGGGCGGAGTGCCGTGGTACCTGCGCTCCGGCAAATACCTGGCCGAAACGGCGACCGAGGTCCTGGTGGAGCTGAAGCCGCCGCCGCAGAGGCTTTTCGCCGACTCAGTGCCTGCCACTGGCCGGGCCAACTATCTGCGCTTTCGGCTTTCTCCCAACTCGGCCGTCGCGCTGGCCGCTCGCGTCAAGCTCGCAGGCAAGGAGTTCGTCGGCGACCAGCGAGAGCTCTACCTGTTCGAACAAGGTCCCCAAGAGGAAGCGCCCTACGAGCGGCTTTTGACCGACGCGATGGCCGGTGACGGAGCGCTGTTCACCCGTGAGGACGCGGTTGAGGCCGCATGGGCGGTAGTCGACCCAGTCCTTAAGACCCATCACCGGGTTCGCCCTTACAAGCGCCACAGTTGGGGGCCGAAAGAGGCTGACGCGCTCATCGCTCCAGACGGCCGTTGGCACAACCCCAGACTCAACGAGGCATCCGGCTGATGGGCATGCCATGGCGGTGCTTCCGCTCGGCCTAATCGCAGCCGGCCACGCGGGCCACGCCAATGCCACACCGTTCTGTCCAAGGAGAGAAATGATGAAAGCGACCCAACAGCTCCACGAAATGGGCCAGAGCCTCTGGCTCGACAACATCACCCGCGGTCTGCTGACCAGCGGCACGCTCCGCCGCTACATTCAGGAGTTCTCGGTCACGGGGCTTACCTCTAACCCCACAATCTTCGACCACGCCATTAAGAACAGCCATGACTACGACGACGCCATCCGCCGGAAATTGAAGGAAGGCAAGTCGGGCGAGGCGCTGTTCTTCGAGCTCGCGATCGAAGACCTGACGT
>NZ_JBEKFG010000072.1:0-18832 GCF_050013435.1 Binatus sp. (SeqCode) | reverse complement strand
CACCAGCCGCGGTGCCGACCACCGCGGCGCCATCCGCCCCTCGATGCCACTTCGCTGAACCCAATCCTCATGATCACTTCTGTCAGTCACCTCTGCGCAGCAACCTGTGCAGAGCTTCCCTAGCTCTGTCCTCGTCAACGACCGTGGCGAGTTACGCGGAAGACGGGGTATAGGGGCGCGATCCTGGCGAACTCCGACAACTTGGCGTTGAGATCGATGTCGATGTGCGGGCGCGCGCCTGGCGCGGCCCGAAGAAACGCCTTAAGGATGGGCGCGCGCTCACCGACGGGCACTTCCTCGAGTCGTACGGCTTCAGCACGCCCGTGGTGCAGCGTCGCGATACCATGAGCGGCCCGCACGTTTTGCACCCAATTCGCACTCTCGCCCAGCATCGAGACCAAGTACCGCTCCCCCGCTGTTTCGGCCATCACGAGAGGAGCCAAATGGACGCGGCCGGTACGCCGCCCCACCGTTTCAAGGCTGACCAGTGACTCCGGAAAAATGCCGGCCGCGAATAGCCGCGCCGACGCAGAGTTCATCCGTCTGGCAAGGGCGTTGGGTCTCCCTCCCGGATACAGCATCGCGCGATACCATGATCGCGGCATCCACAGGCTGGCGCTGAAGAAGGCAATAACGATCAGTGCCACGATTGCGATGAAGTATCCCATCACCGGAATTTCCGTTTTGCTGGTCCGATTTCAACTCGCTTCTTAAACCAAGCCGCCTCGCTCGGCAAGGTATTAGCCCGATCTCGATCATCCGGCGGCGTCCAGCGCGCGCAATGCCAGGCCGCGCGCGACCGAGGTGAACTCGTCGCCCATTCGGATTCGGTCGGCGCCGAAGCGTTCGATGAAAATGCGCCGCACCGCGGGCACGAACGACGACCCTCCGGTCAGGAACACACTGTCGATCGCACCGGGCTTGAGCGCGACCGTCGTCATCAGCCGATCGACGCATCCGGCGATTTGTTCGAGGTAGCGCGCGATCCAATTTTCGAAATCCGGACGCGCAACCGTCTTCCCGATCAGGACCGGCGGATCGGAAAACATGAAGTCCGCCGCTTCCAGCGCGGATAAGCCGAGCTTGGTCTTCTCCACCGATCGAAACAGGAAGTAGCCGAGATCGTTTTCCACGATATGAATCAGCGCGGCGATCTTTTCGGGCTCGAACGATTCACGCTTCAGTTCCTCGAACCTGAGCATCGTCGAACGAGCCTTCAGGAACGACAGATGATGCCATCGCTCGAGCCTGGTGTACGGCCAGGTCGGCGCCGGCAGCACCATGCCATACGGCGAGCGATACTTCGTGCCGCGGCCGAGCGCGGGCGCGACCAGGTGGCGCATCACGCGGCCGTCGAAGGCGTCGCCCGCAATGCCGACGCCGTCGTTGCCCAAAATTTCGTAGCGCGCACCGCCATGCTTCGCGGCCGTTCGCGGCTTCAGTCGCAGCACCGAGAAATCGCTGGTGCCGCCGCCGAAGTCCGCAATCAGCACCGTCTCGTCGCGCGTGATTCGAAGCGCGTAGTCATACGCCGCGGCAACCGGTTCGTACTCGAACATCACGTCCGTCCATCCCGCACGCCGAATCGCGATATCCAGCCGGCTTCGCGCCAGAGCCTCGTCCGGATTGCCGGCGGCGGCGAAATGGACCGGGCGTCCGACCACGATCCGCGGGGGCAGCTCGCCGAACTGAGCGATCGCGGCGTCGCGGAGCGCGCTGAGGATCGGCGCAATCAAATCTCCCAGCGAATACGTTTCACCCATGATGTCGGTGGATTCGAAAGTCTTGTCGGCGAGAAACGACTTGAGCGATTGCACGAGCCGCCCGTTGCCCGCGGCTGCGAGGTAGCGCCGAATCGCGTCGTTGCCGACCGAGACGGCCGAGTCGGTGCCGCCGGTTTCCTCCGGCGCCTCGAAAAACAGAATCGAGCGGAACGTCTCGGACCGATCGCCACTCTCAGCGCCGGGAAACCGCGCCAGCCGCGGCGAGCCGTCAGCGCCGACGATCGCAATCGCGCTGTTGGTGGTGCCGAAATCGAGACCGACCGCCTCGACTTTACCCGCGGCCGGAGCGCCGAAAATTTCCTGGCCCATGCGTTCACGATCAAGGCGCGTCGTGCTGTTGTCAACGTTGAAGATCGCGCATATACTCACCAAACCCTCAGGATGACGATCGCACTGCGATCGCTCGTCCGACATAATCCGGTCCCTTGGCGGACGAGACTTCCTCGTCCGCATTTTTTTCAGTCGCGCGCCGCCAGTGCGCGCAGGAGGGAATGAATGCCGCCGGAAATTCGCGAGTCTGAAGTCGCCGCGCAATGGGATCGCAATGCCGATGTGTGGGCCGACCAGGTTCGCAACCGCTGGGACATCTTTCGCGAGCATTGGAACAATCCCGCATTCCTGGAGTTCGCCGGCGACTTGAGCGGCAAGAATGTCCTCGATGCCGGATGCGGCGAGGGCCACAACACGAGGATCTTCGCGCGACGCGGCGCTCGCATGACCGGGGTGGATCTGTCCGCCAAAATGATCGAGTTCGCGCGCGAAGAGGAACTCCGCGAACCGCTGGGAATCCGCTACGAACGCGCTTCCTTCAGCAACCTGGCAATTTTCCGCGCGGAGTCATTCGACGCGGTCGTCTCGACGATGGCGCTGATGGACGGTCCTGATTTTCCAGGCGCGATGCGCGAAATCGCACGCGTGCTGCGCCCGGGCGGGACGCTCGCGTACAGCATCCTGCATCCATGTTTCGCGACCAAAGGGATGGGCTGGGTTACAGATGATTCGGGGCGCGCCGTAAAATTCACCGTCGCGGATTACTTCAACAGCGAGCCGTTTGTCGACCGCTGGAAGTTCGGGCATGCGCCCAACGCGTCGCAGGTCGAGGACTTCGGCGTGCCGCGCTTCGATCGCACGCTTGCCGACTACATCAACTCGACCGTCTCGGCCGGTCTGCGGCTCGAGCAGATTTGCGAGCCGCGCGCGCCTGAGTCCGCATGCGCGCTGTATCCGGAGTCGTTTGCCAAATTTCGCGATCACATCCCGTGGTTCCTTTACGTTCGCGCATCGAAGCCGTGAGACAACCAATGATTCGTACGCTGACAGGAATCCTTGCAGGCGCCGTTTGCATGATGCTCGCCGGATGCGGCGCGCCGGGCGAAGCGTATCAGCCCATCGCGATTCCCGCGTCCCGGAGCGTCATCTACCTTTACCGGCCGTACAAGATTCTCAGTTTGGAGACGACTCCGATGATCACCTGCGGGCATGAGAGTATTGATTTGGAAGCAGGCGGCTATTACGCGTTCGTCGAGGACAGCGGACCGGTGACTTGCGCGGCCGCGACCGAGACAAAGACGGAGCTCAAGTTCGACGCGCACGCGGGCGAGAAATACTTCGTCAAGGAAGATGTCGAACCCGTCGGGCTCGGCAGCCATGCGCAATTAAGCTTGATGAATGCCGCGGTGGCCGGCGACGAAATCAGCGAATGCAACCGCCAGGGAATTAAACAGTGAGTCCGGCGGCAGCGCCGCGTCGTCGAGGAGTCGTGTTCGTTTCGGCCACGAGGGCTCGGGCTGGCGCCGATTGTAGCGGCAGCTATTTCTTCGCGAGATACGCCATCCCGACGCGGGCCGGGGTGAGATTTATTCCGAACTCATCGATCAGCGGCTTGATGTTGCACGCATTGTCGGCCGTGACGAACGTGACCGCGTCGCGCGACAGCATCGGCTTGGGCAGTTTTTCCAGCAGGCCGCCGATCGTGCGCATGATGCCTTCCGGAATATGAAACAGCGGGCGGCGATGGCCGCTCGCCTCCATGATGATCCGCATCATCTCGTCGAACGTCATCAGATCCGGGCCGCCGATTTCGTAAGTCCCGTTGCGGCCGCGTCCCGACACCGCGAGCATCACGCACGCGGCGAGATCATCGACGAGTACCGGCTGAACTTTCTGCCGCCCGGTGCCGGGCACGCCGAAGACCGGCGCGAAACGGATCGCGCGGGCGAGACCGTTTACGACTTTGTCCTCCGCTCCGTACACCAGCGACGGGCGGAAGATCGTGTAGGCCAGGCCCGACTCGCGGATCGCGCGCTCGGCGCGGCCTTTGGCGCGAAAGCCAGGATGGGTGCTGTTCTCGTCGGCGGCGGCGCCGCTGATGTAGATGAATTGCCGCACGCCGGCCTGCTTCGCCGCGTCGATGAGCGCGACCGCGCCGGCGTAGTCGATTCGCTCGAAGGTGAGGCCGCGGCGCGGATTTTCGACCGGATAGCCGTCGAACTGAATCGCATCGACAACCGTGTCCGCGCCCCGGAGCGCATCCTTGAGCGACGCGGGCTCTCCGATATCTGCACGAACAAACTCGACGCCGGGTATATCGAGCCGCGCGCGCGCCGCCGCGGGATTTCGGGTGAGCACGCGCACCTTGATTTCGCCGGAAGCGAGCAGCCGCCGCGCGATCGCGCGACCGATGAACCCCGAGCCGCCCGCGAGAGTGACGGTTTTTGCCTCCATGGTTCGACCCTTAGCTAGACGTGCTTTCGATGGGGTCGATGAGTGACGGGGCGCGGCGTCCGGCGGCGGCGAATCCGCTTCAACGGATGCAGCTTCGGTGTTTCCGGTTTCTCGGCGTGCGGCACCTCGATGAGCGGCGTCAGCGAGAAGCGCGAGACTTCCGGCGGGCAGTTGATGCGGATCCTGAGCCAAAACGTGCCCAGACCGCGATTGGTGTAGATGTAAAAGTCTTCGTAGCGGTTCAGGCCCGAGTAGAATTCTTTGCCGATGCGCAGGATCGATTTGAGCGGCGATCCATAAAACGGAATTCGCACGACGCCGCCGTGCGTGTGCCCCGACAGCATCACGCCCGGCTTCAGATGGCGCGTGTACAGCGCGGTGTCGGGATTGTGCGCGAGGACGATCGTGCAGTCATCGCGGTTGACGTCGGCAAACGCGCGCGCAGGCTCCGCGCGCCGCGACCACAGATCGTCAATGCCGACGACTACGAGTTGCTCGTTGCGAATGAAGAGCCGGCGGCTGTCATTGGCGAGCACGTCGGCGCCGGCGCGCTTGAGCGCATCGGTAATACGCTCGGCCGACGACCAATGATCATGATTGCCGAGGATCGCAAACAGGCCCGAATGCGGGCGCAGATTCCTGAGCGTGTCGCGAAACGCGCCCAGATAGCGATGCATCGTGTCGGGGCCGGAAAAATAATCACCGGTGAGAAAGACGAGGTCGGGGTGCTGTTTATTGATAGCGTCGACCGCGAGCGTCAATCGTTCGAGGTCCTCGTCGCGATCGACGTGGAAGTCGCTTATCTGGCATGCGACCACGCCGCGCAAAGCGCCGGGCAATCCGCGCACCGGCAGGTCCACCTCGGACACCTGAATCGCATCGATCGTGCGCCGCCACATTCGATGCAGCGGGCGCAGCGCCAGCGGAGGCTTCGGCTTTGCGCGGGCGTCAGCGCCAACAGGCGGCTGATGCGCAGGTAAGTTGTCTATGAGCTCGGCAGTGGACATCGAATGATCGATACTAGAATACTTCGACCAGGCGGCGGAAGCAGGCCAGTTCGATAATCCTGTCGCCGGCATCGTTGATTTCTTCGTGCTCGAGGTCCCAGGTATGCGGATGCGGTATGAAAACGGCGCGCAGACCGGCCGCGACCGCGGGATTGATGTCCGAGCGCGGACTGTTTCCAATCATAAAAGTCAGCGACGGATCGAGGTCCGCGTCGCGCACCAGGCGGCGATAGGCGTCAACGTCCTTTTCGCGCGGGGTCTCGACGCGATCGAAGAGCGGACCGAGACCGGAACGCGCGAGTTTTTGCAACTGTTCGTCGCGCTGGCCCTTGGTGAACATCAGGAGGCGGTGACGCTGCGAAAGCACCTGAAGCGTGGGCTCGACGTCGGGCAGCAATGCGCAGTCGCGCTCGAGCAGATGCGCACCGATTCGCTCGATCTCGTCGCGCAAACGGTCGTCACCTGCGGGCGCGAGTTCGGCAGCCGCCTGATGCATCGCAATCACGTAAGGACGGCGCCCGTAGCCGTGCGTTTTGATCAGCCGCATTTCGGCGCGACGCACCGCGGCGTGAACGTCGGCGCGAGAGACGTCGAGGACCGCGT
Organism: Binatus sp. (SeqCode); assembly: GCF_050013435.1. Classification (GTDB taxonomy): domain Bacteria; phylum Desulfobacterota; class Binatia; order Binatales; family Binataceae; genus Binatus. The sequence goes on along the minus strand of NZ_JBEKFG010000072.1, from coordinate 12,714 downwards.
CGCCAACGGCCGCAGCGAAGAAATCGAACGCCTCGAGAAAATGGATATTGGAATCCCAGAGCGTGTCGTCGGCGTCGAATACGAGATTCAAAGACTCAGTCGGAGCAGGGGACATCTACGTACAGAGTACCGGCGCGTGCTCGAACGGGCAAACAGGCTAATCGGGAACTCACACTTTATTGAATGTGAAACCCGCCGTGGGTTTCACACTTCCTTGGGCAGGGGTGACCCCTGCACCCGATGCCAGGGAAAGGATGCGGGACTTCGTCCCTGGTAGAACTGGTTGAGGGAAAGTGGCGCGGTCATCGGGCGAGCGTCACCGCCGCGGAGGCCGGGACACACACTTATGCGCGGGCGTTGGGAAGCGCGGCGGGCAGAATTATGAGCGCACCCGTCGAGGGATTGCGCCCGACGTACACCTCGGTCTGGTAAACGCGGCGCAGATTTTCCGCGGTCAGAACTTCCGCGGGAGTTCCATACGCGACCGCGGCGCCATCGGCAAGCAACAGCACGCGATCGGCATAGAGCGCGGCGGCATTGAGATCGTGAAGCGTCGCGACTACGGCCATGCCGCGCTCGGCGCATAGCTGGCGAAAGCGCGCGAAGATTTCGGCGACGTGCTTGAGATCCAGAAATGCGGTCGGCTCGTCGAGCAGCGCAATCTTCGGCTCCTGGGCGAGCGCGCGGGCCAGGAACACGCGCTTGCGTTCGCCGCCGGACAGTTCCTGAACGTGGCGCGCGGCAAGCCCGAGCAGGTCGAAGCGGTCGAGCGCCGCGGACGCGATTTCCAAATCGCGCGGGCTCTCGAAGCCGAAGGCGCCGAGATGCGGCGCGCGTCCCATCAGCACGATTTCCAGCACCGTGAAGCGGAATGTGACCGCGTTTTCCTGGCCAACCGACGCAACCGTGCGCGCGAATTCCCGGCGATCGATCGAATCGAGCGGCCGGCCGAAAAGTTCGACGCTTCCCGCACTGGGCTTTATCGAGCCGCCGAGCACCTTGAGCAGCGTGGACTTGCCGGCGCCGTTGGGACCGACGATGGCGAGCATTTCGCCCGCCGCCACTTCGATCGAGACGCCGTGCAGCACGGGCACCCCCGGATATCCCGCGTGAATCGCGCTCGCACGCATGGCGGCGGCGGTGTCGCGCGACGGCGTCGTCATAGCGAAAGCGTTCTCCTGCCTTCGCGGCGCAGCATGTAGATGAAGAACGGGCCGCCGCATAGCGCGGTGATCGCGCCGACGGGAATTTCGGCCGGCGCGATCGCGACGCGCGCGACCAGGTCCGCCGCGACCATGAATGCGGCGCCGCCGATCAGCGACGCCGGCAGCAGGAGCCGATGATCCGCGCCGAACACCAATCTCAAAGTATGCGGAACGATCAGTCCGACGAATGAAATGATTCCGCTGACGGAGACCGCGGCGCCGATCATCACCGAGGTCGCGACGAAGATCGTGCGCCGCAGGCGGTCCACGTCAACGCCGAGTTCGGCCGCCGACTCGTCGCCGAGACTGAGCAGGTTCAGATCGCGCGCTTGAAACATCAGCACCGCGAAGCCGGCCATTCCCAAACCCGCGACCATCGCCGCTTCGCGATAGGTCGGCGCCTCGAGGCTGCCCATCAGCCAGAACAGAATGCTGCGCGCGTAGTAGAAGTTGACGACGCTGTTCACCAGCATGATTGCCGCGCCCCAGAACGCGTTGAAGATCACGCCGACCAGCAGCAGCGTGAACGGTTCGAGCTGGCCGTCAACCATCGCGAGCCGGTAAACCGCCACCGTCGAGAGCAGCGCCGCGCCGAAGGCGCACAGCGGTACGGCCACCTCGCCGCCGCCGAGTTTCGCCGACATCACCATCGCGAGTATCGCGCCGAGCGCGCCGCCGCCGGATATTCCGAGGATGCCGCCCTCGGCCAGCGGATTGCGCACGAGCGCTTGCAGAGCCGTTCCGACCGCGGCCAGTATCGCGCCGACGATCACGCCCATCAGCACGCGCGGCAATCGGGCGCCGAAGAAAATCGCGTGATCGGGACTGCCGGGATCGGAAAATGCGCGCACCAGGCTGATATGCGCGCTGCCGAACAACCCGCCCGCCGCCGCACAAACGATCAGCAGAATTGCCAGCGCCGCCAGTATCCGGAGCAGCCGCGAGCGCGTCAGGTGCGCGGCGGAGTTGCGCTGCGGCGGATGATTGCCGGCGGCCGGATTCACTGGTGGGCACCGGCGGCGGCGCGATCCCATGCCTCGGGATGAATCATCCGCGCGATTATCTCGAGCGACTGTCCCACCCGCGGGCCGGCATGGAAAACGGGATCCTGCGGATAGCCGAGGACGCGATGGTCGCGCACCGCCGGAATCGCCGGATATCTTTCCCAGAAGCCGCTCGACGACGACGGATCGGTGCCCATCGAACCGTCGAGCACGACCTCGGGACGCATCGCGATGATGTACTCCATGCTCAGATGCGGCCACTGCTGGCCGGCTGCCGCGGCGATATTGTCGGCGCGCGCGATGCGCATGAGCTCATCGAGATACGTGCCGGCCCCCACCGCGACGAGCGGCTCATGACCGACGAGCATCAACGCACGCTGCGGCTTTACGTTTGCCAGGCGATTTTGGACTGCGGCGATCTGCGCCTGAATGTCCGCGACCAGCTGACGCGCTTGCGGCCGGCGATTGATTCGCGCACCCACCGTTTCGATACCCGTTTCGATCTGTTGCAAAGAATCGTCGCTGACCATCAGCACCGGATAACCCATCGAACTCAACGCGCGAATCTGGCGCACGTCCGACGACAGTTCAAGCCCGACGACCAGCGTGGGCCGCAGCGCGATGATCGCTTCGAGATTCGGCGTCAGAAAGGAACCGACCCGCGGCAGATCGCGCACCTGCGGAGGATAGTCGCAATACTGCGAGACGCCGACGACGTCGGGACCCGCGCCCAGCGCGAACAGCGTCTCGGTAACCGACGGCGCCAGCGATACGATCCGCATCCGGGCTGCCGCGTGCGCCGCCGGCGCCAGCGCCAGGGCATACACACACAGTGCGGCGGCGGCCGCGAGTCGATAAAAACCCACATCGCGAAACTACCTGATCGTAGCGGCGCCGGTAAGCGCAACCTCGCGCTTTGTTGCCTGCGCCCGGCGCGCTCAACTAGCCTCGTCGGGACGGGGAGTAGCCGGCGTGCTCAAGATTGCCGTTTGCATCAAGCAGATACCGCTCGTCGAGGAAGCCAACTTCGACGCCGCGACCAGGACGATCAAGCGCGACGGTCCCAATGTGATCAGCGCCTTCGATCTGCGCGCGATCTCGCTCGCCGTCGAGCTGAAAAATCGTCACGGCGCCGAGACTATCGTCGTCACGATGGGGCCGCCGCAGGCGCGCGACGCGCTGGTGGATGCGCTCGCGATGGGGATGGACCGCGCGGTGCACCTGGAAGACCGCGCGTTCGCGGGAGCGGACACGCTCGCAACGGCGCGTGCGCTCGCGCTTTGGCTGGCGCGCGGAAACTTCGATCTCATCCTGCTCGGCAAGTATTCGCTCGATGCGGAGACGGGGCAGGTCGGCCCCGAAATTGCGCAACTGATCGGCGCCGCGCAGATAACCGGCGCGCGAAAACTGGAAATCGACGGACGCACAATTCGCGCCGAGCGTGAAAGCGACGAGGGCTTCGAGGAAATCGAGGCTGCGATGCCCGCGGTCATCACCTGCGCCGAGCGCATCGCACCGCCCGTCAAGCTGAAGCCGGGCGCATCCGAGCAGGCGAAGACCAGGCCCATTCAATCCGTGCGCGCGGCCGAGCTCGGCGCCGATCCGCAAGAATTCGGACTGGCGGGTTCGCCGACGTGGGTGGGCGACGTTCGCGCCGTCGCGACGCCGAAAACCGAATGCAAATTTATCGACTCGACCGACGCCGAACGCGCCGCAGCCGAGGTGATCTCGGCGCTTGGAACAATCGGCGCGCTCAACCCGCGCGCGCACGTTCGCCGTTCGATCGGATCGGCGCGGCGTGCGAGCAGTCGCAGCCGTGACCTGTGGATCGTGTGCGAGACCGACCTTGAAGGCCGCCTCACGCGCGGCACGCTCGAGATGCTTTCGCGCGGCGACGAGCTCGCGTCGCGGCTCGGCGGCGCGCTCGTCGCGGTGGGATTCGGCGGCGCGATCGCGCGACACGCGGGGTGCCTTGCGAGTTTCGGTGCTGACCAGGTGCTGCTCGTCGAGCATCCCGCGCTGGCTTCATACACTCCCGAAGCCACCGCCGAGGCTGTTGCGAAACTCGTTTTGACGCACGCGCCGTGGGGAATTTTGATCGGCGCGACCGAGCGCGGGCGCGACTGGGGACCGCGGCTGGCCGCGCGCTTGAGCCTGGGACTCACCGGCGATGCGATCGATATCGAGCTCGACTCGGAGCGTCGGATGGTCGCGCTCAAGCCGGCTTTCGGCGGCAACATCGTCGCGTCGATCTACTCGAAAACATTTCCGCAGATGGCGACGGTGCGGCCGGGCGTGCTCGAACTCGCGGCGCCATCGCAAGCCAGGGATGCGGAGATTCGGATCGCGCGGCCTGAGCTGAGCGCGCCGAAAAGCCGGCTCATCAAGGCGCACTCGATCCTCGACGCCACCATTGCGCCGCTGGAGGGCGCCGAAGTTGTCGTTGGCATCGGTATGGGAGTCGGTGGGCCTGACGGGGTCACGAAAGCCGCGGTGTTCGCGCGAGTGCTCGGCGCCGCGATATGCGCGACCCGGCGCGTGACGGACAATGGATGGGTGCCGCGGCAATTGCAGGTCGGGTTAACCGGCAAATCGATCGATCCGCGGCTGTATATTGCGATTGGAGTGCGCGGCGCGTCCAATCATACCTGCGGTCTCAAGCGCGCGGATACCATCGTCGCGATCAACAACGATGCCGACGCGCCGATCTTCGAGCGCGCGAATATAGGGTTGGTCGCCGATTGGGAGACCACCCTGCCCGCTCTGCAGGATGCCTTCCGGCGGCGTCTTCAATGATCGACGACAACTACAACTACACGCGGATTTCGTAGAGCGCCGAAAACATATCCCCGACTGGCAGCCGGCGAAAGTGCTTGAATCCCGCCGCCGCGACCAGCTCGCGCGCCTTCGTCTCGCCCATGCACGCGCCAATTCCCGCGCCGCCGTGCGCGAGCGACGTCGTCATGCAGTACAGCGTGCTGATCGAATACATCAGCCGCCCCATCGGATTGATGTTGTCTTCGAGATTCGACGACACGTTTACTTCGACCATCAGGTAAGTGCCGTCGGGCTTGAGCGCCGCACGAATCGACTTCAGCAGCGCGTCGGGATCGACGGAATCATGCACCACGTCGAAGGTCGAGATGAAATCGAATTGCGCGGCCGGCAGCCTGGTGCAATCAACGAGGTCAAACTTGATTCTGTCCCCCAGGCCGGCGGCTTTCGCGTTTGCTCGCGCGCGCTCCACCGAGCCGAGGTGCGCGTCGAAGCCGAAGACCTGGGCCTTGGGGAATGCGGACGCGATCGCGATCGCCGCGCGGCCGCTCCCACAGCCGGCGTCCAGCGACGAGCCGCCTTCATTCAGCTTCGCGACCACTTGCGGCATTGCCGGCAGCCAATTGCGAATCAACTGATGCCGGAATAGCGAGGCTGACGAACGCTCCATCGCCTCCCACGTCTCGGGCGGATACTCGCTCTGCGCTACGCCGCCCCCGTTCTTGAACGACTCCATCACTTTCGGCGCAATCGACACATGCGGGACGATCATTTCGATCATGCCGCCGGCGAAAAACGGCGAGTCGTCGCGCGCCAGCACCATCGCATGCTCGGCCGGCATCGCGTAGGTCTTCGCCGAGGCGTCGTAATTCACGTACCCGGCGGCGGTCATCGCGCTGAGCCATTCGCGCAGATAGCGCTCGCTGAGGCCCGTCCGCTCCGCAAGCGCCGCGCTGGTGACGGCGCCGGCTTGCGCCAGCGCGCTGAAGATTCCGAGGCGATCGCCGATATAGGTCAGCGCACCGAGCATCGCGGCGCCGATATCAATCGATACCTGCATCCAGAATTGCCTGATCTTGTCCCAATCGAGCTGCTGCTTTTCACCGGCCATTGTTTTCCTCCGCAGACCCGCAGTATCGATCAACTCAGGCATCTCCGGCTAGGCTTACCACGCCTCGGGCTTTTCACCCTGCTACTTTTCGGGGTCCGTGCTCGGTTCCACGGACTTGCTTTGCGGGGCGGCGAACATCGAGAGTTGAGCCGGATTGCCCTCGCCTTCCACGGCCGGCGCAAACAGACCGGGCCGCTCGACGAATACCTGGAATTTTTCAAAAAGGTCGGCAAGCTTGGCCTGGTAGTACTCGACGTTTTCGTCGGGATTGTCCGGGTCGTACTCCGCCGCCATCTTCGCGAACGCATTCACCGCCGCGCGCGCGCCGCGCCCGGTGACGTAGTATGAAATTTGATCGCCGGCCAGGTACGGTCGCTCGGCCTTGAGCGCAAGCTCGTAGGCCGCCGCGGGATTGCGGCTGTTGTCACCGATTTTGTTGCGATAAGTGTCGAGCGAATCCTGCAGCGTCTCGGTCTTCATCAGGTCGGCGATTCCTATTTCGTGGCGGGCCAGGCGCGCGCGATAGTCGGCGTGGAGTTTCGGAATTTCGCCGCGTCGATCCTCCAGCAGCATGCGGAACATATCCTCCATGAAGCGGCGCTGGAAGCGTTCGAGTCCCCGCGAGCGCAGCCCCGAGCCGCGAATGGTCATCTTTCCCGTCTCGTCCAGCAGGACGTAATTTTTCATTTTGTAGGAGAACATCGCGCGGTAACGGCCGTCGATTTCCAGCCGGATTCCCTCGGGCATAATCGATCCAACCTGCTCCAGGAGCCGGTCCGCGCCCTCCGCGCTGGCGGCGTCGGGAGGCGGCACGAAATAGATTCCGTCGGTATCGACCTCGATAACCTGCGCGCCGTGCTCCTCGAGTTTCGCCACTGCACGCTGAATCAGATCGCGTCCGCGCCTGGTTACCGCGTTGGCCGCGCCGAAGTCATTGAAATGGCCGAGCGAAAAACCCAGGTAGCCGTAAAATGAATTGATGAGAATCTTGAACGTCTGCTGGAGCGCGTCGGCGTTGCGCCGGTCGGTGCCCTTGAGTTCGCGCGCCAGCCGCTTGGCCTGCACCCGGAAGCTGCGCAGATCGCCAAGCATCTTGAGGAACACGCCGAGGCGGTCAGCAGCCGGCGCATGCCGATATTGCAGCATCAACGACGGATACAGCGAGGTCACGTCGCAGTGAAGGACGCCGTGGGCGACACCGCATCGGCGAACCTCCGTGTAACCGCCCGCGACCGGCGCAGGCAGGGAAGGCTCGGGGATGGAATGCCCGGCAGCCAGGTAGGCGCGCATCATGAGCGCGTCAATCTTGGTCGCGTTGCCGCGCAGCACCGCGCTCTGGTACGAGTACGGGAATATCTGCGCTTGCACGAAGTAACTGGGAGAGAGGGTCTCGGCCAGCGCGCGCGTCTCTCGGGCGTCATCGAGCGCGTACTCGTAGAGCTTTTCCGGTTCGTGTTCGAAGTAGTGGCTGATTTTCGACGCGTCGATGTACACGCGACCCTTGCGCGCCAGCCCGAAGTGTTGCGCAAGCGGCTTGAGCCCCAGGCTCTCCAGTTCGCGGCTCGAGATATCGTAGTGCTGCGCGAGGATCCAGGTGTCGATGATGCTGCGGCCCGGGATGTCGTAGCGGCGGTAGGCGATCGACCGTTCGGCAATTTGCATGCGCGACGGGCGGGCGCGCAGCTCGCCGCCATCGCGCCCCAGCTTGAGCTTCAGCTTGTGGCGGCGCGCCCGCGTCTCGAGGTATTCGAGATCGAAACGAAACAGATTGTGGCCCTCGACGACGTCGGGATCGCGCTCCTGGACGATTCGCACCATCTCCTCGAGCATCGCGCGCTCGTCCATCTCGGTGCCCTTGAGCAAGCGCTCGAAACCGGTCGAGTCGGTGAGCGAGATCGCGATAACGCGATCGCCTTCGCGCGCCGCCGACGGAAATTCAAAGCCGGGCGAGATGTAGGTCTCGATATCGAGTTGGAGGCGGCGCAGCTCGCTGAAATCCATCCCGATGAAAAACGTGGTCCCGCTCAGTATCAGATGCTGCTCGACCGGATCGGCAAGCACCAGGTACGGCGCGTCGGGCGCGTTAGGCGGCTTGCCGGTCACGTTCCTGAGATGGCGCCGGGCGGCTTCCAGAGCGTCGATCGAGGCGAAGGTGACCAGCACCCGGTAACGGAAATCGCCCTTTAGCGCGCGCGTCTCATGGGCGGGGCTGAAACCTGCGAGCAAGGCAATATCCTCGACGAGCGCAAACAGGCGAATCGGCCGGCGCTCGCGCGTAAGCTCGCCCGACAGGCGCCGGTAAACGTCGATCTCGGTCTTCGATGCGACCTCGACCGCGACCACGCCCGGGTCGGCGGGATCGCCAAACAGCAGGCGGTTGCCGTAAAACTGCGCCGAAATCTCCTGGTAAGTAGTCATCGCGTCCCTCGATTGTGCACCCGCAAGCTCGCGGGAGACAACGCGCCGCCGCGCGTGGATTCAGAACGCGCCGAGGCGCCAGAGGCCAATCAGAAAGATCGCGTATGCGGCCGCGCCGATCATCAGCGCCGGAGTTCCGAGTTTCGAGTCGCGCACGTTGAGGTAAAGAATCGCCGCCGAAGCAAGCGCGATCGATCCCGCGAGCAGTTCGGGACTGGTCAGATGCCACGGCGAAAACGCGAGCCCCAGTGCAACCGGGATGCACGACTGGAAGACCATCGCGCCAGTGATGTTGGCGAGCGCGAGATGGTCCTTGCCCTGGCGAATCCAGACAACGGAGTTGTATTTCTCGGGCAGTTCGGTCGCGAGCGGGCTGAGCAGGAGCGAGAGTACGCCGGGATTGAGATGCGCATAGGCTGAGAACACCACGATCTGATCGACGAACTCGACCGAACCGATCAGAATCGCGAGGACGCCCACGATTACTTGCGCGGCGGTTGCCGATGCGCGCGGTTCGAGCGGATTGCCGCGCAAAATCGACTCGAAATAGAGTCCGTGCACGAGCTGCGTGCCGGCCGCGCGCTTGAGCCGCAGCATCACAACCGCGTAGCTCGCGTACACTATCAACAACGCGACGGCGAGGACGTGGCGAAGCACCGCGCCCATCTCGACCGTGCCTGCGATCACCAGGCATAAAAAAACCGGGAAGAAGAATGCGATATCCCGGCGCGCGTCCTCGCGCACCACTTTCAGCGCGATCCGTCCCCGTCGTTTGCGAAACACCAGCGCCGCAACGCCCATCACGCACATCGCCACCGTGGACAGCATCAGCGGAGCCCCGACGATCGCTCCAAGTCCGACCGCGGTATGCGCCGCAGCGCTGTCGCGGCCGGTCAACAGCGCGACCGCCGGGATGAAGGTCTCCGGCAGGGCAGTTCCGACCGCGGCAAACAGGCTGCCGACGGCGGCCTCGGCAACATGCAATCGATGGCCGGCCCATTCGACGCCGTTGGTGAAAAATTCCGAGCCGGCGAGGATTATCGCGAAGCTGAGCGCCAGGATTATCGCGTGAATTGCCAAAATTCTGCTGAACAGGGGGTGCAGCAGCGTCAAGAATAGAGAGGCCGGCTCGCTATTTCCAGCGCGCACCCATTTCCCGGCGCTTCGGGTCGAGTCAGAGGAAAAGATCAGACGCGATGCCGCCAAACGGGCAAACGATGCATATAGTGTCATCCAGCGATCACCGCGAGCGGGCCGCAACCGCGAGACTGGCGCCGAGTTGATGCGGGAGCGGCTATCGGGCTAAAACCCTCATGGTTGAAAAGTCAAAATGGAAATTCCGGGTGAAAAGAAATCGTGAATCGAAGATTGAGTGTATTTTTGCTCACGGTCGTCGCGATGATGTTGGCCGTGAGTATCGTTTGCCAGGCACAGTCGCAGGCTCTGTTAACTCGTCATGCGCGCGAAGCGGTTCTCAACGGGGAGGCTCAATGGGTCGGACATCTCCCCGCAACACAGTCCATGCGGCTGGTACTTGTTTTGCCGCATCGCCACCAGGCAGAGTTAGATAACTTCCTGCAGGAACTCTACGATCCTCACAGCGCGTCATATCGCAAGTTCCTCACGGTGGAAGAGTTCACCGCAAGGTTTGGTCCCAGCCAGGCGGATTATGACTCCGTGATCGGCTTCGCGAAGGCGAACGGCTTTCGAGTGGTTGGCACCTCCCGCAATCGCATGAACCTGGATGTCACGGGGTCGGTGGCGAGTATTGAGAGAGCATTCCATCTGAGGATGGGCGTCTACCAGCACCCCACCGAAAACCGCACCTTCTTCGCTCCGGACCGGGAGCCCATGGCGGACTTGGCGGTCCAGTTGTGGCACATCACGGGCCTGGACAACTATTCGACCCCGCGCCCCGCCCTGGTGCGTCGCGATGCGAGTGATCCGGCTGTGAGGTCCGGCGCCACCACCGGCTCAGGCCCCTCGGATTCTTTTTTGGGCAGCGACATGAGGGCGGCATACTACGGTAAGACAGCGCTCACCGGCAGCGGCCAATCGCTCGGGTTGTTCGAGTTTCTTGGCACCGATCTGACTGACCTGACGACCTACTATACAAACGTAGGCCAAACGAACAACGTGCCAATCACGCTCCAGTCCGTCGACACCCAGAGCACGAGCTGCATCTTTGCAGATCTCTGCGATGATACGGAACAGACCTTGGACATGACCCAGGCGCTGGGCATGGCCCCGGGCATGTCCAGCCTGGTGATGTACATCGGAACTGGCGGCTTGGCGGGGCAAACCATCGACGATTCCGGCATTTTTAACGCCATGGCCACGGCCAGCCCGCTGAACGCTCAACTGAGCTGCTCCTGGCAGTGGAAACCCTCGGACCCCACCACCGACGACCCCTACTTCGAGGAATTCGCGGCGCAGGGTCAGAACTTGTTTATCGATACCGGCGACGACGGTACGTGGAGCTCGAGCGACTTTTATTGGCCGTCGGATAGCGTGTATCTCACGGCGGTGGGCGGAACGGACTTAGAAACAACCGGCGCGGGGGGAGCCTGGGCCTCGGAAACAGGTTGGGTGGACAGTGGCGGCGGCATTGGGCCGGACGACTTTCCGATTCCCTCCTGGCAGGTGACTGCGGCCGCGGGCTGCGCCAAATGTTCCCAAACTTATCGCAACGGCCCGGACGTTGCTGCAAATGCGGATTTTAGCTTTTACGTCTGCGCTGACCAGGAGGCTTGCAGCGCCAACCTTTATGGTGGCACCAGCTTTGCGACACCCATGTGGGCCGGCTACCTGGCTCTTGCCAATGAACAGTATCTCTCTAACGGAGCAAGCACCACGCTCGGTTTCATCAATCCGGCCCTTTACGCGATCGGTTTGAGCTCGAACTATGACGCTGACTTCCACGACTGCCGCACTGGAGGCAACACCGACGGGTGCACCGTCGGCTACGACTTGTCGACCGGATGGGGCAGTCCGAACGGGGCCGGCCTGATCAACGCTTTAGCTTTGACTCCGATCTCCGAGAAGCTGACTATCAGTCCCGCTTCGCTGGCATTCGGAAAAACGGTGACAGTCGAAACTACCAGCAAGGCCAAGACGCTCACGATCAAGAACGCGGGCAGCAAGAAAAAAGGTTTGGCGGTGATCATCGAGAGCGAGAGCGCGTCGCCGCCGGTGTTCAGGGTGACGTCGGGATGCGAACAAACGCTCGATCCCGGCAAGAGTTGCAAGGTGTCGGTGACCTTCACGCCGCCGGACACGTTGCTGCAGACTGCAAAACTGCTGATTACTGACAACGTGACCGGCTCGCCACAGCGCGTGCCGCTCTCGGGAACCGGCAAGGCCGCGAAGAAATAAGCATTTACATCTTGCCCGTCGCTTTGCCCATCGTGTTTAAGCTGTTGCTGTTGCCGTAGCGCGCTGTGGCTGGATTCATCGGCTTGGTGTCCGTAGCGCGCGACGGCATGACGGATGTGCCTCTAACAGGGCGGAGCCCGCATCTTTTCCTATCACCGGGTGCAGGGGTCACCCCTGCCCAAGGAAGCGTGAAACCCACGGCGGGTTTCACATTCAATCAAGTGAAGGCGCTCTTAAGGGTTTACATGGCTTTGCCAGATCAGGAACTGACGAAGGCTCGCAACCGCAGCGGTGCGAGGGCAGGCACAAGTAAAGATGGCGACGTGCATTTCGCGCGCGAAATTCTGACCACCACCTCGACCACCAAGGGGGCGAACGCCGGCGAGGAATACGCACTCAGGCGGACTGACTAATGTAGGAGATTGCTTAGTGTGGACGCTGGCGGACGGTATTCCGTCGAACTCGAAAACCGGCAGGGATAAAACCCTCGGGGGTTCAAATCCCCCCCCCCCTCTCCGCCACACAGTCTGTAGGTTTTAGCTCCAATTTGGAGAAGGCGGAAATACCGCGCGAAAGGCGGGGTTGTTTCCACTTGTAGCGCACCGGAGAAAGCGGGCTTACGCGGGATTCTCCGGGTATGGCCGGCATCCTCTCTGCGCGAAATGAAAACGGTTCGCTTCGCCGCAGCGGGCAATATTCGCGCTCAACCATCGCCGCCTCCGCTAAATTTCAATCGATCAGCTTTGAAGGTTCGGGGGAAACTGCGTCGCGGATCCCTGGTTACCCGATACCGAGGGCGTCGCGTTGCGCCGGCCATGCCAGCGGT
>NZ_JBEKFG010000071.1:0-19092 GCF_050013435.1 Binatus sp. (SeqCode) | reverse complement strand
CTCGGATTGCGCGCCCCCCAGCCATCCGAGCTTGCCCGCGGAATTGGCTCCGTAGCCGAAGATGGCGGATCCGCTTTCCGCGCATTGCGACGATTGCCCGCGCCGGCAGAAGTAGCATCGCCCGCAGGCAACCACGCCCGACACGACGACCCGATCCCCCTTTTTGAGCCGAACGACGCCGGCCCCCACTTCCTCGATCACGCCGACGCCCTCATGACCCAGCACGAAGCCGGGCACGATGGGCAAAGCGCCTTCATAGAAGTGCAGGTCGGAGCCGCAAATTCCCGCGCGCGTGATTCGCACCATCGCGTCGGTGGGGGTCTTGAGCGCGGGGTCATCGACCTGCTCGACGCGCACGTCGTGGGGTCCGTGGAAAACAGTTCCCTTCATGAGCAATCCTTTCTTTGCTGGTGGCAGCGACGGAGGCAGCGGTCTGCCGAGATAATGGCACAGATCGGGGCGGGTTTGCAGAGGCGGCGAAGGCCGTGGTAATTCCAGAGTCTGTCTATCATCCTCGGGAGGCTCTCATGATTCAGAATATCAAAAAAATTCTCACCCCAATCGACTTTTCGACACACTCGATGGAAGCGATGCGCGGCGCGATGGAACTGGCGAAGGATCTCGGCGCCGAGGAAATTCACCTGGTGCACGTGATCGCGCCGCAGCAAAGGCTGATCCCGTCCACGATCGAGCAGAACCGCGAGCTGGCGCGGGAAGGCGCGATGCTCGAACAGGCGGAGGAGGAACTCGCGCGCATCAAGAAGGACGAGCTCGGCAATTCAAAGAAGGTCATCACGTGCGCCGTGGTCGGGCCTCCGGTTGAGAAGCTCGTCAACTACGCCAAAGAGCAGTTGATCGACCTGATCGTGGTTGCTACGCACGGACGGACCGGCGGCGAGCATATTCTGATCGGCAGCGTCAGCGAGAAGCTGGTGCGCAACTCGCCGTGCTCGGTGCTGGTCTTCCGGCCACGCGTGCGGTAGGGCAGGGCTGAGCCCTGCACCCAATGTTAAGGCCGCGCTCCGTTGTCGCGCGCGGCCGGGGGTGAGCCCCTGCACCCGCAGTGAGAAGACGCGAAAATCTGCGCAGCGCATCTTTTCACGACTACACGATAGAAGAGGTGCCGGCGTGCAGGCTTCTAATACTCGCCGTGCCAACGGCCGGGGGTGAGCCCTGGCCGTGGCGACGGCAGCGCAGTATTAAACCGTTGGCGAGGGGCCGCGCGCGGCAGGGGTGACCCCTGCACCCAATGTTAAGGCCGCGCTCCGTTGTCGCGCGCGGGCTCTGCTACGGGCACGCTGCAATTCAGGGCGAGATGGATTAGGGATGGGGGGCGATTCGGTTTCGGGTGCGGTTGTTCCGCCACTGGACGGGTTGAAGATTCGAAAGCTCGTTGGTCCCGCCTTCTTCGACGGGCTTAATGTAACCAATCTCCCAGCCAAAATGTGACAGGGTATTGCCGTGCGCGTTGTACTGCATCCAAGCACCGAATACATCGCGACGGTAGAAAATCGGGTTATACCCTAAGGCGCATTCACCCTTGGCCCATACACTCAACCTCAACTGCTCGCAGGCTGACGCAAACAAGTATTTGTCGGTCATGAGCGCCCCATTTCTAGTAGCTACGAGAGTTATATAGGCGTTACAAATGTGTGGCAAGAAAAGCGAAATGTCGAAGGTCGGAGAGGTATTAGCATTGCTAATCAAAACGGGGGCGTTTGATCGTGACGATCAAACGGGGAATCCTGCGACCAGCAAGGGCGCAGCGCTTGGGAAGGAAATTTAATCCGCGATGCAGTCGGGGAATTATTCTGAGCAATAAATTAGGGCCAGGCAGATTGCTCCGCCCGGCCCGCAGCCAACCGGGAAAAGGGGGGCAAACCCCGGCTAGCAAACGTATTGTACTTAAGTGCGGGTGTGTTGCAAGAACGCTACGGAACCCTCCGGACCGGCCATCCACAGAGAAAAGCGGCCTTCGCCTGCGCTTTTTGGCGCTCAGACTTCGCCGCCGCCGAGCGCGGGAATGAAATGAACTTCGCTGTTCTCGGCAACGGTATCGAGTACGCCGCCGGTGGCTATTTCACCGTCGATTGATACCGCGATCGACGGCCGGATGTCTCCGTCCTCGAGTAACTGCTTGTCAATTCCTGGGAACCGCTCGCCAAGCTGCCGAATCAGCTCGCGGATCGATCTTCCCGGCAGCTCGACTCGCTCGACGCCGCCGGTGAATTTGCGCAGCAGTGCGGGAATCACGACGGTTGGCATTGCAAAAAAATAAGGGGCGGGCGGCTTCGCCCGCCACCTTTCAATCACTCGTGATCAATCCGCCGCTGCGGAATGTTGCGCGGCGGCGCGATGCTTCAAGATCGCCTTGAGCAACCTCGGCGGCGACATCGGCGCCTGGGTCATCCTGACGCCCACCGCGCGGTAGATCGCATTGGCGACCGCTGCCACCGGCGGCACGATCGACACCTCGCCTACGCCGCGCACGCCCAGCGGATGGCCGGGGTTTGCTTCCTCGACGATGACCGTTTCGATCATCGGCAAGTCGAGGCAGGTCGGAATCCGGTAGTCGAGGAAGCCGGAGTTACGCAGCGTGCCCTTGTCGTCGTAGAAGTATTCCTCATTGAGCGCCCAGCCGATTCCCTGCGCGGTTCCGCCCTGCATTTGTCCTTCGACGTAGCTCGGATGAATCGCCTTGCCGGCGTCTTGCGCGATGGTGCATCGCAGCACTTGCACCTTGCCGGTATCGGGATCGACCTCGACGTCAACGACGGTGGTGGCAAATCCAGGGCCCACGCCGCGCGCATTGACGCTGGCGCGGCCGGTGATCGGACCGCCGGTGCGGGGGAAGCGTGGTGCGAGCTGCTTGATCGACATCGGGGGCACGCCGTTGCCTTTGGCGTGGAGCATGCCGTCGCGGAATTCGACTTCGTCGGGCTTCTTCTCCCAGACCTTGGCGGCGCGCTCGATCAACTGGCGCACGGCGTCCCTGGCCGCCTCGTACACCGCCATCCCGGTTGCGAAAGTAACGCGGCTACCGGCGGTCACGTCGGTATGCCCGATCGAATCGGTGTCGGCGGTGATCGGCCGCACGTCGGTCATCGGCATTCCGAGCACTTCCGCAGTGATCATCGCCATCGACGCGCGCGAGCCGCCGATATCCGGCGAGCCGGTGACGACGCTGGCGGTTCCGTCGGTGTGGATATTGACCGTTGCCGACGACTGCATCCCGGCGTTGAACCAGAACCCCGACGCGACGCCGCGTCCGCGGAACTTGCCGGTCAGTTTCGACTTGTAATGCGGGCTGTTCTTGATCGCTTCGCAGGTCTGGATAAATCCGATGCGCTTGAAGGGAGGACCCATGATCTGCGGGGAGCCTTCTTTGACCCCGTTGTTGATCCGGAAGTCGATCGGATCGATTCCGCATTTCTCGGCCAGTTCATCGATCACGGTCTCGGACGCGAACGCGGCCTGGGTTGTGCCCGGCGCGCGATAGGCGTTGGTCTTGGGCCGATTGACCACCACGTCGTACGCGTCGATTTGAAAATTCTCGACGAGGTAGGGAGCGATGATACACAGCGCGCCGGCTGCCACCGGCGAGCCCGGGAACGCGCCCGCCTCGTATGCCATCCAGATTTCGGCGGCGACGAGCTTGCCGTCCCTGGTCGCGCCCATCTTCAATTTGATTTTCCCGCCCGGGGTCGGTCCGCTCGCGCGGAGCACCTCCGAGCGCGACATGACGAGCTTGACGGGGGCGCCGGTCTTCTTCGAGAGCAGCACCGAGAGCGGCTCGAGGTAGATGGTGGTCTTGCCGCCGAAGCCGCCGCCGATTTCGGCCGGCACGACTTTGATTTTGCCCACCGGCATCCCCAACACGTACGCGCTCAGCGAGCGCACGTCGAAGGCGCCCTGGGTCGAGCAGTAAATCGTTGCCTGTCCGTCGGAGTTGTAGATACCGACGGCGTTGTGAGGCTCGATGTATCCCTGGTGCACCATCGCGGTGTTGAATTCGCGCTCGATCACATAGTCGGCCGCCTTGAATCCGGCCGCGACGTCGCCGCGTTTAAACTGGAAGTGCTGCGCGACGTTGGTCGGCTTGTCGCCTTCCTCGTTGTTGCGCAGATCCTTGAGCAGAATCGGCGCGCCCGGCTTCATGGCGGCATCGACGGTCATCACGGGCGGCAGCACTTCGTATTCGACTTCGATCAGGCGCAACGCTTCATCGGCGATATGCGGGCTGGTCGCGGCGACGGCGGCGATCGCATGGCCGTCATACAGGACCTTGTCGTGCGCGAGGATGTTCATCGACAGGTACATCGGGTTGATGGTCATCTCGCCGGCCTGCTCGAGCTTGTTCTCGGCATCCGGGAGATCCTTCGAGGTGACGATAGCCTTCACGCCGGGGAGCTTGAGCGCCTTGTCAATCTTGATCGATTTGATAATCGCGTGGGCGTGCGGGCTGCGCAGCACCTTGCCGTGCAGCATCCCGGGGAATGCGTAGTCGGCGCCGAACTTGGCGCGGCCCGTCACCTTGTCGACGCCGTCGGGCCGAATCGGACGCGTGCCGATGACTTTGAAATCGCCTGTCGTAGTTGATGCCGCCATAGCTTACCTCTCGGATCGCCTGGTCGTATCGGTAGTCCTGTCAGTACTGCGATGCGCTCAGCGGGCGGCCGCTTTGGCTTCGCCCTGCGAGCGAATATCCGCAGCCGCATCGAGCACCGCCTTCACAATCTTGTCATAACCGGTGCATCGGCACAGGTTCCCGGCCAGCGCGTAGCGAACTTCGTGCTCGGTCGGTTTCGGATTGCGATCGAGCAGCGACTTCGCCGAAATCAGCAATCCGGGCGTGCAGATGCCGCACTGCAAGGCCGCGTGCTCGAGAAACTTGTTCTGCAAGACGGAAAGCACGCCGTTGGTGGCGAGTCCTTCGACGGTCACGATGTTCTTGCCTTGCGCTTCGACGCCAAGCACCAGGCACGAGCATACCGCGCGGCCGTCGACCAGCACGGTGCAAGCACCGCAATCGCCGGTCAGGCATCCTTCCTTCGAGCCGGTGAACTCGAGCACGTCGCGCAGCGCTTCGAGCAGGCTTTGGCGCGGCTCGCACAGGAACTCGACCGTTTCGCCGTTGATCGTCGCTTCTACCAGGGTCTTTTTGGACATTGTTCTATGTGCCGTTGGTGTTTGCGTCGGTGTGATTCAGTTCTTTTTCGCGCGTTCGGCGGCGATTGAGAGGACTCGTCGCGTGAGCACCGCGGCGATGTGGAGCCGAAATTCGGCCGTCCCGCGCATGTCATCGATGGGCGAGCAGGCGTCGCTCGCCGCATGGCCGGCGGCCTCGAGGGCCGCGTCGTCGAGTTTCTTACCGATGATCGCGTCGGCGGCTTTGGCTGCGAGGATCGGAGTCGCCGCAACGGCGCCCAGCGCGATCCGCGCCGCCTTCACCGTGTCGCCGTCGAGGGTAAGCGACGCTCCCACGCCGACCACCGCGATATCCATCTCGTTGCGCGGGATGAATCGAAGATACGCGTCGCTGGAATGCGGCGCGGGCGCCGGAATCAGCAGTTCGACCAGCAACTCGCCGGGCTTGAGCACGGTGCGTCCCGGCGAGACGACGAAAGCCTCGACCGGCACCTCGCGCTCGCCATTGGGGCCGACGACTCGGGCGCGCGCGCCGAGCGCTATCAGGGCGGGCGTAGTGTCCGCGGCCGGCGATCCATTGCACAGATTGCCGCCCACCGAGGCGCGGTTCTGAATCTGCAGCGAGCCGATGAGATGGGCCGCCTCGGTCAAGCCGGGGTAATGACGGCGCATCACGTCGCTCTCGCTTACCTCGATGCAAGGCACGGCCGCGCCGAGCCGCAATCCCTGCTTCGCATCGAAGAACAGAGTTTGCAGCTCTTTGATTTTCTTGACGTCAACCAGGTGCTCGGTGCGGCGGACTCCGGCGCGCAACTGGATGATGATATCGGTGCCGCCGCAGAACGGGCGGGCGTTCTCGCCGTGGGCTTTGAGGATGCTGACCGCCTGCTCGAGCGTGGTTGGGGCTTCGTAATCGATGGCGTGCAAGACTGGGAAACCTCCGGGCCGGGATAATTGTTAGCCGCCTTCTACCTTGGATAGCCTAGTTGCCGCTGGCTGAAAAGGGGAGCGCAGCCGCCGCGCGTCACGCCGCGCGCTTGCGCGGACGGACCTCGCGAGCGATTTTCGCCGCCAACTCGTCTTTGGCTTTTTCGAGTTCGTAGTCGCTCTGCAATCCCAGCCAGAATTCCGCCGACGTACCGAGATAACGAGCGAGGCGAAGCGCAGTGTCCGCCGAGATCGCGCGCTCGCCCTTTACGATTTCCGCGATCCGATTAGCGGGCACCCGCAGATCCATCGCGAGCCGATGGATGCTGATGGCGGTCGGAACGATGAAGTCCTCGTACAAGACCTCGCCCGGATGAAGCGGCGGTATCTTCTTTGCGCGAGCCATGTGTGCGTGCCTCCAGGATTTGGGTCGAAGCCTCAGTGATAGTCCACGATTTCCACGTCGTACGCGTCCTTTTGGTCCCAGATGAAGCAGACGCGGTACTGGTCGTTGATCCTTATACTGTGTTGGCCGGCTCGATTTCCCTTTAGCGCTTCCAGCCGGTTTCCAGGCAATGCCCCAAGATCTGACAATCTTGCCGCCCGATGAATCTCGCGAAGCTTCCGATGCGCGACGTTTGCGATACTCTCGAATTTCCGGACACGTTCGCGATTGAAGATCGCCCGAGTATCGCGGTCGCGAAAGCTCCGGATCACGCAATCAAGTATTCCACGTATCGCGTTGTATGTGAAGCATCCAACGGAATGGGTCACGCCGCGCGCTTGCGCGCGCGAGATCCTTCGCTTCGCTCAGGATGACACAAAAAACGGATCAGGCCATCCGTTCGCAGCCCAGCAAAACCGCTACTCCTTGAAGCCCAGGCGCGACGCGACCTGCGCGGCGGCGAATGCGAGCGCCGGCGCCATCGGACCCATCAGCGCGAAGCGCGGATCGGTGGTCTGCCCGCGCACGTAGCGCACGTAGATTTGCTCGACGACCGTCGCAGTCTTCCAATGCGCCCACGCCCAATAAAACGGGATGCCGCTCACGTCGCGGCCGGTGCGGCTCGCATAGCGATGCACCAGTTCGTCGCGGGTCATGAAGCCGCGGCGCAGCGTGTGCGCCTCGCCGTAGGAGGTCATCACCAGTTCGGGCGGGTCGCTCTTGTCGCGCCAGTAGCCAATCGCGATGCCGAGATCGACCAGCGGATCGCCGATGGTGGACATTTCCCAGTCGAATACTCCGACCACATCGCCGTGATTGAAGGCGCCGAGCATGATGTTGTGCAGGTAGAAGTCGTTGTGCACGAGCACCGGCGGCGGCGACGCGGGAATGTTGTCGAGAAACCAGGCGCCGAGCTTCTCCATCAGCGGCACTTCGCGGGTCTTCGCCTTCTCCCATCGCCCCATCCATCCGGTTACCTGGCGCTTCAGGAATCCGTCGGGCTTGCCCAGCGAGCCAAGTCCGATCGCCGCGTAATCGACGGCGTGCAAATCGGCCAGCGTATCGATGAATCCTTCCGAGATTGCGCGAAACGTCGCCGGATCGTTGCCAAGCTCCACGGGCAGCGGCTCACGATTTTTGATGACGATCCCATTGCGTCGCTCCATCACGAAAAATGGCGCGCCGACGATCGACGCGTCGTCGCTGTAGAGCATCCCGCGCGGCGCCGGCTTGAAAACTTCCCACAGCCGCGAGAGCACCTTGTACTCGCGGCCCATGTCATGGCCGCCCACGGGCAGCGGCCCGAATGGCGGCCGGCGCATCACCCATTCGCGGTCGTCGAAGCGCAGCAGGTAGGTGAGATTCGACGATCCGCCGCGAAACTGCTTGACGGTCATCGGCGCGTCAGCGCCGGGGATCTTGCCGCGCAAGTAGGCGGCGAGCTTGCCCCAGTCGAGCTGCTCCTCGTCACGGACGTCGCCGAATTCGGGGACGACTTCCATCGCTTCAGCCATGAGCGCGCACCAGAAGCAGCGGCCTCACTTGTACTTGCGCACTTCGCGCCGGGCGATGGTCATGCGATGCACTTCGTCGGGGCCGTCGGCGATTCGCAGCGAGCGGCTGTCGCGCCACATCCGCGCGATCGGGACGTCATCGCTGACGCCGGCCGCGCCGAACACCTGGATGGCGCGATCGAGGACGATCATCACCATGTTCGCGCACATCACTTTGATCATCGAGATCTCGTTGCGCGCTTCGCGCTTGCCCGCGGTGTCCATCTTCCACGCCGCATGCATCACCATCAGGCGGCATGAGTCGATCTCGATTCGCGAGTTGGCGATCCACTCCTGGATGTTGGCCTTCTCGGCGAGGAAGCTGCCGTGGGTGAAGCGGGTGTTCGCCCGCTTGCACATCAGTTCGAGCCCTCGTTCGGCGACCCCGATCATTCGCATGCAGTGGTGGATGCGTCCCGGGCCCAGCCGCGCCTGCGAGATTGCGAAGCCGCCGCCTTCCTCGCCGAGTACGTTGGTCACCGGCACGCGGCAGTCCTTGTAGATAATCTCGCAATGCCCGCCGCCGCCGGTGTGGCCCATCACCGGCACGGGGCGAATCAGGTTGAATCCGGGAGTGTCGGTCGGAACGATTATCTGGCTGGCGCGGCGATGCGGCGCCGCGTCGGGGTCCGTCACGACCATCGCGATCGCGAAGCTCGAGCCAATCGCATTGGAAGTGAACCACTTGTGGCCGTTGATCACGTAGTAGTCGCCGTCGCGAACGGCGCGGGTCTTTAGCTGGGTGGGATCGGAGCCGGCAGTATCAGGCTCGGTCATCGAGAAGCAGGTGCGCATCTCGCCGTCGAGACACGGCTGGAGCCATTTCTTTTTCTGGTCGGGAGTGCCGAACTCGGACAGGATTTCCATGTTGCCGGTGTCGGGCGCCATGCAGTTGAACGCGCGCGCGCCAATCGGGCTGCGGCCCATCAGCTCGCACAGGGGCGCATACTCGTGGTTGTTGAGACCGGCGCCGTCTTTGCCGGGCAGAAAGAGATTCCAAAGGCCCTCGGCCTTGGCTTTTTTGCGGACGTCTTTGAGGCATTGGGGCTCGGTATGCCCGCTCTCGCCTATCTCGCGCTGAACATCCTTTTCGATGGGGAAGACGTACTGGTCCATGAAGTCGGAAACGCGCTTGCGCAATTGTTCGGTTTTGGGGGTCAGTGAAAAGTCCATTTCGATCCTCGCGAGGCTGGTGATTTGTATCGCAACAGGTAACCCAGATCGCCAACAAATGAAAGCGAGCGCGAAGCGGGCCGACGGCCCGGGACGACGCGCGCCGTCACGCGCCGGGTTTGCGCATCACGTAAAAGACGTATCCGTAGGAGTCGGAATGCGCGCGGAAGAGATCGTACTCGCGCTGCACCTCGTCGAGGGTTGCGAGGACCTCGCGATCGCCGGCGTATTTTTCTCTCAGCCTGGCAACTCGCGTCTCGCCCGGCCCGTAGTAGTTGTGCCAGTCCTGCACCGGGAGCACGAACCCGTCGGGGTCCACGTATCCCGCGTCCGCAACAATCCGGCAATTGCGCTCGATCGACCCCATGCCGGGATAGTTTCGCGCCCAGAATGCGACGGCTTCGGCGGGCGGATCGGGCACCAACCACGTCACTTCGGAGACCGCTATCCATCCGCCGGGCTTCAGGAACCGCCGCCACGCGCCAAGGCCGGCGGCAAATCCCGCGATAAAGATGGCGCCCTCCGACCAGATCAGGTCGAACGACGCGTCGGCGAAATTCATATCGAGCATCGAAGTGTTGACCGTCGTCACCTGCGGCAGAACTCCGGCCGCGCCGGCGCGTTGCGTCAGTTCATCGAGAAATCGCTGGCGGATATCGACCGCCACAATCCGGCCGCCGGTGGCGCGTGCAAGCTCGATAGTCTGCGCGCCGGGACCGCATCCAACGTCCAGAATCCGCGGACGCGGCGGCAGCCCGCGGGCAAGGCCGAGCGCGTGCAGCGTGGTCTCGGGGGATCCGGGGCCTTGTCGCGGCAGGCCCTCGGTCAACTCGCGGAACAGGCTCATCTCCCACGGGATACTGCCGCCGGACGCGCGGGAACTCAAACGCCCGGGCTGTCAGTCACGCGGCTTGTCGGCGGCAAAACGCAGCCGAACGTAGTCGGCGAACCATTTACCGTCGCCGTCGCAGAGATCCGGCCGGAGTGTTTCGCGAACCTCGTCGATGAAACCGGCGCGATCATCATCCGCCAGCGGCGCCATGAAAACTTGCGCAAACGTATCCAGCCATCCGTTGATTGCAGTCGGCAGCGGCGTGGGACGGGGGATTAGCGCGATATACCTGACGGCAAACCCGCGGCGCGCGAGCCGGGCGGAATAATCTTCGACGGTCGGGAAGTACCACGGGTTGAGCGCGCCACCGTCGATGCCGCGGCGTCGAAGCGCTTCGATCAGCGCACGCTCGATCGTCGCGACGCATCCGTGGCCGCCGAACTCAGCGACGAAGCGGCCGCCGGGCTTCAACGCGCGCCATACGCCGGCGATCACGTCGTCGGCGGGCTTCATCCAGTGGATCGCGGCATTGCTGAAGACGGCGTCGAACTCGGCATCGAAGGCAAGCCGCTCGCCCTCGGTGACGCGCGCGTCGAGGCCCAGGCGGCGGGCGGCCTCGACCTGGGGTGCGCTTGCGTCGACGCCGACGACGTCGCATCCGAGCTCGACGAGCTTTTTGGTCAGAGCGCCGTCGCCGCATCCGAGGTCGAGGATTCGCTCGCCGGCCCGCGGCGCCAGCAGTTCAACCACCGCCGCGCCGAGGTCGGAGACGAAGCGTGCGTTGCGCGCGTACCCGTCGGGGTCCCAGCTCTGGTTCGTAGTCGGCATATACTTAACTATAGTTAATAATATCCGCGATGCAACAGCTTTCAGGGGTCATCCCGAGCGGAGTCTGCGGAGCCGGGGGGCCCCGATCCCGGATTGAATGGACATCGTGCGATGCGCGAGGATATTACCGGCGCGCGGCGCATTTGCGGGAGATCGAAATGGAATTGGCAAAGCGATTCGTGGACGTGGGAATTTTCACCAACCGGCTCGACGAGATGCGCGCATTCTACGGCGAGCGAATCCGGCTGCCCTACGAGGAGATGCTCCCGGTCGGCAAAGGCGTGAGGCAATATCGTTTCGGAATGCTCGGATCGGTGCTCAAGATAAATCACCTCCGCGATCCGCTCCCGGCCCGCGTCGCGGGCGGCTACCGAAAGCTTTCGATTTCCGATCCGCGCACGCCGATGCCGCTGCCGATGCAGGACCCCGACGGCAACGAGGTCGAGCTGGCGCCCAACGGCCAGCGCGGCGTCAATCAGATCGAAATCCATATCGGCGTCACCGACGAGGCCGCCTTCGAGAATTTCTACGCCGACGCGCTACAAGCACAGAGGATTGGCGCGGGCCGCTTCAAGCTGGGCGAGACGATTATCAGCTTCAGGCACGATCCCGCGGCGGTGCGCGCCCGGAAATCACCGACGGCCGGCGCGGTGGACGTGATCGCGTCGATGCGCGCAGTGGGGATGCGTTACATCACGGTGCAGGTGCGCGACTGCGACGGAGAGCATCGACGCTTCATGTCGATGGGTGTTTGGGAAGGCGCGGCGCCGGTGACGCTGGGCGCGGTGGCGCGGATTTCGTTCATTCGCGACCCCGACGGCAACTTCATCGAGATTTCGCAGCGGGCGTCGCTGACCGGTCCGATCCCGGCTTAGCGGGCAGTACTGATTTCCACCGTGCCGATCGCGGTTGCGATCGGCGCGGTGGTGGCCGGACTTATTTCCGGGAAATTGCGGCGGTTACGCCCAGCGCGAGCGCGGGCGATTGCGCACGGATCGATTGCGCGCACCCGACGAGCGGAAGACGGTCACCGGCTTGGGCGCGTGAATTTCGATTTTCTCGAAACCCTCGACGTGCTCGCGATCGAGCGCGTTGCCGAGCGTGCGTTCCAGCCGCGCCAGGTTGACGCGTTCCTCTTGCGTGACCAAGCTGATCGCCTCGCCCGCCTTGCCCATCCTGGCGGTGCGGCCGATGCGATGGATGTAGCCCTCGGTCTCATCGGGCAGATCGAAGTTGATGACGTGCGAAACGTCGGGAATGTCCAGTCCGCGGGCGGCCACGTCGGTCGCGACCATCACGCGAAACTTTCGCGCGCGGAAGCCCGCCAACGCCGCATTGCGCTGGCTCTGCGAGCGGTCGCCGTGGATCTGCACCGCGTTGACGTGGGCGCGTTGCAGCATCTTGGCGACCCGGTCGGCGCGGCTCTTGGTGCGCGTGAAGACGATCGCGCTCTCCACTTCGGGACGCTTGAGAATCTCGAGCAGCACGGGTCCCTTGTTCTCGAGCGTGACCGGATAAATCGACTGGCGAATTTGCGACGGTGGCGCGGATTTGCCGCCGACCGTGATGCGCTCGGGCGTGGTCAGGAATTCACGCGCGATCATTTCGGGTCCGGACGCCATCGTCGCCGAGAACATCATGGTCTGGCGATTCTTCGGCACCATCCGCATGATCCGGCGCAGTTGCGGCAGAAAGCCCATGTCGAGCAGCCGGTCGGCTTCGTCGATGATCACGACTTCAATTTTGTCGAGCTTGACGATGCCGCGCTCGATAAAGTCGATGAGTCGTCCGGGACACGCGACGAGCACTTGCGCGCCCTTGCGAATCTCGTCGATTTGGCGCCGTTCGGCTTCGCCGCCGACCACGGTTGCGCAGCGGATGCGGGTATGGCGTGCGATCAGATCGAACTCGCGCGCGCACTGCGCAGCAAGCTCGCGCGTCGGCATGATCACCAGCGCGGCGAGATGCCGGGTGTTCTTGCGATGCAGCCGATCGATAGTCGGGATCAGAAAGGCCGCGGTTTTGCCGCTGCCGGTTTCAGCCGTGGCCACCACGTCGCGCCCGCTGAGCGCAACCGGGATAGCTCCGGCCTGGACCGGGGTCGGTGTGTGATGACCGCGGTCTTTGATTGAACGATGGATCTCGGGTGATACGGGAAATTCAGAAAACGACAAAAAGTATCCTATGGTTCAGAGCCCCGGATTCCAGTTCGAAAAAAGTACCGAACGTGTGGGCCTGATGGGTTGAGAGGGTGGCGTCACGGAATCCGACGCGCGCATAAAGTCACGATTGACTTGGGTGTAACGTACAGGAAGCATCGCACCGGCGCAATGCCCCCCCGGAAGCGGTTAAATCGAGGCTGCGTCAGAATTTGCCGTGCCTGCCGACTCCCGACGCGAAGCGCTCGGCACCGGCGCGCGTCTCGCCTGAGCGGATCGTTTCGATCCCGTGACGGTACTCGTTCTTGAGCGCATCGTCGAGCGCCAGCGTCCAGCCCTCGTACGCAGACATCCGGTCCGAACGCATGCATCGTTGCGGGAAGCCCGCTATCTGTTTGCCCAGTTCCCGCGCCTGCGCCAGGGCAGTACCCGGCTCGACGACGCGATTCGCCAGGCCCATCGCGAACGCCTCTTCGCCGGAGACACCGCGGCCAGTGAGGATCATGTCCATCGCACGGGACATCCCGATGAGGCGCGGCAGCCGGATCGTGCCGCCATCGACCAGCGGCACACCGAAGCGCCGGCAATACACGCCGAAGATCGCGTCACGAGCGGCCACGCGCAGGTCGCACCACAGCGCGAGTTCGATTCCGCCCGCGACTGCGAATCCCTCGACCGCCGCAATCACCGGCTTGCTGAGGAGCATCCGCGTGCATCCGAGCGGTCCGTCGCCGTTCTCGGTCACGCGATTGCCGCGATCGGTGGCGACCGCTTTCAGATCTGCGCCCGCGCAAAACGTGCCGCCCGCGCCGGTCAGGATCGCAACCGAGAGCGCGTCGTCGGCGTCGAAGCGGCGCATCGCGCCGGCCAGCGCCGCGGCGGTGGGCTGATCGACGGCGTTGCGCGCCTCGGGACGGTTGATAGTTACGATTGCGATTTCGCCCTCGATTGCGAACTCGACCAGACTCATCGAATGACCTCCCCGGCTGAAGTGCGATTGCCCAAAAGAAACTTACCTTTTCAACATTTTGCTGGTCGAAGAGTAGAGGTGTACGACGCCCGAATCCAAAGAGCGACGGCTCTCGAAGCCGCTGTGCGCGAATACCTCCAGCATCTGGCGGTTGTCGCCGAGCACGTCGGCTTCAAATTCCGTGATCCCGTTTGCGTCGGCGATCAGGCTCAGATGTTCGAGCAGCGCAGTGCCGATGCCGCGGCCCTGGAACTCGTCGAGAATTGCGAACGCGACCTCTGCGCGATGCGGATCGGAGCCGCAAATGTAACGGCCGACGCCGATGAAGCGTTCGCGCCCATTGTCGGTTACGGTCGCGGCCAGACCGACGTGACTCCTGAAGTCGAGTTCGGTCAGACGCTTCAGATCGTGCGTCGACAGATCGCGCTTGGCCCCCATGAAACGAAAGTAGACGGACTGTTCGCTCAGCCGCATGAAATGCTCGTGCAGGCGTTCCTGATCGTCGGGGCGAATCGCACGGATCCGGATCGCGGCGCCGTCGAGCATTTTGGCATCGACGCAATATTTCTGCGCGTCGCTGAACATGTCGCGATCTCCTGATGCCGGCTCGCGCAACTCTTGCGCGCGGGCCATCGCGACTCACGGCTTATTCGGTTCGTCGGACTTGATGAACTTGAGCGACGCGGAATTCATGCAGTAGCGCAACCCGGTCGGCCGCGGACCGTCGTCGAACACGTGGCCGAGATGCGCGTCGCATTTCGCGCACAGCACCTCGGTCCGCTTGGTGAAAAGCGAGCTATCGGTCTCCGTCTTGACGTTCTCCGGCGCGATCGGCTGATAGAAGCTCGGCCATCCCGTGCCGGATTCGAACTTGGTGTCCGAGCTGAACAGCGCGTTGCCGCAGCAGATGCATCGATACAGACCCTTGTCGTGATTCTCGGCGTACAGGTTTTGGAACGGGCGCTCGGTGCCCTTTTTGCGCGTGACCTCGTACTGCTCCGGGGTCAGCTCCTTGCGCCATTCCTCGTCCGTTTTGACGACTTTATCTTCCATCACGAGTCCCTTCCTTTGACCGGAATCGGTGAACTCCACGATCGATACTTTGACTATGCCCGGCGCCTCCGGGTCCGGCGAATCGCCGGATGCATCGGATGCGGCGGCGGTTTCAGCGTAACCGAATGCGACGATCGCCGGTATCGCGGCGATCACGGCGATGAATACTCGCCGCCCGATCAGACGCTCGTTGTGACTATTCGAATGAGTACTGCTCTGAGCCAACTTTCGACCGCTGTGTTGATCATTGCATATTAGACGACGGCGTCGAAGGCCGCGCGCTTCCCCACAACCAGCCCTGGAATCTAGATCGAATAGACGAACAGCTTCTGTTCCTTGGGTCTGAGAAAAACGTTCGCGCCCGGCTCCAGATGCAGCGCCTGGTAGCGTTCGTGATCGATCTCAACCTGCACCATGTCGCCCCACTCGGCGACCAGCTCGATCTTGACCTGCGGACCGGCCGGATTGATCGACTTCACGGTCGCCGGGAAGGTCTGCTTGCCGTTGGGCTTCAGCACGATTTCCAGCAGATGCGGCCGCACGTAGAGCACCGCCTTGCCGGTCTCGGGATGCGCATGGGTATGGGTGTTCTCGAGTTCGACGGCGGTATCGCCGAGAAACACGCGGCCGTTCTCGATTCGGCCGTGGAACAGGTTCACGTTGCCCAGGAAGTTGTACACGAAAGCGTTGGCGGGATGGTGATAGACCTCCTCGGCCGAGCCGATCTGCTCGATGCGCCCCTGGTTCATCACGACGATCCGGTTGGCGAGTTCGAGCGCCTCTTCCTGATCGTGGGTGACGAAAACGCTGGTTATCTTGATCTCGTCGTGCAGGCGGCGCAGCCATCGGCGCAGTTCCTGCCGCACCTTGGCGTCGAGCGCGCCGAACGGCTCGTCGAGCAGCAGCACTT
Organism: Binatus sp. (SeqCode); assembly: GCF_050013435.1. GTDB lineage: Bacteria > Desulfobacterota > Binatia > Binatales > Binataceae > Binatus. The sequence goes on along the minus strand of NZ_JBEKFG010000071.1, from coordinate 3,094 downwards.
TTGGCTCAACGGCCAGCGTGCGCGCCAGTGCGACGCGCTGGCGCTGCCCGCCGGAGAGCTGCGAGGGGTAGCGATCGGAGAGAAAGTCGAGCTGCACGAGCTTCAGCAACTCATGCACGCGGCGCGCGATCACGGCCTCGGCGGGGCGCGCGCGGCGCGGGATCACGCGCAGCCCGAAGGCGACGTTTTCGAACACCGTCATGTGGCGAAACAGCGCGTAGTGCTGAAATACGAAACCGACCTTGCGCTCGCGAACGCTGACGTCGCTGGCGTCCTCGCCGTGAAACAGCACCTCGCCGGTGTCCGGCGTTTCCAGCCCCGCGATTATCCGCAGCAGCGTGGTCTTGCCCGAGCCCGACAGCCCCAGCAGGGCGACCAGCTCGCCGGTTTCGATATGCAGGTTGATATTGTCAACCGCCACGAAATCGCCGAACCGCTTGCTGATATTTCTGAGCTCGATACTCATGCCGCAACTTTGACCGCCAGGTCGTCGGGTGCCTGCTTCACCGGAACCACTCGGCGCTCCAGAAAACGCTTGGCAATGAGCGTCGCGATCGCGAGCATGGTAAGCAGCGACGAGACCGCAAACGCGGCCGCGAACTGGAAATCATTGTACAGAATCTCGACGTACAGCGGCATCGTGTTGGTGTGCCCCTGGATATGCCCCGAAACCACCGAAACCGCGCCGAACTCGCCCATCGCGCGCGCGTTGCACAACACCAAGCCGTACAGCAGCCCCCACTTGATGTTGGGGATCGTCACCCGAAAAAACATTTGCCATCCACCGGCGCCCAGCACGATCGCGGCTTCTTCCTCCTCGCTGCCGACCGCCTGCATGATCGGGATGAGTTCGCGCGCGGCCAGCGGAAACGTAACGAAGAGCGTCGCGAGCACGATTCCCGGCTCCGCAAAGATCACCCTGATGCCGTGAGCGGCAAGGAACCCGCCAAGCGGCGCGCGCACCCCGAGCAGCAGCACGAACAGCATCCCCGAGATAACCGGCGAGACCGAAAACGGTATGTCGATCAGGGTCAGCAGGGTTTGCTTGCCGGGAAAATCGAAGCGCGCGATCGCCCACGATGCGGCGATACCGAAAGTAACGTTGAGCGGCACCGCGATCGCGGCGGTCATCAGCGTCAGCCGAATTGCGGCGCGCGCCTCGGGATCGGCGATCGCGGCAAAGTAAGCGCCGAGGCCCTTGCGCAGCGCCTCGGCGAAGACCGCGATTACCGGGAGGAAAATAAACAGCGCGACAAACACCATCGCGATCGTGATCAGCGCGATTCTGACCATCGGCGGATCCGCCGTCCCGGGTCTTTTCGGTTCGAGATACGGTTGGCTGGCCATCTGTACCGTCAGGCCGTCAGGCGGCGGCTGCTCCACCTTTGCAGCACGTTAATCCCGAGCAGAATCGCGAACGACACTGTCAGCATCACCACCGCGATCGCCGTCGCGCCGGCGTAATCGAATTGCTCGAGCTTGCTCATGATCAACAACGGCACGACTTCGGTACGCATCGGCATGTTGCCTGAAATGAATACGACCGAGCCGTATTCGCCGAGCGCGCGCGCAAACGCGAGTGCGAACCCGGTCAGCAGCGCGGGGATCAGCGCGGGCGCGATCACCGATACGAACGTCTGCAAGCGGCTTGCGCCGAGCGTCGCCGCGGCCTCCTCGTATTCCTGGTCGAGATCCTCGAGCACCGGCTGGATAGTGCGAACCACGAACGGCAGCCCGACGAAAGTAAGCGCGACCGCCACTCCGAGCGGAGTGTACGCGACTTTTATTCCCAGCGGCGCGAGGTACCGCCCAATCCATCCGTTGCTCGCGTAAATCGCGGTGAGCGTAATTCCCGCGACCGAAGTCGGCAGCGCGAACGGCAGATCGACCATCACGTCAACCAGGCTTTTGCCGGGAAATTCGTAACGAACCAGGCTCCACGCCACGATGAAGCCGAACACCGAGTTGACCAACGCGCCTGCAATCGACGCGCTGAAGCTCAGCCGGTAGGCCGCGAGAGTGCGCGGACTTGCGACCGCGGCCCAGAACTGGGGCCAGGTCAGGGTGAAAGTCTTGAAGAAGATCGTCGAGATCGGAATCAGCACGACGATTCCGAGGTAGGCGAGCGTGAAGCCCAGGGTCAGGCCGAATCCCGGCAGCACGTTGCTGCGTTTCGTGTTCGATGCCATCGCGCGACGCTTTGCCCCGGCTCCCCTAACTTCCCGGCTGATAGATCTTGTCGAATACGCCGCCGTCGCCGAAAAACCTGGGTTGCGCTTTTTTCCATCCGCCAAAATCCGAATCGATCGTGAGCAGGCTCATGCCTGGAAATTGGCTCGCATACTTCGCGGCGACGGACTTGTCGCGCGGACGGAAAAAATTCTGCGCGATTATTTCCTGGGCCGCGGGCGTGTACAGAAATTCCAGGTACGCCTTCGAGACCGCCGCCGTGCCGCGGCGGGCGTCCACCTTGTCCACCCACGCAACCGGAGGTTCGGCCAGGATGCTTACCGACGGATAGACGATCTCGAACTTGTCGGCGCCAAATTGCTTGATCGCCATCCGCGCCTCGTTTTCCCACGCGATCAGCACGTCGCCGATTTCGCGCTCGACGAACGTAGTCGTCGAGCCGCGCGCGCCGGAATCGAGCACGGGCACGTTTTTGTAGAGCAGCCCGACGAACGCCGCCGCCTTCGCCTCGTCGCCGCCGTTGCGTTTGAACGCGTAGCCCCACGCGGCCAGAAAATTCCATCGCGCGCCGCCCGAGGTCTTCGGATTCGCCGTGATTACCGCGATGCCCGGTTTCACCAGGTCATCCCAGTCGTGGATCTTTTTCGGATTTCCCTTGCGCACCAGCAGCACGATGGTTGACGTGTAGGGACAGCTGTTGTCGGGCAGGCGCGATTGCCAGTTCGACGGGAGCAAGTCCGCCTTCTCGACGATCGCATCGATGTCGCCGGCCAGGCCCAGCGTCACCACGTCGGCCTCCAGGCCGTCGATTACCGCGCGCGCCTGCTTGCCCGAGCCGCCGTGCGACTGGTTGACGGTGACGTCGTCGCCGGTCTTCGCTTTCCAATCCTTCGCGAACTGCGCG
>NZ_JBEKFG010000070.1:0-19469 GCF_050013435.1 Binatus sp. (SeqCode) | reverse complement strand
GAGCTGTTCGAAGCGCGCAAGCCCAAGGAATTCGCCGTCATCTCGGAAATCGACGGGCAGGTTTCGTTCGGCAAGGACACCAAGGGCAAGCGCAAGGTCGAAGTCACCCCCGAAATCGGCGAGAAACGCGAATACCTGATCCCCAAGGGCAAGCATATCGCGGTCCACGAGGGTGATATCGTCAAGGCCGGCGAGCCGCTGATGGAAGGCTCGTCCAATCCGCACGACATCCTGACCATCCTCGGTGAAAAGGCGCTGGCGAAATACCTGGTCGACGAAATCCAGGAAATCTACCGGCTCCAGGGCGTGCGGATCAACGACAAGCACATCGAGGTGATCGTGCGCCAGATGCTGCGCCGGGTGCGAATCAAGGAAGTCGGCGACACGCCGTTCCTGGTCGGCGACCAGGTCGAGAAATGGCGCTTCGACGAGGAGAACGGGCGCGTGCTCACCCGCGGCGGAGAGCCGGCGATCGCGGAGCCGCTGCTGCTCGGCATCACCAAGGCGTCGCTATCGACCGAAAGTTTCATCTCGGCAGCGTCGTTCCAGGAAACCACGCGCGTGCTCACCGAGTCGGCGATCAACGGCAAGGTTGACAGGCTGGTCGGACTGAAAGAAAACGTGATCATGGGACGCTTGATCCCGGCCGGCACGGGCATGAACCTGTACAACCGGATGGTGGTCAAAGTCGAAGGCGCCGCGGCCGAAGAAGATGCGGAAAAACCGGAGCTGGCGGCCGCGCCCGCACCCGGCGGAGATTGACACGGCGGGTCAGGTCCCGTACATAATGATGTTTCCCCCAAGGGCGTAAGTGTCCTTGGGGGGTTTGTTTGAACACCGCGTCCCACTGGAGGCAATCCGGCGCACCGGGCCGGCGCGATGCGAGCGCCGAAGCGGCCCCGCGAGCCGGCCAGCGTCCAGTGGATACGCCGCTCGAAGTGGAAGAGAACGGGAATTATAACGTGCCGACGATAAACCAGTTGATCCGACAGGCGCGCGTGAAGAAGCGCTTCAAGGTAAAGGCGCGCGCGCTCGAAGGCTCGCCCCAGAAGCGCGGCGTGTGCACGCAGGTGAAGACGACAACGCCCAAGAAGCCCAACTCGGCGCTGCGCAAGGTCGCGCGCGTGCGGCTGTCCAACGGGATCGAGGTGAATACCTATATCCCGGGCGTCGGACACAACCTGCAGGAGCATTCCGTGGTGCTGATTCGCGGCGGTCGCGTGCGCGATCTGCCGGGCGTTCGCTATCACGTGATTCGTGGCACCCTCGACTCGATCGGCGTGCAGGAGCGGCGCAAGGGCCGTTCCAAGTACGGGTCGAAGAAACCCAAGTAGAGTTATATGTCGCGCAAAGGACAAATTCGCGTCCGCGAAATTCCAGCGGATCCAAAGTATCACGACCGTACGGTCGCGAAGTTCATGAACGTCGTGATGGAACGCGGCAAGAAGTCGCTGGCCGAGCAGATTTTCTATCACGCGCTCGATCTGGTCGCGGAGCGCTCGAAGGAAGACGGCCTGGTGGTCTTCAAACGCGCGCTGGACAATGTTCGTCCGGCCGTGGAGGTTCGCTCGCGGCGGGTCGGCGGCGCCAACTACCAGGTGCCGAGCGAGGTGCGCCCGGTGCGGCGCAATTCGCTGGCGATGCGCTGGCTGGTAGCGGCGGCGCGCGCGCGCGGCGAGAAGTCGATGGAAGAGCGGCTGGCCGCGGAAATCCTCGACGCAGCCGCCAATCGCGGCGGCGGGGTCAAGAAGCGCGAAGACACACATCGAATGGCCGACGCCAACAAGGCGTTCGCCCACTATCGCTGGTAATCACCGAGTTTTTTAGATGGCTCGTCAGACACCAATAGAACGGGTGCGCAATATCGGCATCATGGCGCACATCGATGCCGGTAAGACCACCACCACCGAGCGGGTGCTCTTCTACACCGGCATCAACTACAAGATCGGCGAGGTGCACGAAGGCACCGCGACGATGGACTGGATGGTGCAGGAGCAGGAGCGCGGCATCACGATCACGTCGGCGGCGACCACCTGTTTCTGGCGCGACAACCGCATCAATATTATCGACACGCCGGGACACGTCGATTTCACCATCGAGGTCGAGCGCTCGCTGCGCGTGCTTGACGGCGCGGTCGCGGTATTTTGCGCGGTCGGCGGCGTGGAGCCGCAGTCGGAAACCGTCTGGCGCCAGGCCGACAAGTACCGGGTGCCGCGGGTTGCATTTATCAACAAGATGGACCGCGTCGGCGCGGAGTTCGAGCGCGTGGTGCAGGAGATGCGCGACAAGCTCAAGGCCACGCCGCTGCTGTTGCATCTGCCCATCGGCGCCGAGGAAAAGTTCACCGGGCTCATCGATTTGATCGATCGCAAGGCGCTGATTTGGGACGAGGATCGGCTCGGCGCGGAATATCGCATCACGGAGATCCCCGCCGAATTGAAAGAGCAGGCCGCGGGATACCGCGACAAGCTGATCGAGACGCTCGCCGATCACGACGAGCACATCATGGAGCTTTATCTCGAAGGCAAGGCGCCCGAGCCTGCCCAGATTCGCGCCGCGATTCGCGCCGCCACGCTCAAGATGGCGATTACGCCGGTGATTCTCGGCTCCGCGTTTCGCAACAAGGGCGTGCAGCCGATGCTCGACGCGGTGGTCGACTATCTGCCGTCGCCGATGGACCTGCCGCCGGTGGTCGGCAAGGTGGGCGACAAGATCGAAGAGCGATGGCCGCGTGACGACGCGCCGTTCTCCGCGCTCGCGTTCAAGATAATGAACGACCAGCACATGGGGACGCTTACCTTTATCCGGGTTTATTCGGGCAAGCTGGAAAGCGGCTCGTCGCTGCTCAATTCGACGCGCGGCAAGCGCGAACGGATCGGCCGGATGCTCAAGATGCACGCGAACAAGCGTGAGGATATCACCGAGATTTACGCCGGCGACATCTGCGCGGTCGGGCTTCGCGACACGACCACGGGCGACACGCTATGCGATCCGGCCGCGCCGATCGTGCTGGAGTCGATCGAGTTTCCCGAGCCGGTCATCCAGATCGCGATCGAGCCCAAGACCAAGGCCGACCAGGAGAAGCTCGGCGAGGCGCTCCAGAAGCTCGCCAAGGAAGACCCGTCGTTCCGGGTGAGCGTCAATAAGGAAACTTCGCAGACCCTGATTTCGGGGATGGGCGAGTTGCACCTCGAGATCATCGTCGATCGGATGCTGCGCGAGTTCAAAGTTGACGCCAATATCGGCAAGCCGCAGGTCGCGTACCGCGAAACGATCAAGCGCGCGGCTGAAGCCGAGGGCAAGCTGGTCCGCCAGAGTGGCGGTCACGGACAATTCGCGGTGGTCGAGCTCCGAATCGAGCCGCTGGCCAAGGGTGGCGGCTTCGAGTTCGAGGACGGCACCAAGGGCGGATCGATCTCGCGCAACTTCATTCCGGCGATTGAAGACGGGGTGAAAGAGGCGATGGAGAACGGCGTGGTCGCCGGCTATCCGATGGTCGATATCAAGGCGATCGTGATCGACGGCAAGGAACACGACGTGGACTCGTCGGAACTGGCGTTCAAAATTGCGGGCTCGATGGCGTTCAAGGAAGCTTGCGAAAGGGCCGAGCCGATTCTGCTCGAACCGGTTATGGATGTCGAAGCCGTCACCCCGCAGGAGTTCATGGGCGAGGTGATCGGCGATCTGAGCGGGCGGCGCGGCAAGGTTCTGGACATGGAAAATCGCGCCGGCGCGCAGGTCATCGAGGCCCGCGTCCCGCTTGCCAACATGTTCGGTTACGCGACGCGGCTGCGCTCGATGACGCAGGGCCGCGCGACTTACACGATGCAGTTCGGCGCGTACGAACCCGTGCCGAAAAATATTTTTGACGAATTGACGGCGCTCAAGCGCGCATCATAGGGACTTGCGAGCCAAGGGTCTCAATCGGAGGTTACTGAAATGGGTAAGGCTAAATTTGAACGCACCAAGCCGCACGCGAACGTCGGCACTATCGGTCATATCGATCACGGCAAGACCACGCTGACAGCTGCGATTACCAAGGTGCTCGCGTCAAAGAAGCTTGCCACCTTCACCGCTTTCGATCAGATCGACAAGGCGCCCGAAGAGAAAGAGCGCGGCATCACGATTTCCATCGCGCACGTCGAATACGAAACGCTCAAGCGCCACTACGCGCACGTCGATTGCCCGGGACACGCCGACTACATCAAGAACATGATCACCGGCGCCGCGCAGATGGACGGCGCAATCCTGGTGGTCGGCGCCAACGACGGCCCGATGCCGCAGACGCGCGAGCATATCCTGCTTGCGTACCAGGTCGGCGTGCCGTCGATCGTGGTCTTCATGAACAAGGTGGACATGGTTGACGACCCCGAGCTGCTCGACCTGGTCGAGCTGGAAGTTCGCGACCTGCTCAGCAAGTACAATTACAAGGGCGACGACGTGCCCGTGATTCGCGGCAGCGCGCTCAACGCGCTCAACTGCGGATGCGGCAAGGCGGACTGCCCCAACTGCAAGCCGATACTCGACCTGATGGACGCGGTGGACAACTTCATCCCGCAGCCCAAGCGCGAGACCGAAAAGCCGTTCCTGATGCCGGTGGAAGACGTGTTCTCGATCTCGGGCCGCGGCACGGTGGTTACCGGCCGCGTGGAGAAGGGCAAGGTGAAGGTCGGCGAGGAAGTGGAAATCGTCGGCTTCCGGGACACCACCAAGACGGTGGTCACCGGCGTCGAGATGTTCCGCAAGCTGCTCGACGAGGGCCAGGCGGGAGACAATATCGGCGTGCTGCTGCGCGGCCTAAAGCGCGAAGACGTGGAGCGCGGACAGGTGCTCGCCAAGCCCGGCTCGATCACCCCGCACACCAACTTCGAGGCGTCGGCGTACATCCTGACCAAGGACGAGGGCGGTCGTCATACTCCGTTCTTCACCGGCTATCGCCCGCAGTTCTATTTCCGCACCACCGACGTAACCGGAGTGCTCACGCTGCCCGAAGGCACCGAGATGGTGATGCCGGGCGACAACATTAAGATATTTGGCGAGCTGATCACGCCGGTCGCGATGGACGAAGGGCTGCGCTTCGCCATCCGCGAGGGTGGCCGCACGGTCGGCGCCGGCGTCGTTTCGAAAATTTTGAAGTAACGGACACCGAAGCAGGGTGCGCAATCGAGTGGAGATGGAGCGGAGCGCTTAACGAATCGGGCGCGGTATACCTGGATGAACGACAAGATACGCATACGCCTCAAAGCGTACGACTACCGCCTGCTCGATCAGTCGGTTCGCGAAATCGTGGACACCATCCGGCGCACCGGCGGCCGCGTGGCTGGGCCGATTCCGCTGCCGACCCGCATAGAGCGCTTTACCGTCAACCGCTCGCCGCACGTGGACAAGAAGTCGCGCGAGCATTTTGAAATTCGTACTCATAAACGTCTGCTCGACGTCCTCGAGCCGACCCAGCAGACCATCGACGCGCTGGGCAAGCTCGACCTGGCCGCGGGCGTGGACGTCGAAATCAAGCTCGAGTAGGGCCGATGCTGACCGGATTGATTGGAAAAAAAATCGGGATGACCCAGATGACCGACGCCGCCGGCCGCGTGCGCGCCGCCACGGTGTTGACGCTTGGTCCATGCACCGTCTCGCAGTTGAAGACCGCGGCGACTGACGGCTACGAAGCCGTGCAGGTCACCTTCGGCAAAAAAAAGCTCAGCCGCGTGACCGGCGGCGAGCGCGGCCATTTCGCCCGCGCTAACATCGCGGCCGGAATCAGATCGGGCGAGTTCGAACGCCGCGGCGAGGGCGAGTTGAAGCTCGGACAGCCCATCGCGGCTGCCGACGTTTTCAAGGTCGGCGACCAGGTCGATATAACCGGCGTGTCCAAGGGCCACGGCTACGCCGGCGTCATCAAGCGCCACCATTTCTCGGGCTTTCCCGGCTCGCACGGCACCCACGAGTATTTCCGCCACGGCGGCTCGATCGGTAACCGCTCGTATCCCGGGCGCGTGCGCAAAGGGATGAGAATGGCGGGGCAGATGGGCAATGAGACCGCCTCGATCCTGAATCTCGAGGTGATCGAGATACTTGCCGACGACAACGCAGTGGTCGTGTCGGGCGCGGTGCCGGGAGCCGACGGTGCTTTGCTCGTCGTCCATCACGCGGCCCGCCCGCGCCGCCGCGCCAATGTGAAGGTGGCCAATGTCTGAGCGAAAAGAAAAGCCATCGCCGGTCAAGCTGCCGCTGTACTCGGCCGCGCATGAAAAAGTCGGCGAGCTCGAAGTCGCCGGCACAGTTTTCGGCCGCGACGGCGATCTGTCGCTGCTGCACGAGGCGGTGCGGATGCAGCTTGCCAATCGGCGCTCCGGAACCGCGTCCACCAAGACCAAGGGACTCATCTCCGGCGGCGGCCGCAAGCCGTGGCGGCAGAAGGGAACCGGACGCGCGCGCGCTGGATCGACGCGATCGCCGCTATGGCGTCACGGCGGAACCATCTTCGGCCCGCAGCCGCGCGACTATTCGTACAAGATGCCGAAGAAGGCGTGGCGCGCTGCGCTGTGCCTGGCGATTTCCGATCGCGCCCGCAACGGCAAGCTGTTCGTCGTCGAGTCGCTCGATCTTTCCGAGCCGAAAACCAAAGTCGCCAAGGCCGCGCTCGACAAGCTGGGCCTCAAGCACGCGCTGATAGTGCTGGGCGAAGGCGACGGCAAGTTTTTACTTGCCGCGCGCAACCTCGCCGCGCACAAGGTGCTCGCCATCGAAGGGCTCAACGTTTACGACGTGCTCAATTACCGGGAGCTCGTGATGACCATCCGGACCGCCAAGGCGATCGAAGCCCGATTTGCCGGAGAAGCGAAATGAGCAGCCCCGAGAGCCTGATTCTCGCGCCTATCATCACCGAGAAGGGCACCATGGCCAGCGAAAAGGCCGGCCAGGTGCTGTTCCGCGTGCGCCCCGGGGCGAGCAAGGACAAGATCCGCGAGGCCGTCGAGCAGCTGTTCAAGGTCACCGTGCTCAAGGTCCGCACTTCGAACTTCATGGGCAAGGAACGGAAAAAAGGCGCAATCAAGGGCCGCCAGATGGACTGGAAGAAAGCCTACGTAACCCTCAAGGAAGGCGACAAGATCGAATTCTTCGAAGGGCTATAAGCCGCTGAGCGCGATAACTGGACGCGAGTTCGGAGCGAGTTAGAAGGGAAAGCGAATCAGGGAACTGAAAAGAAGATGGCAGTTATACAATTAAATCCGCGCACTCCCGGCCAGCGCTTCATGCAGATAGCGGATTTCTCCGAGCTCAGCAAAAAAGAGCCCGAGAAAAGCCTGCTGGTTCCGCTCAAGCGCACCGGCGGGCGCAACAATCGCGGCCGCATGACCTCGCGGCATCGCGGCGGCGGACACAAGCGCCGTCTTCGGCTGATCGATTTCAAGCGCAACCGCGACGGTATCTCGGCCGTCGTCTTCGCGCTCGAATACGATCCCAATCGCTCCGCCAATATCGCGCTGCTCCACTATGCCGACGGCGTCAAGACCTACATCCTGGCTCCCGACGGGCTCAAGGTCGGCGCCAAAGTCGAGTCGGGCGAGAACGCCGACATCAAGCCGGGCAACGCGCTGATGCTCAAGAACATCCCGCTCGGCACCATCGTTCATGCCATCGAGATGAAACCGGGAGCCGGTGCGAAGCTCGCGCGCGGCGCGGGTGTACAGGCTCAGTTGATGGCGAAAGAGGGCAAGATGGCGCTGCTCAAGCTGCCTTCGGGCGAGCAGCGGATGGTGCAGGCCGATTGCCGCGCCACCATCGGCCAGGTCGGCAATCTCGACCACGAAAATATTTCTATCGGCAAGGCCGGACGCTCGCGATGGCTCGGCAAGCGCGGCCATGTGCGTGGAGTCGCGATGAACCCGGTTGACCATCCGCACGGCGGCGGCGAGGGCAAGTCGAAAGGAAACCATCCCCAGTCGCCGTGGGGCCAGCCCGCCAAGGGATACAAGACGCGCAAGAAGCAGCCGTCGGACAATCTGATCGTCAGCCGCCGGCCGCGCGGGAAGCATTAATCGTTATGGCCAGGTCACTAAAAAAAGGTCCGTTCGTCGACGGGCATCTGCTCAAAAAAGTCACCGCCGCGACCGCCTCGGGCGACAAGCGAATCATCAAGACCTGGTCGCGGCGCTCGATGATAACGCCGGACATGATCGCGCTGACGTTCGCGGTCCACAACGGGCACAAGTTCATCCCGGTGTACTGCACCGAGAACATGGTCGGCCACAAGCTCGGCGAATTCGCGCCGACCCGGACCTTCCACGGTCATGCCGGCGATCGCAAAGGCGAAGTGAAGCCGGCCGCCGCCGCCGCTCCCGCCGCACCGCCTCCGGCCGCGGCCAAGGCATAAGCGGGGAAGTTGTAACAGTCATGGAATCCGTATCGCGAACCCGTTTCATCAGGATCTCGCCGCGCAAGCTCAAGCTCGTGTGCGAGCTGATCGCGGGCAAGAAAGTCGATCAGGCGCTGTCGATCCTGGAGTTCACGCCCAAGAAGGCGGCCAGGTTCGTCTCCAAAACTTTGCTTGCCGCAATCGCCAACGCGCGCGATCAGCAGAACGTCGACGAGGACAAGCTGTTCGTAAAGCGCGCGATCGCCGACACCGGGCCGACCTGGAAGCGATCGCTGATGCGCGCACATATGCACGCGACGCCAATCCACAAACGCACCAGCCATCTCACGGTAATCGTGGACGAGCGGGCGTCCTGAGGTCTTCGATGGGACAGAAAGTACATCCGCGCGGATTTCGCCTCGGCATCATCGAGAGCTGGGACTCCCGATGGTACGCGAGCCACGACTACGCCAAGTTGCTGCACGAGGATTTGAAGCTGCGCGATTTCATCAAGAAGCGGCTCTACCACGCCGGCATCTCGCGGATTGAAATCGAGCGGATGGCCAACAAGGCCAAAATAAACATTTACACGGCGCGCCCCGGCATCGTGATCGGCAAGAAGGGCGCCGAAATCGACAAGCTCAAGCTCGATATCCAGAAGCTGATGAAAGGGCGCGACTCGTTCATCAATATCCACGAGGTGCGCCGCCCCGACCTGGACCCGCAGCTGGTCGCCGAGAATATCGCGCTCCAGCTCGAGCGCCGCGTCGCCTTTCGCCGTGCGATGAAGGAAGCCGTCACGCGCGCGATGCGGATGGGTGCGCAGGGCGTCAAGGTCCACGTCGCCGGACGCCTGGGCGGCGCGGAAATCGCGCGTCAGGAATGGTACCGCGAGGGTCGCGTGCCGCTGCAGACGCTGCGCGCGGACGTGGCTTACGGATTTGCCGAAGCGCGCACGACATACGGCCAGATCGGCGTGAAGGTCTGGATTTTCCGCGGCGAAGTTCTCACCCGCAAGGATGCGGACGCAAAACGCGCAGGCACGCCTGTGCAGGCGAATTGACGAAGTAAGATGCTCGCACCAAAAAAAGTTAAATGGCGCAAGATGATGAAGGGCCGGGTCCGCGGCGCGGAGTCGCGCGGCCTCACGCTCGCGTTCGGCGACTACGGACTCAAGTCGCTCGAGACTTGCCGCATCGATACCCGCGCGCTCGAAGCCGCTCGTATCGCGCTGACCCGCCATATCAAGCGCGGCGGCCGCGTCTGGATTCGGGTTTTCCCTGACAAACCCTTCACCAAAAAGCCGGCCGAAACCCGCATGGGTAAGGGCAAGGGCTCGCCCGAGGGATGGGTCGCGTGCGTCAGGCCCGGCAGGATTCTGTTCGAGATGGAAGGCGTCGATTACGCCACGGCAAAAGAAGCGATGCGCCTGGCGGCGCACAAGCTGCCGATCAAAACAATTATGATCCAGCGCGAGGAGGGCGGCCTTGGAGCTTGACGAACTAAGGCAGATGACCGCGCCGGATTTGCGCGTCAAGGAGCGCGAGGCGCGCGAGGAAGTTTTCCGGCTGCGTCTCAAGCTGCGCACCAATCAGCTGGATAATCACGCCGGCTATCGGCGCGCGCGCCGCGAGCTGGCGCTCATCATGACTTTGCTCGGCGAGAAGGCGCGCGGCGCGGCCGCAGCGGACAAGAAGGTAGCCAATGCGGCAAAGAATTAAACGGCGCGAGGGCACGGTGGTGTCCGCCAAGATGACCAAGACCGTCGTGGTCAGGGTGGATCGCATGGTCGAGCATGCCCTCTACGGCAAGCGCGTGCGTCGCAGCACCCGCTTCATGGCGCACGATGAACGCGGCGAGTGCAAGGAAGGCGATCGCGTGCAGATTATCGAGTCGCGGCCGCTTTCCAGGAACAAGCGCTGGCGCGTCAGCCGCATTCTCAAAAAGGCCGCGGGGTAGGGCGCGATGGTACAGGTACAAACCGTTCTGGATGTCGCCGATAACTCGGGCGCCCGCAAAGTGATGTGCATCAAGGTGCTCGGCGGCTCCAAGCGCCGGTACGCGTCGGTCGGCGACATCATCGTGGTCGCGATCAAAGAGGCGATTCCCAACGCCAAGGTCAAAAAGGGCGACGTATCGCGCGCGGTTATCGTGCGAACCGCCAAGGAAATCAGCCGCGACGACGGCAGTTACATCCGCTTTGACGGCAACTCGGCCGTCCTGCTCGACAAGGATCACGAACCGATCGGCACCCGCATCTTTGGTCCGGTGGCCCGCGAGCTGCGCGCGAAAAAGTTTCTCAAGATTATCTCGCTCGCGCCGGAGGTGCTGTGATGGCGTCGGCGAAATACAAAATCAAGAAGAATGACACCGTGATGGTCGTCACCGGCCGCGACCGCGGCAAGACCGGCAAGGTGATGCGCGTGCTGCCGGAGCGCGGACGCGTCGTCGTCGAGCGGCTCAATATCGTCAAGCGCCACAGCAAGCCGCGTGGTGCGCAGAGCCCCGGCGGTATCGTTGAGAAGGAGGCGCCCATCGCCATCTCGAACGTCATGATTTTTTGCGATCGCTGCAACGCTCCGGTCAGGGTCGGGATCAAGGTCGCCGATGACGGCGCCAAGAGCCGGGTCTGCCGCCGCTGCGGTGAAGTGATAGGTAACGACTGATGGCCGACAAAAAAGAAAAGCCCGACAAGGCCGAGCAGGCCGCCAAGGCCGAGCAGACCGTCAAGTCCGACCAGGCGGCCAAGGCCAAGCGCGAGGGCAAGGCCCGCCAGGCTCAGCAGAAGCAGGCGGCTGAAGAAGCCAAGTCCGCCGCCGCGGCGCCGCTGCCGCCCGAGCCCAAGCTGCCCGCCCGCTTGCGCGTTCGCTTCGACAATGAGATCGCGCCGGCCCTGATGCGCGAGTTGAAGATCGACAACAAGATGCGGGTGCCGCGGCTTCAGAAGATCACGATTAACATGGCGCTCCAGGAAGCGCGCGACAACGTCAAGATTCTCGACTCCGCGCTCGAAGAGCTCAAGGTGATCGCCGGGCAGAAGCCGGTGCTGACCCGCGCGCGCAAGGCGATTTCGAACTTCAAGCTCCGCCAGGGGATGCCGATTGGCGTGATGGTCACGCTGCGGCGCGAAAAGATGTGGGAGTTTTTTGACCGCCTGGTGAACATCTCGCTGCCCCGCGTGCGCGACTTCCGCGGGGTCAGCGACAAGGCCTTCGACGGCCGCGGCAACTACTCGCTCGGGCTGAAGGAACATACGATTTTCCCCGAACTCAACCTCGACAAGGTCGAGAAGGTGAAGGGCTTGACGATTTCGATCACGACCACGGCGCGCAGCGATTTCGAGGGGCTGACGCTGCTTCGCGCGCTCGGGATGCCGATGCGTGGAGCGGCAGAGCGCGAGGCGGACGCCGCCAAGGCCGCAGCCGCCGCCGAGGCTCACGCAGCCGCCGCAGCCGCCAAGGCCGCAGCCGCCGCACTGGCGCCGGCGCCGACGCCGGCGCAGGGAACATAAGGATTAGTTGAATGGCGAAAATGTGCCTGCGGGTTAAGGCAACCCGCAAACAAAAATTCAAAGTGCGCCAGTACAACCGCTGCCCGCTATGCGGCCGCTCGCGCGCGTACTATCGGCGGTTCAAAATGTGCCGCCTTTGCCTGCGCAAGCTGGCGCTCGACGGCAAGTTGCCGGGCGTGATCAAGGCGAGCTGGTAAGAGAGACCAATTATGTCGCAGACCGATCCGATTGCAGAACTGCTTACGCGAATCCGCAACGCGATGCGTGCGCGGTACAATGAGCTCACGGTTCCCCATTCACGGCTGCGCGAGGCAATTTGCCGCGTGCTGATGGCCGAAGGTTTTCTCGGTGGCGTCGAAGTCGCCGGTGAAGCGCCCAAGAAGACGCTGGCGCTCAAACTGCGCTACTCGCCGACCCGTGAATCAGTGATTCGCGGAATCGACCGCATCAGCAAGCCGAGCAATCGGCGCTACGCCGGCGCCGCGGAGATCGGCAAGGTGCGCGGCGCGATGGGCGTGCAAATCGTATCGACGCCGCTTGGCGTGATGACCGGACGCCAGGCGCGGCGCATGAAAGTCGGCGGCGAAATCCTCTGCAGGGTTTGGTGATCAGCGATGTCGCGGATAGGAAGACTGCCGATTCATCTCGATAAGACCGTCAAGGCTTCCGTTGCCGGCGGCACGCTTAAGGTCGAGGGCCCCAAGGGCAAGCTCGAGCTCAAGCTTCATCCCGGCTTCACCGCCGAGATCAAGGACTCGGAAATCATCGTCAAGCGGCCCGGCGATACCAGCGAAGAGCGCTCTATCCACGGTCTGATGCGCAAGTTGGTCGCCAACATGGTCGAGGGCGTCGGCAAGGGCTTTACCCGCGTGCTCGAGATAAACGGCGTCGGCTACCGCGCGGAAGCCAAGGGCAATCAAGTCAACCTGACGCTCGGCTATTCGCATCCGATCGTCTATCAGCTGCCGCCCGGGGTCACCGCCAAAGTCGAGAAACTGGTGACCGTTACCCTCGAGAGCGCCGACCGTCAGTTGCTCGGCACGGTCGCGGCGCAGATTCGCGAACTCAGGCCGCCCGAACCGTACAAGGGCAAGGGAATCAAGTACGCCACCGAGACGATTCGCCGCAAGGCGGGCAAGGCTGCGGCGGGCTCGACGGCGGCATAAAGGTTGTTTGGGCGTTAAGGTTAGTTGGGCATAAAAGGTTAGTTGCGATTATGGCTGTAGAGCGATCAGAAAAACGCAAGCTGCGCCAGAACCGGGTGCGGCGCAAGGCGGTCGGTAACGACCAGCGCCCGCGCCTGTCGGTCTTCCGCTCGCTGCATCATATTTACGTCCAGGTAATCTCCGACGAGAGCGGACGTACGCTCGCTGCGGCTTCGACAGAAACCGCCGGCGTGCGCGAGGGGCTCAAGAGCAAGCGCAACCTGGCGGCCGCCAAGGCCGTGGGCAAGGCCATCGCCGAGCGATGCCTTCAGAGCGGGATTTCGAGCGTCGTGTTCGACCGAAACGGATTTCTCTATCACGGCCGCGTCAAGGCGCTGGCCGACGCGGCGCGCGAAGCGGGGTTAAAATTTTGAACGGCAGGCAACGAACGCTAAGAGAAGGCACTGTCACGCAGCGAATCGATCCGCAGGGCCTCGAGATCAAAGAGAAGGTCGTGCATATCAACCGCGTCGCCAAGGTCGTCAAGGGCGGACGCCGCTTCAGCTTCAGCGCGCTGGTGGTCGCCGGCGATCACAACGGGCTGGTCGGATTCGGTCTGGGCAAGGCCAACGAAGTGCCCGAGGCGATTCGCAAGGGCGTCGATCGGGCCAAGAAAAGCCTGGTCCGCGTGCCGATTCAGGACGGTACGATTCCGCACGAAGTGGTCGGACGTTTCGGCGCGGGCCGCGTCGTGCTGCGGCCGGCTGCCGAGGGCACCGGAGTAATCGCGGCGGGCGGAGTGCGCGCGGTGGTCGAGCTGGCGGGAATCCGCAATATTCTGACCAAGCGGCTGGGCTCGTCGAATCCTCACAACCTGGTCAAAGCAACGCTCGAGGCGCTGTCCGAACTGCGCAGCATGCAGGATATCAATCGGCTTCGCGGACGCACCCCGAATCATCCCGAAGCAGCCGCGTGATCGAGGTTTACCGTGATCGGTGAATACAATGTCCGATAAAATTCGCGTGAAACTCGTCGGCAGTCCGATCAGCACCAATCGGCGCGTGCGCGAGACGGTCAAGGGCTTGGGCCTGGGCAAAGTCGGCAGCGTGCGCGAGCTCAAGCGCAGCGCCGCGGTCGAAGGGATGGTCAAGCGTCTGAAGCACCTGGTAGTCGAGCTCAAGGATTAGGCTCAGTCATGGATTTGAAGGATTTAAAACCGTCCCCCGGCTCGACCCATCGCAAACGCCGCGTCGGCAGGGGCATCGGCTCCGGCCACGGCAAGACTGCCGGCCGCGGGCACAAGGGGCTGGGCGCGCGCTCGCACGGCAACACGCCGCCGAGTTACGAAGGCGGCCAGATGCCGCTGCAGCGACGCTTGCCCAAGCAGGGTTTTCGACGCACGCTGAGGGCCCAGGCGCGCCGCGACGAATTCGCGATTGTGAACCTGTCGCGGCTGGGCGATTTCCCCGATGGAGTCATGATCGACGCCGCCGCGCTGGTCGCGCGCGGACTGGTTCCCGCCGGGCGCAAGGTCAAGGTTTTAGGCGACGGCGATCTCAAGAGTAAGATTAAAGTACGCGCCGATGCGTTCTCGAAAAGCGCGCTGGACAAAATCGCCGCCGCCGGCGGCGTTGCGGAGTTGGCAAAGTCCACCAAAAGCTAGATGCTGGATGGGTTTTCAAACGCCTCGCGCATCCCGGAGTTGCGCCGACGCCTCGTGTTCACGGCCGCGATGCTGGCGGTGTTCCGCCTCGGCGTTGCGGTGCCTACCCCCGGTATCGACGGGCAGGCGCTCGCGGCGTTATTCGAGCAGGCCAGCGGCACGCTGTTCGGATGGGTTAACCTGTTTTCGGGCGGCGCTCTGGAGCACTTCTCGGTCCTGGCGCTCGGCATCATGCCCTACATCTCGGTCGCCATCGTTCTCGACCTGCTGAAAATCGCGTCGCCCTATCTCGACGAGCTTTACAAGGAAGGCGAGGCGGGCCGCCGCAAGATTACCCAGTACACGCGCTACGGCACGGTCGCTCTGGCGCTGTTCCAGGGCACGATGTTCGCGATCGCGCTGGAAAAGGCATCGGCGCCCGGCGGCGGCAGTATCGTTTACAATCCCGGACCGGCGTTTGTCGTGATGACGGTGATCACCCTCACGGCCGGCACGATGTTCCTGATGTGGGTCGGCGAGCAGATTACCGAGCGCGGAATCGGCAACGGCATCTCGCTGATCATCATGGCGGGCATCGTGGCGCGTCTGCCCAGCGCGATCGGCACCACGGCGCAGTTCGTGCGCGAGGGCGAAATGAGCATCTTTTTGCTCGTCTTCATCCTGGCAGTCGCAGCCGCGGTGATCGCCGGTATCGTCTATATCGAGACCGCGCAGCGGCGTATCCCGATCCAGTATGCGCGCCGAGTGGTCGGACGCCGCGTTTACGGCGGTCAGACTTCGCATCTGCCGCTGAAGATCAACACCTCGGGCGTCATTCCGCCTATTTTTGCGTCGGCGCTGCTGGTGTTCCCGGCGACGTTGGCCGCCTTCGTTCCATTTCTGAAACCCTACTCGGCCTACCTGACGCCCGGCGGCTTCTATTACGACCTGGTTTACGTCGCGCTGATTTTCTTCTTCTGTTACTTCTACACCTCGGTCACATTTAACCCGGTGGACGTCGCCGACAATCTGAAAAAGTATGGCGGCTTCATACCGGGAATCCGGCCCGGACGCTTCACCGCCGACTATATCGATCGCGTGCTGTCGCGCATCACGCTGGGCGGCGCGGTTTACGTCAGCGCCGTATGCGTGCTGCCGACGATTCTGATCGCGCGCTTCAACGTTCCGTTTTTCTTCGGCGGCACCGCGCTGCTGATCGTCGTCGGCGTCGCGCTGGACACGGTTGCACAAATCGAAACTCATCTGCTGACCCGCAACTACGAAGGCTTCATGCGCCGCGGACGGGTCAAGACCAAGAGGGGCGCTTAGTCTCGTGCGGCTGGTGCTGCTGGGCCCGCCGGGTGCGGGCAAGGGTACGCAAGCGCAGGCGCTCGCCGCGCTGTGGGGCATCCCGCAAGTTGCCAGCGGCGATCTGTTGCGGGCCGTAGTGCGCGAGGACACGGAGCTGGGCCGCGAGGCGGCTGGCTACATGGAGCGCGGGCAACTGGTCCCCGACGAGTTGGTGTTGAAGCTGGTCGCGGAGCGGCTGCAAAAAAAAGACGCCCGCGGCGGTTTTATCCTCGACGGATTCCCCCGCAACGTAGCGCAAGCCGAGCGGCTGGCGGCGGGACTCGAGCGGGTGGGGCTGAAGCTCGACAAGGTCGTCGCGGTGATGCTGCCGGACGAAGAGGTCGTCAAACGGATTTCAGGACGGCGCACCTGCGAGAATTGCGCGGCGATGTATCACGTGGTCTTCGAGCCGCCGGCCAAAGCGGGCGTGTGCGATAAGTGCGGCGGCGCACTCTATCAGCGCGAGGACGATGCCGAGCAAACCGTGCGCGAACGGATCAAGGTCTATCACGCGGCGACGCGACCGCTGCTCGATCATTACGGGCGCCTCGGGATGCTTGCGAAGGTTGACGGAGTCGGGCGCCCTGACGAAGTCGAGAAGCGAATTCTGGCCGCGCTCGACAGGCTGGCGGCATGAGTCCGGTCGGAGCAGGCGCGGGGCGCGCGCGATCATGATTACTATCAAAACCCCGGCGGAGATCGCCGTGATGCGCCAGGCGAACCAAATCGTCGCCGAAATCCTCGAGGCGCTGGCCGCGGCCGTGCGCCCCGGAATCACGACCGAGGAACTCGACAAGCTGGCCGAGGATCTGACCTGCAAAAAAGGCGCGCAGCCTGCCTTCAAGAATTACAAACCGGGCGATGTCGCTTATCCCAAGTGCCTGTGCGTGTCGGTTAACAGCGAGATCGTCCACGGCATCCCGTCGAGCCGCAAACTGAAGGCCGGCGACATCGTCGGGCTCGATTTCGGCGTGGTGTACGAAGGCTTCTACGGCGACTCGGCACGCACGGTCGCGGTCGGCCCGGTGCCGGAGCGGGTGACGAAGCTGCTGCGGGTGACGCGCGAATCGCTCTACGCGGGAATCGCCCAGGCTCGCGCGGGCAATCGTATCAGCGATATCGCGCGCGCGGTGCAGGATACGGTCGAAGGGGCCGGATTTTCGGTCGTGACCGACTTTTCGGGACACGGAATCGGCCGCCGGCTCCATGAGGATCCGCAGGTGCCGAATTTTTTCCGTCCCGGGATGCCTAATCCGCGGCTGCGCGAGGGAATGGCGCTGGCGATTGAACCGATGGTTAACGAGGGAAGCCCCGATTTGGAGATACTTTCCGATGGCTGGACTGCGGTGACGGCGGACGGTAAACTATCTGCCCACTTCGAGCACTCCATCGCGATTACCTCCAACGGGCCGGAAATCCTGAGCGAACTCGAAAATGTCTAAGGGCGACGCGATTGAAGTTCAGGGGACGGTGCAGGAAGCGCTCCCCAATGCGGTGTTCAGGGTGACGCTCGACAATGGGCACAAGGTGTTGGCTCATATCTCGGGCAAAATGAGGATGCATTACATCAAGATTCTGGCCGGCGACAAGGTCACGGTTGAACTGTCGCCTTACGACCTGACGCGCGGCCGGATTACGTACCGGATGCGCTAGCGGGCGCGCCGGATAGAGATTGGCAAAGTATGAAAGTCCGAGCGTCGGTTAAAAAGATTTGCAAGAACTGCAAGGTCGTGCGCCGCGAAGGCGTCGTGCGCATCCTGTGCTCGAACCCGCGCCACAAGCAGCGCCAGGGCTAGGAAGGGTTTCGCGATGGCACGCATAGCTGGAGTCGAACTGCCCAAGAACAAGCGGATGGATATCGCGCTGACCTATATCTACGGAATAGGTCGGCCGAGCGCGCTGAAAATTCTCACCGCTGCCAAGGTCGATCCCGCGACCAAAACCGACGACCTGTCGGCGGACCAGCAGGTCCATATCCGCCAGGTGATCGACACCGACTTCGAGGTCGAAGGCGATTTGCGGCGCGACTTTCAGCAGTCGATTAAGCGCTTGATGGATCTGGGATGCTACCGCGGTATTCGGCATCGTCGCGGACTTCCGGTGCGCGGGCAACGCACGCATACCAACGCGCGTACCCGCAAGGGTCCGCGCAAAGTGGTCGCGGGCAAGAAGCAGGCGCCGCCCAAGGGCTAACGCGAACGGAAAAACAAGCAACTGAAAACGCGGGCAGGTAGGAAATTATCGCCCAATTATCAGCATCATGCGGATTCACTAAAAAGAATGGCTGAAGAAATTAAAGAGACGAAAGCCGCACCCGAAAAGAAGGCCGCTGCTGCCGCGGCCCCTGCTGCTGGAGCACCTGCGCCTGCGCCGCGGCGCAAGAAGGTGCGCCGCAACGTGCCCGAGGGCGTCGCGCATGTGCACGCGACCTTCAACAACACGATCGTGACGATCACCGATCAGCAGGGAACCGTGATCGCATGGGCGAGCGCCGGCTCGGTAGGCTTCAAGGGCTCGCGCAAGGGCACGCCGTTCGCAGCGCAGATGGCGGCGGAGGCGTGCGCGCGCAAATGCTCGGAAGTCGGGATGCGCGCGGTGGTCGTTCACGTCAAAGGTCCGGGCGGAGGGCGCGAATCGGCGGTGCGCGCGCTGCAAGCGACGGGACTGGGCGTAATCTCGATCAAGGACGTCACGCCGATTCCGCACAATGGCTGCCGTCCTCCGAAGCGGCGCAGAGTTTGAACTGAAATACACGCGAGTGAAGAAGGCGTAATCGAAGATGGCTAGGAATTTGGGTCCGGTATGCCGGCTGTGCCGGCGCGAAGGACTGAAACTCTTCCTCAAGGGAGAGCGATGCTACAGCGACAAGTGCGCGATCGAGCGGCGCAATTATCCGCCCGGAGCGCACGGTCAGGCGCGCACGCGTTTCTCGGAATTCGCGATTCGGCTGCGTGAAAAGCAGAAGGTCAAGCGCATTTACGGATTGATGGAAACGCAGTTCGCGGCCTACTTCGCAATGGCCGAGCGGATGGACGGAATTACCGGCGAGAACCTGCTCGTGCTGCTCGAGCGGCGGCTTGACAACGTCGTCTATCGGCTCGGCTTCGCCAGTTCGCTGGCGCAGGCGCGCCAGGTGGTTCGCCACGGGCATATTCACGTCAACGGCAGGAAAGTCACGATTCCCTCGACGCTGGTCGAGGTTGGCAGTGTAATCAGCGTGGCCGAGGCGAGCCGCACCAAGAAGGTGATCGTCGAGGCAATCGAGATGGCGCAGCGCCGCGGCGTCCCGCCGTGGATGGCACTCGAGCGCGAACAATTCCGCGGTTCGCTCCGGGCGCTGCCGGCGCGCGCTGAACTGACGATGCCGATCAGCGAGAAGCTGATCGTCGAGCATTACTCCAGATAGGGCGGAGGCATACCGATCGGCGTCCCGGTCCGTGGTGGACCTGTGTGGGCGCGGGA
>NZ_JBEKFG010000069.1:0-20100 GCF_050013435.1 Binatus sp. (SeqCode) | reverse complement strand
CATCTGTCCGTTCTGCTACGTCGGCTTCGAAACGATGCGAAGGCTGAAGCCGGAATTCGATTTCCAGCTCGAATGGCGCGGCTTTCAGATTCATCCCGAATGGCCGGCCGAAGGAATTCCGCTTGACAAGGCGCTCGAGACGTTTGCCGCGACGTCGCGAGTCGCGCTCTGGAAGCGGATTAGCTCGATGGCCGAGGCGGTGGGATTTTCGATGAAGCCGCCCGCCGTGCTGACCAACTCGCGCGCCGCGCTGGCGGCCACCGAGTTCGCGCGCGAGTCGGGCCGCGACGAAGCGCTCGAAGAGCGAATCTACCGGGCGTATTTCAATGAAGGCGTGAACATCGGCGACCCGCAGATCGTCGCGCGGCTGGCGGCGGAAGCGGGACTGGACGCGGGCGAAGTGGCGGACGCGATAAAATCGCCCAAGTACGAGATGCGGCTGAAGAATAATTCGCTGACGGCGCATCAGCGCGGCGTCAGCGGCGTGCCGACGTTTTTCATCGGCGAATTTCCGCTGGTGGGCGCGCAGAGCCCGGGCGCGATGCGCGCGATTCTCAAACGCGCGATCGAGCGATTCGCGAGCTGACGCCGATCCGCCGCGGCGGCCGCGAACCTGTTCGCTGCTTACTGGGTGCCCTGCCGCGCGAGGTAAAGGCCGCGGCCCATCAAGCCCTCGGCGTCGTAGCGCACTTGCATGTTCGCGGACTCGAACGCGCGGGTCATCTCGTCGCGCGTGAACAATCCGAGCTCGTGACGCTCGCTGTAATGCTCGATGCCATCGGGCCGGCTCCTGAGGTAGTGCAGGAGCAGTACGGATAGATTGCCCTGCTGGCTGCTGTGACTCATGCGGCAGACCTTGTCGGCGCCGATTTCGCCGCTGTGGATGAAGCTCGCGCCGGGTTTCCAATCATCCGGAGTGAGCCAGGGCTCGACGATCAGCACGCCTCCCGGTTTCACGTGACGCGCCATGCATGCGATCGCGCGATTCATTCGGTCGACGGTGCGAGCGTAGCCGATCGCGCTGAACAGGCATGTCACCGCGTCGTAAGTCGCCGCCAAATCGAAGTCGATCATGTCGGCACGAGTATAACGGCCGGCGGGATTCTTTACGCGCGCGGCGCGCAGATAGTTCTCGTTGAGATCGACGCCGTCGATCGTGTAGTGCTCTTTCAGAAATTTCGCGTGTTCACCGGTGCCGCACGCAACGTCGAGAATCGTGCGCGCTCCCGCCGCGGCGTCCGCGATCCAGGCGTGCAGCCGCTCGCACTCGCGGGCGTAGTTCTTGAAGTGATAGATGGCGTCGTAGAGATCGGGGCTTTCGAGGAACATCCATCCAGCCTAGCGATTCCGCGCGGCGGATTCACGGGCGAGCACTTGCGCGGCTCGCGCCGCGGCGGGCCGGGTATGGTAAGAATCATGGAGCCATGGAAGCGCGCGGCAAAGCTGTTGCGGTTCGCCTCGACCTGCGAGGCGTCAAGTGTCCGCTCAACTGGGCGCGCGCCAAGGTGCGACTGGAGCAGATGGCGCGCGGCGAGGTGCTCGAACTGACGCTCGACGATCCGCGCGGCGCTCGCGACATTCCCCGTGCGGCAGAGGCCGAGGGCTACGCGGTGCTCGAATCCACGGCGCGTGACGGCATCTTCCATCTGCGTATCGAGAGATAGCCATTCTCTTTTTTGCCGGCTCGCGTAGCCAACGGTTCACGTCGCGAAGGGTTCACGTAGCGATGGGTTTGCGCTGCGCGAGGGTTCGCGTTAGGAATCACGCCGATGCGCGTCAAGGTTGGCGACGTTCGCCTGTTCTTCGATGTTGAAGGCGCGAAGCTGCGTCCCGACGGCGCCAAGATGCGCGAGGTGCCGACGATCGTCCTGCTGCACGGCGGACCCGGCTTCGATCATTCGAACTTCAAGCCCGACTTCTCGCCGATGGCGGAGATCGCGCAGGTCGTCTATCTCGACCATCGCGGCAACGGCCGCAGCGATCGCGGTGATCGCTCGAAATGGAATCTGGCGCAATGGGGCGACGACGTGCGCTCGTTTTGCGAGGCGTTGGAGATCGAGCGGCCGATCGTGATGGGCGTATCGTTCGGCGGCATGGTTGCGATGTCGTACGCTACCCGCCACCCCGAGCATCCCGGCAAGCTGGTGCTGAGCAGCACGGCGGCGGTAAGCCGGCAGGATCGGTCGCTCGAGATGTTCGAGCGGCTGGGCGGTGCGGAAGCGCGCGAAGCGGCGCGGCGATTTTTCGAGAATCCCGTGGCGGAAACGATGGCCGACTATCAGAAAAAGTGTATGCCCCTGTACAACCGGACTCGGTCGGGGCCTGAGTCCGTGCTGCGCTCGGTGATGAATCTCGAGTTGATGGCCGATTTTTTCAAGCGGGAATCGCACACCTTCAACTTCCTGCCCGACCTTGGGCGGATAAAGTGCCCGACGCTGATCGCAGCGGGCGAACTCGATCCGATCCTGCCGGTCGCCGACTCGAAGGACATCGCCGCGGCAATGGCGCCGGGCGTGGCGAAGCTCGAAGTGTTTGAGAATGCGGGCCACGGGGCGCATCGCGACCAGCCGGACCGCTTCTTCAAAGTCCTGAACGAATTCATCCTGGCGTGAAGGAGAGCGATGGGCAGGCGTTACTTTACTCCGCGATTCTTCGAATTTTTCGAGGAACTGGGCCGCAACAACAATCGCGACTGGTTTGTGCAGAACCGACCGCGCTACGAGCGCGAGGTGCGCGAGCCGATGCTCGCATTCATCGCTGATTTCGGGCCGCGGCTGCGGAAAATCAGCACACGCTACGTCGCCGATCCGCGCCCGACCGGCGGCTCGATGATGCGCATCTATCGCAATCTGCGCTTCTCGCGCGACAAGACGCCGTATCACACCAACGCGGCTGCGGCGTTCAGTCATCGCGACGGCAAGCACTTCGACTCGCCGTCGTTCTATCTTTCACTCTCGCCCGCCGAGGCTTTCGCCGGCGTTGGAGTCTGGCATCCGCAAGCGGATTCAGTCGCAAAAATTCGCGACGCGATTGTCGCGCGGCCGGCGAAATGGAAGAGCGCCGTCAACGATCGCAAATTCAAGTCGCGATTCGAATTGGCAGGCGACATGCTGTCGCGCCCGCCCAAGGGCTACGACGCCAGCCATCCGTTGATCGAGGATCTCAAGCGCAAGGATTTCATCGGCGGCACGCAGTTCACGCGGATGGAAGTCTGCTCGGCAGAGTTCATGAATTTGTTTTCCAGCGCGTGCGCGTCGGCAGCGCCGTTCATGAAGTTTCTGACCGAGGCGCTAGGACTCAAGTGGTGACCGGCCGTTGGCACGGCTAGACAGCATTAAGACCCGTGGGCACGGGACAGGCGACCTGTGCGACGCGAAAGAGATTCTTGAAGAATTGGAAGCGCAGCCGCGTCGCGCTTACAAGATGCGGCGGAACTTCTGGCCCAGGCGGGCGAAGAATCCGGCGCGAGTCACGCCCGCTTTGGTTACGATCGGGATCGTCGCTTGCGGCTTGCCGTCGAGCAGGACCGTGAGATCGCCGACCGGATCTCCGGGATGAACCGGCGCTTCCAGGTACCTTGCCGCGGGCTCGAATTGGACCGTCACCTTGCTTTCTTCGCCGCGCCCGAGCGTGAACACCGCATCGCCGCCGGGCCCGATGGCAACGGTCTCGGCGACGCCGTCGCGCACCGGTATCGCCGAGGGTATCGCCTTGTTCAAATCGGGCCGGTAGCTGACAAAAGTGCGAAACGCCCATTCAATTAATTTCTCGGTTTCGGTGCGGCGTCGCTCCGCGTTCGGCGCGCCCATCACGGCCGACAGCAGATTCATGCCGTTCGATGATGCCGACGCGACCAGGTGATAGCCCGCCTCGTCGACGTGGCCGGTCTTTATCCCGTTGACGCGCTTGTCGTAGAACAGCAGCGTGTTGAAGTTGGGCTGCTTGATCTTGTCGAACGCGAATTCCTTGGCCGAGGTGTAGTTGAGCGCCTCCGGATGATGCCGCACGAGCGAGTGCGCCAGCGCCACCATGTCGGCCGCGGTCGTGAACTCGCCTGGCTCGGGCAATCCGTCGGGGTTGTCGAAGTGAGTTTCCTTGAGCCCGATCTCTTTGGCCTTGTCGTTCATCATCTGCGTGAACGCGTCGGTGCTGCCGCCCAGGTATTCCGCGAGCGCCACCGCCGCGTCGTTGCCCGACGATACCATCAGGCCATACAGGAGGTCGTTGACGCCGACCTTTTGTCCCACTTGGAGAAACATCCGCGAGACGGTGTCGTTCATCGACAGCCGCCACGCCTGTTCGCTGATCGTGACGTCGGTGGCCGGGGCGATCTTGCCCGCCTTCAGCGCATCGAGGGTCAGGTAGAACGTCATGATCTTGGCGAGGCTGGCGGGTTGCATCTTCTGATGTTCGTTGAATGCGTACAGCACCGCGCCGGTGTCGGCGTCGATCATGATGGCGGCCTTTGCGTCCAGCGCGAATGGCGCCGGCCGGTCGCCGAGTACGTGAATTGCGGTTAACGCAACGGCGGGCGCCTCTTCTTCGGCAGCCGTGGCGTGCTTCGATGCGGTTGGATGGCGGTGAATCACCCTTGCATAGGACGGAGTGGAACTCGCCGCCGCAATAGCGACTGCCGCAAACGCAATCGCCTTCGATATCGATTTTTCCCGCACGCCCATCACCATCCGCCTCAAGAGATTACACCGCGAGCGCCCCGCGTGCGACGATGGCGGGCAAGCCGGCCGGGATCGCCGAATAGCGGTCATCGGTAATTGTGCATATTCCCTTTCTTTGCCTTCGAGCATAAAGGAAACTGAAGCCGAATGGACGTTTCCGTAATATTGCCAGTGGTGAATGAGGCCGAAAACCTCAGCGCATTGATCCCGAGGCTGGTCGCGTTGCTCGAGCGCGAGCGGATCACTTACGAGATCGTGGTGGTGGATGGCCCGTCGAGCGACGGGACTGGTGAAACGGCGGCGGCGCTGGGCGCGCGAGTGGTAGCGGAACGCCGGCGCGGATACGCGGGCGCGATGGAGACGGGGATTGCCGAGGCGCGCGGCGACTACCTGCTAACGCTCGACGCCGACCAGTCGCACGATCCCGACTTCATCGTGAAGCTGTGGCGGGCGCGAACCCGCGCCGACATCGTGGTCGCGTCGCGCTACGTGCTCGGCGGGGTCGCCTACTCGGGCCTGGTGCGGCGGTTTACGAGTTGGATACTGAACGCGGTGCTGCGGCGGATGCTCTCGATGCCGGTGCGCGACATATCCAGCGGCTATCGGCTGTACCGGCGCGAGGTGTTCGCGGAGCTGGAACTGACCTCCACGAATTTCGAGGTGCAGGAGGAAATCCTGGTCAAGGCCTACGCCAGCGGCTTCAGCGTGGTCGAAGTTCCGTTCACCTATTTTCCGCGCGGCGCGGGGCGCTCGCACGCGAAGCTGGCCAGCTTCGGATGGAAAATCCTGCGTGCTTCGCTGCCGCTGTGGAAAATCCGCAACTCGCTTAAGTCGGCCGACTACGACGAACGCGCCTTCTACAGCCTGATTCCACCGCAGCGCTACTGGCAACGCCGCCGCCATCGCATCGCCGTGCTATGGGCGCGCGGCGCGGGCCGGGTGCTGGACGCGGGATGCGGTTCGAGCCTGATCGTGCAGAGCCTCAACCACGTGGTCGGGATGGATTACAACTACGCCAAGCTGCGTTTTCTGCGCCGCTACGAAATACCGCTGGTCAACGGCTCCGCCTTCGCGCTGCCGTTCAAGGACGAATCGTTCGACTGCGTGATCAGTTCGCAAGTCATCGAACATATTCCATTCGACGAGTCGATTTTCAGCGAGATGTGCCGGGTGCTGCGGACCGGCGGCATGCTAATTCTCGGCACGCCCGACTATGCGACGATCGGGTGGCGGATTATCGAACCGATTTACGGCTTCCTGATGCCCGGTGGATACAAGGACGAGCACATCACGCATTACACGCTGGAGCGGCTGCGCGAGATTCTTGCCCGCCACGGAATCGTGATCGAGGAGACCGCCTACGTCGCGCGCAGCGAGCTGATCGCGCGATGCCGCAAGCTTGGACTCGAAGCTCGTGCGCGCAGCGACGGCGCCGCGGCGGCCTCGACGGCGGCCTGAAATCCGGATGCGAATCCTTTGAACCAGACTATATGCCCACGTACCGGCGAAAAGTCTGAAGCGAGGCGGAATCATGCGCTTGGTGACATTTGCAAACAAAAGCGGAGCAGAAAGGCTTGGCGCGTTGTTCGATGGCGACTCGCGAGTAGCTGACCTGGCTGAGGCGCATCGGATGAGAACCGGGAAGATTGCGCCGCAGTTGTCCTCGATGCAGGCAGTAATCGAAGCTGGTCCGCCAGCGCTCGATATTGCGCATGCCGCACTCGAGCACGCGCGTTCCGGCGGCGATGGAGTGCTGCCATTTGGCGATGTTCGCCTGAAAGCACCGCTGCCGCAGCCGGTTCAGATGCGGGATTTTTTGTGCTTTGAGGAGCACCTGAAAAACAGCCTCGCGAGGGCAATCGATGTGGCCGCCGCAGGCGCAGCAGATCCGGCCAAGGCGCGCGCCCAGCTGGAAGCCTCCGGCCGTTTCACGATTCCTCCTGTCTGGTACGAAATTCCCGTCTATTACAAATGCAATCGGATGTCGGTGATTGGGCCGGACGAAGACGTAATCTGGCCCCGCTATGCCCATGTGCTCGACTACGAATTGGAACTCGCCGCAGTGATCGGCAAGCGCGGCGTTGACATCTCACGCGAGCGCGCACGAGAGCACATCTTCGGCTACACGATTTTCAACGACGTGAGCGCCCGCGACTACCAGATGCGGGAAATGACGGGTTCGCTCGGCCCGGCCAAAGGCAAGGACTTTGACACCGGTAACATCCTGGGTCCATGCATCGTGACGGCCGATGAGATCGAGCCTTACAGCCTGACGATGATCGCCCGCGTCAACGGCGAGCAACTGTCTCGCGGTTCGTCGTCGACCATGCACCATCGTTTCGAGGACTGCATCGCGCACGTCAGCCAGAGCGAGACGCTTTATCCCGGCGAGGTGCTATGTTCCGGGACGGTTGGCGGCGGTTGCGGGCTCGAGCACGGGCGCCTTTTGGCGCCGGGTGACACGGTCGAGCTGGAAATCGAAAAGATTGGCGTCCTTCGCAACCGAATTGTGAAACGCGGCTGAGGAGAAAGATCGGCTGTTTAGGGCCCTCAAGATTGGGGAGCTGGCGCACAGCGAATATCGCATGAGAGACTTCTGGGCCGCAGTGCTCGGGCCATCAGGAGAAAAGTCGTGAGCAAATGGCAATTCACCAAAGGTCTGCATGACCTTGGACGCGGCGCGTATGCGTACCTGCAGCCGTCAGGCACCTGGGGCTACAGCAACGCCGGGTTGATCACCGACGGAGATCAATCGCTGTTGGTCGATACGCTTTTCGACGAACGGCTGACCGCCGAGATGCTCGGCGTGATGCGGGACGCGACCGGCTTTGGCGCCGATCGCATTGGCGTGGTGGTGAACACGCATTCGAACGGCGATCACACCTTTGGCAATCGGCTTGCGATAAATGCGCAGATTATCGCGTCGGCAGCCGCGGCGCACGAGATGCGCGAAGAAGGCAATCCGCAGATGCTCGCCCAGTTGATGAAGAACACCGCCGCGATGGGAGAGGTCGGAGTTTTTTTCAAGAGAATTTTCGGCGCATTCGATTTCGCCGGCGTGACATTCAGGCTGCCCGACCGCACCTTTGCCGGAGAGGAAACGCTCAAAGTCGGCGACAAGCAGGTAAAGCTCATCGAGGTGGGGCCGGCGCACACCGCGGGCGACGTGATCGCCTTTGTCCCTGCGAATCGGGTCGTCTACACCGGCGATATTCTGTTCGTGGATGGGACTCCGATCGCATGGGCGGGTCCCGTCAGCAACTGGATCAAAGCCTGCGACCGAATCTTGAACCTGGCAGTTGACGTGGTGGTCCCCGGCCATGGCCCGATCACCGACAAGGCCGGCGTCAAGCGGATGCAGGATTATCTGGTTTACGTCGACCAACAAGCACGCCAACGTCACGCCGCGGGAATGAATGCATGGGACGCCGCACAGGATATCGCTCTGGGATCATTCGGCGCCTGGGAAGATGCGGAGCGGCTGGCAGTAACGGTGGATACGATTTTTCGCGAGATAAATCACGACCACTCACCGCGCAACATCATGCAGCTGTTCGGCCGAATGGCGGATTTGCACCGCCGCTACGCCAGTGCGATCGGAAGCGCCGGCTAGCTGATCGTCGTCCCTTTTTTCAAACGACGGATTTGCCTTCCAGCCGAAATCCGATCCGCACTTCCACCTGGAAGGTCGGAACGCCCGCCTTGCTCACCGAGCCGCGAATATTGTTGACCTCGAACCAGTCGATATTCCGTACCGTCTGGCGGGCCTTGATTATTGCATTGCGCACCGCCTGCTGGATGCTGTCGTCGGATATGCCCACGACCTCGATTATCTTGTATGTCTTGTCCGGCATCAGGCTCTCCTCTGTGTGATGCGCATCGTCTGCGTGACGCGCCGGCTTTTGGCTCTCTGGTGCTCTACCCCGAATATCTGCCGGCGCGCAAGCACGGCGCCGGCCGCGTCCGGCGCGCGCTGTCAGTCTCGGATGAAGAAACAGTGCGTCCCGTAGTAAACGATTTGGCGAATCGTACGTGTTAAGGATGCCGTCCGATGCGAAGTCCGCTCCGCCTGCCAGTCCTGATCATTGCGGAAAGATGCACCCTGAACCCGTGAGCCCATCAGCCGGCCGCTGCTAACGATTACTTCGCCTTATTCTCGACGGTGATCAGCAGTCCCGGCATCACTCGCAGAATTCCGAATAGCGACGGCAATCCTCGATTGATCAGGTGAACACCGTGCGCTACCGCCAAACCATTTTCTCGGGAGCTTCGCTCAATCAGCGCAAATGGCACGAAGAATGACGCTGGATGCGATTCATGCTTCTCCCCCCGATGGGCTTCCGCCTGAGCCGGCAAGTTGCCTAGTCGGACGCGGCTGATCTCATTCTGAAGTTCTTGGCCGATTGTCTCCGCTTCGATCTTTTTGGCGTCGGCTTTTGCCCTGTCGGCATCGGCGCTCGCCCTCTCGGTATCGGCTTTTGCCCTCTCGGCGTCGCTTCTTCCCTTTTCGGAAGCTAGCTTGCGCCAATTCAGCGTCAGATCGATGGCACCTGCGAAGGCATCCTTTCCTGCCATGACAGGAGCAGAAATCACACCGCCCCCGCACTTAGTGAGTAAACTCAACCCACCGGCGATCAAGCCAGGACCCGTTGCGAGAAAGTCCACCGAGCCTGCGGCAACCCGTACCGTCGGCATCACAGCATCCGCGCCGAAAGAGCGATTTGCCGCCAAAAGCGATGTAATGAGTTCGGTCAGCGCCAATGAGCTAGCTGCGACTTCGGAAAGTGGCAGCCCACCATCGACGGCGGTGCGCATCGCCGGGTGGTTAAATCGAACCAGAAATTCGCGCGGCTCTAGCAGGCTACGGTCAAAGGCCAGCATTCCGCTTTGAACGAGCGCAACGATCTCATCGTCTGAAGGATCGATTCTTCGTAAAAGGTGCGGGAGTATCCCGGCGCCATTTTTAGTTGCCCAGGAATCGGCCTCTTCCACGTCTCCGTCTTCTGCGTCTCCATGTAAGAGTGACGGCCTATCGTCACGTATCCCGGCTTGGCGGATGATCTCAAGCCGATCCGGTTCGGTAAGTTCCAGGATGAGTTCTCGCAATACTTCGCTTGACATCGCAGCACCTCAAGGAGCATCTTGCCCCTGACCAGCTTAGCATCGAGCATACATTTCAGCACCGCTGAGTACTCCAAATGGTTTCGTCATTGCTGCGACGGATCGGTTACACGGATAACCGAAGCCGTCGAATGAATATTTCTAGCGAGATGCCGCCTGCTCGCGCACCAATCCGTCTGCTAGGTTGACCGGATGCGTCGAGTTCGAGCATCCAGCATCCGAAGACTGCGGGCCCTCAAGAATATCTCCTGGCTCGCGGCGCCCCAGCTCGAAAAGCTTGCCATCGCGCTGACGGTCAGCACGGTCGAAAAACGCGCGATCATTTTCGACGAAAAGCACTCACCCGATTCCGCATATATCTTGCTGGCAGGAGTGGCGCGAATCACCTGTCGCAATCGCAAGGGTCAGCGTACCTCCGTGATCATGATCGCGCCCGGCATGATCCCCGGCTTCCCGCCGCCGGTTCCCGGCATCAGTTACAATTTTCGCTGCGAAGCGGTTACCCCGTGTCAGATAGGGATGATTGACCTCGCGTCGTTCCTCGAAATATCGCTGGGAGTTGCTTCGGCAGACTTCAAACGGATGGCGGCGAGCTACATGGGCCGCTGGGATTTGGTTCAATTGCGCTGCGCAAATTTCATGAACTGCACTTTGGAAGAGCGTTTGGCTCTGACTCTGCTCGAACTGAGTGAAAATTTCGGCGTCCCCGACGCACAAGGGACGCGGCTGACACTGCCGGCCCGGCATAAGGACCTCGCTGAACTAATCGGCGCCTCGCGGCCCCGAATTACCGAACATATGAGTATGTTCGAGCAAAAGCAGCTGATTGCGCGCGACAATCGCCAGCTCATCGTCAATCGCGATCGATTGGAAAGTTTTTTGGCGCAAACTCAAATTTCTGAAAATAGCCCTGCTACCGTCTGAACCCGCCCGCAAATTCCGGTGACTCCTGAACCCGGGTTTCAGGCCACGTTTGGGGATGAACTAATTCAGCCTGCCCCCGCCGGATTTGGCGTGCTATGTGTACCCTATGGTCAACCGCCAGGATTTCCTGCGCTCGCCCGGCTCGCCTGAAATCGCGCCACCCCTGCGTCTGACAAAAATTATTTTTGACGGAACAAAGCTAGCCCTAGTGCGCAGCCGTCCCAAAACCACTACCGATGGTAGAATTTGCCCTTTCCAGCTCAATTCCATCAGTCAGAATCGCACCCGTCGCAGTCTGACCTTCGCGCCGGGGGCGCGTTCTATTGGCCTTCGCTCCGCGAAAACGGTTCCCATGGAGAGATGCCACGCCCAATAGCATCCGCCCTATGACAATAAGCGCAAATCGAAAAACCGACGTGGCAATCGTCGGCGCCGGCATCCTCGGCCTCGCCCATGCTTACTTCGCCGCAAAACGCGGACAATCGGTCGTCGTCTTCGAGCGCACTCCCAGGGCACGCGGAGCGTCGGTGCGCAACTTCGGCATGATCTGGCCAATCGGACAAAGAGCCGGCGCGGTTCATCAGATGGCGATGCGCAGCCGCCAACTGTGGAATGAGATCCTCGACGCATCCGGATTGCCGTATCGTCCCAACGGCTCGCTTCACGTCGTTTACCATCAGGACGAAGCCGAAGTGGCGCGCGAGTTCGCGCAACGCGCACCCGGCTTGGGTTACACCTGCACGTGGCTTTCGCCCGCCGAGGTGCTGAGGAAGAGCCAGTCGGTTAATCCCCAAGGACTTCTCGGCGGCATCTGGAGCCCTGCCGA
The DNA here is from genome assembly GCF_050013435.1 of Binatus sp. (SeqCode). Lineage (GTDB taxonomy): Bacteria > Desulfobacterota > Binatia > Binatales > Binataceae > Binatus. The sequence continues at coordinate 8,553 of NZ_JBEKFG010000069.1, read as the reverse complement.
ACTCACCGTCGATCCGCGCGATATTCTTGCCCGCCTGCCGGCGTTTCTCACTGAGAAATTCGGCGTTCAGTTCCGCTTCGGCGCCGCTGTCCGATCGATTCAGCTGCCAAGCATCGAAGCCGGCTCGGACATCTGGATGGCCGCGCAGGCAATTGTTTGCGGCGGCGACGATTTCGAAACACTCTATCCGGAATTGTTCGCGGCAAGCGCGATCGATCGATGCAAGCTGCAGATGATGCGCACCGCGCCGCAGAAACATGGCTGGGAACTTGGCCCGGCCCTCGCCGCGGGTCTCACCCTGCGCTTCTATCCCGCATTTGAAATCTGCACGGCGACGTTGCCGAAATACAAGGAGCGTGTCGCGCGCGAACTGGCTGACTATGATCGCTTCGCCATTCACACGCTGGTTTCGCAGACCGCGGACGGCGCGCTGACGCTTGGGGATTCCCACGAGTATGGTCTCGCCGTCGATGTCTTCAACAAAACCGAAATCGACGAACTCGTGCTGCAAAACGTGCGCACGTTTCTGATCGCGCCGGATCTGTCGATCGCGCAGCGATGGTACGGCGTGTACGCGAAGCACCCGGACAAATCCTGGGTCGCCATCGACGCCGCGCCCGGAGTTCGCATCGTCACCGCTGTCGGCGGCTCCGGGATGACGCTGTCGTTTGGCCTGGCCGAACAGATGATTCGCGAGATGAACATATAATGACACCGTCGAACCGAAGCGCTGCTGCGCGGGTGAGATCGTATTCGGGACCGGTGAAGGCCGTCATTCTCGATTGGGCCGGAACGACGGTCGATCACGGCAGCCTCGCGCCGGTCCTGGTTCTGCGGCAGGTGTTCGCCCGGCGCGGCGTTCCCATCTCGGAGGAACAAGCGCGGCGCGACATGGGCATCCTCAAAAAGGACCACATCAGAAAGATACTGTTCGGGCCAAACGTCCCGGCCCAATGGTGCGCCGCCGTCGGGCACGAGCCAACCGAGGCGGACGTCGAGAGTCTGTTCGCGAGCTTCGTGCCGCTCCAACTCGAATGCCTGGTCAAATATTCTGCGGTGATCGATGGAGTCGCGGATACCGTTGCGCGGTTGCGCAAACGCGGAATCAAAATCGGAAGCACTACCGGATACACGCGCGTGATGCTCGACGTGATCCTGCGTCCCGCCGCCGAGCAGGGCTACCAGCCCGACTGCGCGATCACCCCCGATGACGTTGGGGGGATGGGACGTCCGCAGCCGTTTATGACCTACGCCAACGTCATCCGCCTCCAGGTCGAGCCGCTCGATGCCATCGTGAAGATCGGCGACACCCCCGTCGATATCGAGGAAGGACTGCGCGCCGGTGTGTGGACGATTGGCGTCGCCCGCACCGGCAACATGATTGGTCTGTCCACCGAAGATTTCGCCGCGTTGGCGCCCGCGGAGCAGGCGATGCGGCTTGAGAATGCCCGGACTGCGCTATCTGCCGCCGGCGCACATGAAGTGATCGACGCGGTCGCCGATTGCGAGGCTGCTCTCGATGCGATCGAAGCGCGCATCCGCCGCGGCGAGCGCCCATAGCCGGAAAGCCCGCACCAATCTTCACTGGCGCGGCGCGCTGCGCGAGATCGGCTGCGCGGTTTTTTCAAAGCTCGAGAGCGACGCCGTCGACCAAGCGTCCAGGCTCGATTCCCAGGAAACGGGTCACAGTTGGATGAACATCGATCATGCGCGCGCCCTTGATCTCACGGCCGCGCGCGAGTCCGTTCCCCCAACCGTAGAGAATCCCATGGATACCCGGCGTCTCGGGAGGGTAGCCGTGAGCCGACACTAATCCGACACCCATAAAAGGACTCGGATAGATGTCGCGGCCAAATGTCGCCAGTGGTTTCAGGTACCAGGGTGCGAGATCGGGATCGACCATGTAGTAACCCGGATGCGCCGAGAGAATCAGGTCGCCTACCCGGTCGCTCTGCCCGAGCTGCGCGAAGTCCGGCTGACTGTCGCGGCGAAGCACGTCGAACTCTTGATGCGTGGCGAGCGCCTGGTAAGCGCGATCGATCTGCGACTTATCGTCAAAGTAGATGAAACTCGTAGTCCCGGTGGTTACGTCGCGCCCGCCAATACCATGCCGGCTAAGGACTCGCCTGACATTGATGAGATGCGTGACTGGGAGATGGCCATGGTCCGACATGATGAACAACGTGACCTGGTCCTTATAAGGGAGTCGATTGATCGCCTCCAGTAGCCTACCCACTTCGCTGTCGGCCCGGATGATTGCCTCACGCGCCCGCTGCGAGTGGAGCCCGTCGCTATGCATTACCTCGTCTGGCTGAGCGAAGTACCCCAGGATGAGACGCGGCCGCCGATCTTCGGGCATTTCCAGATAGTCGATGATCTCACCCGTCCGTTTCGGCTCACTGGCATACTCCGAGAGTTGCCACGGCACTTTCCGCTCAGGCGATACATAAGTCGCTAGCGCTCCGCGACTCTTCGAGTAACGCCCAAACCATCCCAGTGCGGCCGTCCTGACCCCTTGGCGCTCGGCGACCTGATGCAGGAGTTCGCCTCCGGCAAGCCAGTCCGCATCGACGTCGTGATTGAACAACCCCATGCTAGGATCGATGAACTGGGCGCTGACTATGCCATGATTTTCGGGCCAGCATCCCGTCGAAGCTGAAACCCAGTTCGGCTCGGAGATCGAAGGAAAGACCGGCACCAGGTGATGGGTCCACATGCCTTCGGTCCGAAGCCTGGCAAAATTGGGAGTGGCGACTGAATCGAGCATCGATTCTGAAAGTCCGTCAATCATGAGCACGATGACGATTCGGCTGCGTTGCGCCTGGGAACCGGCGTTGGAAGAAGCTGCATTCGAATCGAATGGTTTGTCCATCGTTACTATCCTAGGAAGCCGTCAGGTACTTTTCGAAAAAGGCGAACACTTTCTTCCACCCGTCCTGTGCCTGCTCGGGCCGGTAGTTAGGACGATACCAGGCAAAGAACGCGTGACCCGCTCCCTCGTAGCGATGAAACTCGTAGCTCTTGCCCAAGCGCTTGAGCGCAGCTTCGGTCCGGTTTACGTCGTCGGGGGAAGGGTTAGTATCTTCGCTGCCGAACAGCCCCAGAAGCGGGCAGCGTATTCCTTCCGTCAACTCGATGGGCGCAACCGGTTGCGCACTCGCCAACTTCGATGGGTCGCCAACAACTACGCTGCCACCCCAGCAATCGACCACCGCATCGAGATTGGCGATTCGGCATGCCGCCAGGTACGCTTGTCGTCCGCCGGAGCAGAAACCTATCACCCCAACCTTGCTGTTGCTATGTGGTTGGGCGCGCAGAAACGCTGCGGCTCCCGTCACATCTCCCATCACCTGGTCATCCGGCATCCCACCGGCTGCGCGTGCGCGAGCAACCACTTCTGCCGAAGCGCCGTCACCCAGCCGGAAATAGAGGCTCGGTGCAATCGCGGCATAGCCATGATGCGCGAATTTACGAGTTACCTCCGTGGTCCACTCGTCCCAGCCTGGAAAGTGATGAATCACGACGACGCCTGGATACCGGCCGGTCGCCAGAGGATGCGCGTAATAGGCCTCCCCACTATCGCCGTTGAAGCCCTGGAACTTCATCGTTGCCGCCTGAATGTCTCGAAATGCCATGGGAGCCTCCGCTGCCTTTGCTCTGTGGCAACCCGACCCCGACTATAGCACTATGCCCAGCTTCAGTGCGCCCTTAGCCAGGCACAACCTTTCTTGAATTACGACTGCCTCTCCTACCTGTGCTGGCGCTGAAGATGAGTAGTATGGCGGCTTGATGCTGCGGGCTGAACATTCGGCGGCACATGCCCATTGGCGATATGGGAGCCTTCGCTCACCGTGGCTTCAATCGCTCCGCCATACAGCAAAATGTATTTGCGATCGCGCCGCCCGATCTCTCCATCTTCAATCAGCTCTGCCATGACGCGGCTGACCAGTGGCCGCGAGCTTCCGATCATCTCCGCCAAATCGGACGTAGTAGGTTCAAATGTAAGCAACACGCCATCGTCGTCGGGGACGCCGAACTTGCGTCCAAGCTCCGCCATCACCATTTCGATCCGCTCGCGATATGAGAGTCCCAGGAAGGTCGCGTAGTACCGGACCCATTCCGAAGATGCAGAATTCATCCGCTCCGACAGTGCCAGCAGTTCCCCCGGGCTCATGTCCTTCAGCAAATCGCGCACGTGCTGGCGCGTTACAATCGCGAGCACACACTCGGTGGCCGTCCGGGCTTCGAAGCGGCGGATCCATTGACCCTTTTCGTCTAGCTTATCGGCGAGACCCAAAATGTCGCCGGCAGTTGCCAGCCGCACCAGCGTTTGTGTGCCGTTAGGATTCGGGCAGATTTCCCGAACCACGCCTTTGACGACCCACAACACGATGTCGGCCGCCGACCCCGGGCTGAAGATCAGCTGCCCGGCCGGGTAATTGAGTTCGCTATGATGGCTGGTAAGCTCCTTGGCTGTCTGCTCCGGAATTCCCCATGAAAAAAGCCCGGTCTCGAACACATTTGCCCGGTTGAGCAACGGGATCTCGTTCATCTTCGATCCCGCAAGGGCCGTCTGCGATTGTCTCGATTTCAAGGAATGATTGCCGGGTTGATTCTGGAAAATGCGGCGGCCCGGTCTCCCCTGCTACCGGTCGGTCGGCGTCTTATCCCCCAAGAATTGCACGGCCAAATTCGCACCCGGGCCACCGCCTGGCACAAGTATCAGCAAGGGATGTGCCGGAAGGATGACGATCGCGCGCAAGGCTTTCGCGAACAGCGGATGGCTCGAATTCAACGGGCGATATCTTGCTCAAGTCGTGCAGGTCTCGGATTCACGTGGCACAATACGCTGCTATCTCTGTGGAGAATGCGCGAATCATGGGTCAAAATTCCCACTCGCCGCGAGGCATTATTCCCCGGAGCTTGCGCGGGGCAGCCGTTTCGGCGAACGCGAGCCATGGCATATAACTGGCGAGGAACGCTTGCGGGGTTTTCCTCACGACCAGGGCTGACGCGACGATGCGCTTGAGCGGCGCGGATTAAAATGGAGCACTGACGACTGTGAGAATCGGCACTCGGCTGACGCTGGTCTTGCTGCTGTGCGTACTGCCAGTACTGGCCGCGTACACGTATTGGAGCGTCGAGCAGTCCAATGTCTATGTTAATGAGCTGAAGCAATCGGCTCGCGCAGTCAGTTCCGGCCTGGCTCCTTCGGTTGAGGACGAAGTCATTGCGCAAGAGTGGAACAAAATCGGCGATGCATTCCGGAAAATGGATGCCGAGGGAACCCGAAGCGCGCTGCTCCGAAACGACGGTAAGCTTTGGTACTCCCTGCCGGACTTTCCTGCTGAACTCATAAGTGCGGCTCAGGTGCAACTCGCGCAACGCAACTCCGCTGAGTTCGGACCGACGGCAGGAGTAAAGAACTGGTTCTGCGAATTGGTTCCATTAAAGAGCCAGGGCGGAGAAGTCATCGGATACCTTCTGGAAGTTCAGGACTGGACGAAGGTGGCAAGAGATAGCCGCGCGCAATCCGTCGCGTCGTTGGTCGTTGCGATCGCGTTGCTGGGCGTTGTCGCCTCGGTCATACCTCTTACCGTGCATCGCTACGTCTCGCGGCCATTGGCAGAGCTGTCGGCGAAAGTGATGAAATTTTCGTCGGATGATTCCGATCGGGGCGCAGGAAGCGAAGTGGAACTGCTTAGCGAAGAATTCCGCAGGCTCGATCAGCAGCTCAGCCGGGCGCGCTCCGATCTCGAGCAACGGCATCGGCGCGAATTGGGACTCGAGCGCGAGCTTCAGCGCGCGGACCGGCTTGCCACGATCGGCACGCTGGCGGCTGGACTCGCGCACGAGATCGGCACCCCGATGGGGGTAATCCGCGTGCGCGCGGAGGACCTGCAGCAGGATGAGACAATTTCAGCCGACTCGCGCGTAAAGCTAGGCGTCATCGTCCGCCAGATCGATCGGATTGCGCGAATCGTCCGGATGTTGCTCGATTACGCGCGCAAGAGCGAATCGCACAAGGCAGTCTGCGACTTGAGGGCGATCGCCGACCGAGCCCTGGCTCTTTTGGAACCGGAAGCTGCGCACCGCAACGTCAGAACCGTGGCTCGACTCGGAGAAATTCCGCTGCTGGTAAATTGCGACGCCGACCAAATCGAGCAGGTGTTCGTCAACATGATCATGAACGCACTCGACGCGATGCAGCCCGGCGGCGGAACGTTGCGAGTAACCGCGCAAACGCAACGCAGCCGCGATGGTTCGCGCGTGATGCTTGCGTTCGAGGATACCGGCGCGGGCGTCGCACCTGAGCACGAGGATCGGCTCTTCGCGCCCTTCTTCACCACCAAGGAGCCGGGCAAAGGAACCGGAATGGGTCTGCCGGTCAGCCAGTCTATAATACGCGAGCATGATGGCGAGATAACGTTCAGCTCAGGGCCATCGGGATCGCGGTTCGTGGTCGCGATCCCCATGGCAAGCAGTGAGATAATCGATCATGAGCGTGGCTCCCGGGAACAGCGGCGTGAATAGCGAGCAGGCTACCGTCCTTGTGGTTGACGATGACCACGACATGGTCAGCGCGCTGCACGATATTCTGTGCCAGGCAGGATACCGCGCGCTGGGCGCGAATTCGGGGCATGAGGCTCTGGCGATGGTCGAGCGGGAAACCCCCGACGTGCTGATTTCCGATCTCCGGATGGCCGGGATGACCGGGCACGGATTGCAGGCCGAGCTGAAGCGGCTTGCACCTGACCTGCCGGTAATCATTATCACGGCCTTCGGATCTATTCAGACCGCCGTGGAATCGATGAAACTCGGCGCCTTCGATTACATCACCAAGCCCTTCAGCAATGCCGAATTGCTTCTGATCGTCGCGCGCGCGCTGGAGGATCGCGACCTGCGGGCTGAAGTCAAGCGCCTGCGGATTGAACTGGCTCGCAATCATGGACTGGAAAATATCATCGCCGCGAGTCCGAAGATGACCGCGTTGCTGAGCAAGCTCGCGCAGGTGGCCGATAGCTCCGTGAGCGTGCTGATCACCGGCGAGAGCGGAACGGGCAAGGACCTTTTGGCGCGCGCGCTTCACTTCTTAAGCCCCCGGCGCAGCGGTCCGTTCGTGCCCGTGAACTGCGCGGCGATTCCCGAGAGTTTGATCGAGAGCGAGTTGTTCGGACACCTGCGCGGGGCATTCACCGACGCGAAGCAGAGCAAGATCGGCCTTTTTGTGGCGGCCAGCCATGGCACTTTGTTCCTCGATGAGATCGGCGAGATGCCTCCCTCGGTTCAAGCCAAGCTGCTCAGAGTTATCGAGGACAAACGCGTGCGGCCGCTCGGCGCGACCGGCGAGACCACGGTCGATGTGCGGGTTATCGCCGCGACCAATGCCGATTTGGAAAAAGCCGTCGCCGACGGCCGCTTCCGTTCGGATCTCTTCTATCGCATCGCGACCGTGACCATGGCGGTGCCGCCGCTGCGCGATCGGCCCGAAGACATTCCTCTGCTGGTCAAGCACTTCCTGGTGCGGGCCAGCGCCGAGGCCGGGAAAGCCCCGCCGGAACTGGACGCGCAAACAATGGGGTACCTCGCGCGATATCGATGGCCGGGTAACATTCGCGAGCTGCAGAATGCGATTGCGCAGGCCGTCATCCTTTGCTCCAGCGCCCGGATTACGCGCGGCGACCTGCCGGGCAGGATCACGGGCGATCAACACTCGCCTGCTCGCCTCGAGGAGCTTGCGTCACGGCGCATGGCGCTGGAGGAGGTCGAGCGCGAGTACGCGCGCGCGGTGCTCGCTTCGGTCAACGGTCATCGGGGCGAGGCAGCCGTGATCCTCGGGGTCGATCGCAAGACCTTAGCCCGCAAGCTCGAAGACCCAAGTTGATCGGTGACTGACCGGGACTCGGTTGTGCCTGTGAAGGACGGCGCAATCGCCGCGGCCGCCGACAGCTCCTGGTCTCAGCGCGATGCGGCGGGATCCAGCAGCACCTCCGGCACGTCAACCACTCGCGCGCGCAGCCATTCGCCGAGGCTCTTGGCTTGGGGATCGGAGCGCACCGACGAGGCTACGCCCTCGCCGAGCAGGCCGACGATCACGAAGTTGAGCGCGCGCAAGTTGGGCAGCTCGTAGCGGCGCACCTCGAGTGGCGCCGTCTCGGGGAGGAGCTGCTTGAGGCGCTCGATGCTCAGGAACCCGGCGAGCCACGCGTAGGCAAGATCGCTGCGCACCCACAGACCGACGTTCGCGTTGCCGCCTTTGTCGCCTGAGCGCGCCCCGGCCACGCGTCCGAGCGGCGCGCGTCGCGTCACGCCGGCCGGCGCAGCGGACACAGCGGCCGGCGGCAGCTTGACGGGCGAGCGTGTCACCACCGCGAGCGGCTTGATCGGGACGATCCGCCCGTCGGGCAGCACGGCAACGTGATCCACGGCGTCTGCCGGCACGAGCGTCGGCCAGTAGACGCCGTATGCGCTCGCGTCGCCGGGCGGGTCCATGGAGTAGAAGCCGGGGTAACTGGCGAGCGCTAACTCCGTGATCGCAGAGGAGAACGCGCG
>NZ_JBEKFG010000068.1:0-20161 GCF_050013435.1 Binatus sp. (SeqCode) | reverse complement strand
AACCGCGCGAGCGAAGGGCGACTTCGACGCGACGATCGCGACGCGCTTGCGCCAGAGCTTGAGCTGGGTCAGCAAGCGGACGAAGCCGCGCAAATAGTCACTTGCGGGACTGAGTACTCCGACGATCATCTTGTAGCCGCGGTCGTAGAGTTCGTCGCCGGCGCCGCCGTGATTTACGAAGACGCGGCCGGATTGTTCGACGATGCCCGAGGCGGCGCGGGTGAGGCGATTGGAGTACGGACCGAAGATTATGTCGGCGCGGCGATCCGCGCAGAGCGATCGATAAATGTCGGCGCATCGCACGGGATCGCTCGCGTCGTCGTGGCATTCGAGCGCAAACTCACATCGCTCGCCGGCGACGCGCAGTGCACTACTGGCGTTGGCGTCGGCGATGAACAAACGAATCGCGATTTCGGCCTGCCGGCCCATCGGAGAGTATTCGCCGGTGAGAGAGAGCGAGAGGCCGATGGTGATTTTCACGGGAGGGAAGTCAGGGTGCGACTTCGGCGATGCCGCCCTTGATGACGGCCTGCCCGTCGGGATTGAAAGTCTCGTAAGCGAAAACTTTCCGGCCGTCGCGCTCGCCGTCGGCCCAGAATTTGGTGGTGATGGTCTGGCCGGGAAGCACGGGCCGGGAGAAGCGCACGCGCAAGCGCTTGAGACGAGTCGGGTCGCCGGCGCAGAGATTGTCGATCGCGACCTTCGACGTAAACGCCATGGTGCAAAGGCCATGAACGATGATGCCCGGCAGGCCCGCCATCTTCGCGATGGTTTCATCGACATGGATCGGGTTGCGATCGCCGGAGGCCTCGGCGTAGCGGTAGGTCTGATCCTTGTCGATAGTTTGCGCGACTGAAAAGATCGGCTCACCGCGATCCGGCTCGATGGCGCGCGGTTCCGAGGCTGCGGCCTCGCGGTTTCGAGCGCCTCGAATAAAAGCGATGAAGAGTGCCTTCTGGACCGGTTGCCCTTTCTGGTTGGCGGCGTTCAGCTCGACGGTCATGGTCTCGCCGGTGGCCTTGGTTTCGATCGAAATAATTTTTGCGGCTGCGGTTATCAGGTCGCCAGGGTGAATTGGATTTAGAAATTCCATGTCCTGCTCGCCGTGAACGAGGCGGATCAGGTCGGCTTGCAGGTCGGAATCCATTACGATCTTCATGATCGCATCCCAAATGACGGTAACGCCGAACATCGGCGGCGCGACGACGCCGCCAGGGCGGCTTTGGTCGAAGAAGGCGGGGTTGAGGTCGTTGTGCGCGCGCGCATAGCTCTGGATCGCGTCGAGGGTGACGTTGGTGGTAGCGGGCGGGTATTGGCGGCCCACGCAGGCTTTGTTCAGCGGCATCGATTGGCTCCGATTGATGGTGGTTTCGAAATTTTTCGCTTTTCGTTGATCTGCGGCTAATTTATCTCGCGGCCGGCGATGAATACGGACTTCAACTCTAGCGCCCGGCTGAGCACGATTAAATCGGCGCGCGCGCCGGCTTGAATGCGTCCGCGATCGCCCGCGCCGACGAGATTGGCGGGATTGGTCGCAGCCATCACCGCCGCATCGCCGATGCTGACGCCGGCCTTTTCGACCATTATGCGGACTCCATCGAGCATCGAGATGATGCTGCCCGCGAGCGTGCCGTCATCGAGGCGCGCGGCGCCGTCGCGAATCGTTGCGCGCGCACGCCCGACATTTTTTTCGGAAGCAGAGGCGTTAGCCAGAGCGACTTTGTCGGTGACAAGGATCATCCCGTCTTTGCCGCGGGCGCGGCTGGCGAGACGCAGCATCGCGGGATGCACGTGGACACTGTCGGGGATGATCGCGGCGAGTGCGGTTGACGGCGTGAGCGCGGCGGCGACAACGCCGGGATCGCGATGGTTCAACGGGCGCATCGCGTTGAACAGATGCGTGAACATCCGGGCACCGGCGGCGATGGCGGCGTTGGCCTGCTCGAGAGTCGCGTTGGTATGACCGATGGAGACGACCACGGCGCGCGCGGTAAGCCGCCGAATCGCGTCGAATCCGTCGGGCAACTCAGGCGCCAGCGTGATCAATCGAAGCGCGCGCATCGCGAGCACTCGTTCGAAGGCCTCGGCGCGCGGTTCGAGGTTGAGCGCGGGATGCGCGCCGAGCCGGAGCGGCGAAATGAATGGACCTTCGAGATGCATGCCGAGAAGGGCGGCCGCATCGGCGGCGTTATCGAGGCGCGAATTTTCAATCGCACCGGCGATCGACTCGTGAACCTGTGCGATCTTTTCAATCGGCGCAGTGACCGCAGTCGGCATCCAGGCCGTGGCGCCTTCGCGCGCGAGGTGGCGGCTCAGAGTGGCGAGTGCGTCCGCCGACGCGTTCATCACGTCGATACCGTGCGAGCCGTTGACCTGAAGATCGACGAAGCCGGGCAGGATGTAATCCTGGTCACCGCCGTCAGATGCGGATTCGAGTGCGGTGATCCGATCAGTGAACGTGATGCGCCCGCGGACGAGCGAGCCGTCGGGCATTGCGATGCAGCCGGACAGTTTACCGGCGGGCCGATTCATAGATGTAGTTTTGGGGGTCAATTCGCGCCGAACCGCTCTGCGAGCAGACGCGAGAAGCGCGGCAAATAGATGAGGTCGAAGGTTTCTTCCTTGCCGGGAAACATCGCAACCGCGGCGCCCTTGAGCGCAAGGACGTGTTCCCATCCCTGTTCGAGCGTCATGTCATGGTCCTGAGCGATGGTCGCGAAGGTCAGCTCGACGAGGAAGCGCAGCCGGCGAATCATTTTGTTCTCATGCTCGATTTTCGCTGCGCGGTCGTAGTCGTGGTCGGCCATGAGTGCGTTCTCCGTGCGGGAGTGTCTTTGTGAACCATCAGTATATCATCGAAGAGGGACGCGATCATGAGGCGACGGGTGCGGGCTTGTCTCCATTGTCGGAGGATGCCAGATTCTAGCGGGCTGTTAAAAAAGTAATTTTCAACGCCCGCTCCCTCTCTCTTGTCTCCCCCAAAGGGGGAGATGTTGTAGGTGCGAAGAGAGCTGTTACGCAGGATGTTGAAGCACTTGAAGTCGGAAGCGACAATTGACCGGAATTTTTCGACATCCTGCTAAGGCGCCGTGAATTCAGTCCGCCTCAAAAGCAGCTTCATATATCTAGCCAACGCGGTGAAGGATCTGCGCGGGAATTGGTCGGTGCTGGCGGTAGTGCTGGCGCCGTTGATCCTGGCGGCCGCGTTGTGCCTGCTGCCGGACGCGTTGAATCTGCAATTCCGCCTCGCCAAGACGTTTGAGCCGGGCGCGCAAAATATCAACTACGTGCAGGCGCAGGGCGTCGATGCGCCGGACACGGCCGCGCCGCTGCAAGAGCCGCAGCCGTTCTCGCCGTGGGTCACCAAAGCGCTGCATCTGATCGTCGGCCTGCTCACGCTGCTGGTGACGCTGGTCACGCTGTGTTCGCTCAAGAGGATCCACGCGGGACTCCGCAAACCCGGGATTATTGGCGAAGCGATCGAGGTTTACCGGGAATCGATTCCGCTTGCGCCGGGGTTCATATGGGTGACGATTTTGCAACTGGCGGCGCCGGCGGCGGGATTATTTTTGTTCCAGGAGGCGTCGAGCTACATACCCGGTTCGATTGGTGTGTGGTCATATGTCGCGCTGGTGTTGATGATCATGGTCGGCGCGCTGGTGTACACGTGGTTGTACTTTGCGCAGTTCGCGCTGATCTTCGACGCAAAGCATAGCTGGCATGCGCTGCTGTTCAGCCGCGACCTGATTCGCAAGCGCTTTTTCAAAGTCGCGACGCGGATCGTGGTGTTCCTCGCGGTCTGGTCGGGATACAACTGGTGGGCCGCGGGAGCGTTTGTGGTGGTGAGCCTGCTGTTCGGGCCGGTCGGAGTGGTAACGGGTTTTCTCGGGACAACGATTTTTCTGGTCGGTCTTGGCGAGATCAGCGTGAACTTTGCGACCACCGCGTTCCTGGTCGCGGCGGGGCTGCGCCTCTATCAGGATTTGCAGGGCTGAGCAGGGGGAAGAGCAGAGAGGGTGGGAGAGGGGAACTTACTTGAATGCGGAACCCACCGTGGGTTCCGCACCTCCTTGGGCAGGGGTGACCCCTGCACCCAGTGTTAAGAAGACGCGAAAATCTGCGCAGCGCATCTTTTCGCGACTACACGATGGGCAGACCCATTGGCACGGGAGGCCAATATTAAGAGACCGCGCGCGACAACGGAGCGCGGCCTTAATACCGGGTGCAGGGCTCAGCCCTGCCCGTTGTCGCGCGCGGTCTCTTAATATTGGCCAGCCGTGCCAACGGCCAGGCGGGAGAGGGCGCGAATCGTGACTTGAATCGCGGGCAGGCTCGGGGACGCAAGGGCCTTGAGTTCGTCGAAGAGCCGCGCGAGTTGCGCGAATCGATTGGCGCGAACCCGCTTCAACTGCTCGATCGATTCATCGACACCGATATCGGGATCGTCGGCGATAGCGTCGAGCACCGCGCAGCACAGCGCGATCCGCGCGGCGCGAAGTTCAGTGGCGAGTTCGTTTGCGGCGCGCCGCTCCCAGCGGTCGTCAGCGCCAATCGATTGAAGGGCATCTTCGAGGATTGTGAAGTTGAGTTGCGCGCTCAGGCGGAAGTACGCTCGAGCCGCATCGGCGGGTTCGATTTCGCGGGCGAAACTCAGGCTCAGCACGCTCAGAATGTGATCGGCGAAGGCCAGGCGCGCCAGCCCGTGCGCCAGTTCTCCGTCCAGGACGTCGATCCGAAGCTCGCGATAGAGGCGCTCGAAACGGTCGCGCTCGCCGGCCGCGAGCATCGACTCGAACTCGCCCGACAGCATTTCGAATGCGGGCTTGAAGCGGGTCACCGCGGCGCCGATCGAAGTGGCAGGTTCCAGTTCGCTGAGCGCCCATCCCGCAGCGATCCGGCAGGCGCGTTCAAGTGCGAGAAATGCGCCCAGCTCCGATTGGGCCGCGGTCGCTGCGGCGTTGCGCTTGAGCATAGCGGCGCGTTCGTGAATCGAAAGCACGTCGGCCGCGATGACCCATGCACGGACCACATCCTCCGCCGCGACGCCACGATCGCGCACATGGCCGAAGACGAAAGTCGAGCCGACCAGATCGACGAGTTCATTGACGGCGCGAGTCGCAATCAGCTCGTGGCGGAGGCGATGAGCGCCGACGTCGGAGGATGAGAGCGCGGCGAGCGAGGGCGGGAAGTATGGCTGCAGGAAACGTCCGACGAGGTACGAATCGTCAACCAGCACGGTGGTTTGAAGCGGCCGGATAAGATCGATCTTGGTGTAGGCCGCGGCCAGCGCAAGTTCGGGGCGGGTGAGCCCGGGGTAGCGTGAGTGCCGCTCGTGGATCGCGTCGCGGGTGGGCAGCACGGGCTCCATCCCGGTCAGGATGCCGCGATCCTCGATGGCCTGGAGATGGTCGCGAAACTCGGTCAAGTGGGTGCGGCTGCGAAGCTGCTCGAGGCTGAGCGACAGCACCTGATCGCGATTGTCAGCGATGACACGGTCGGCGACTTCGCCGGCGCATGCGGCAAGCGCGCGGTTGCGCGCGTCGCGCGTGAGCTCGCCGCGAGCGACGGCAGGCTCGAGCAGAATTTTCAGATTGACTTCGTGATCGGACATATCCACGCCTGCCGAGTTGTCGATCGCGTCGGTGTTGATACGCCCGCCGGCGAGCGCGTACTCGATACGCGCTTTTTGGGTGAAGCCGAGGTTGCCGCCTTCGACGACTATTTTGGCGCGAAGCTCAGGCGCGGCGATTCGGCATGCGTCGTTGGCGTGGTCGGCGACTTCGGCGTCGGTCTCGGTCGTGGCGCGAACGTAAGTCCCGATACCGCCGTTGTAAAACAGATCGACGGGCGCGCGCAGAATGCGCTGGATCAACGACTCTCCGTCGAGCGCATCGGAGTCGCATCCGAGCGCGGCGCGCACTTGCGTACTGAGATCGATTCGTTTCTGGCCGCGGCGGAAGACGCCGCCGCCGGCACTGATGAGCGCGGGATTGTAGTCCGCCCAAGTCGAGCGCCGCAAATCGTAGAGCCGCTTGCGTTCGTCGAAGCTGGCGGCGGGGTCGGGGTCGGGATCGATGAAGATGTGCCGATGGTCGAAGGCGGCGATCAGCTTCAAGTTGCGCGAGCGCATAAGGCCGTTGCCGAACACGTCGCCCGACATGTCGCCGATGCCGACCATCGTGATCGGCGCGCCGCGGTCGGGATCGCGACCCATCTCGCGCAGATGCCGGCGCGCAGATTCCCACGCGCCGCGCGCCGTGATCGCCATCTGCTTGTGGTCGTAGCCGTGCTCGCCGCCCGAGGCGAAGGCGTCGCCAAGCCAGAAGCCGCGCTCCAGAGCGATCTGATTGGCGAGGTCGGAGAAACTCGCAGTGCCTTTATCGGCGGCCACGACGAGATACGGACCGTCGTTGTCCAGCACCCTGACGCGAGCGGGATGCACCGGGCCGTCGGCGGTGAGATTGTCCGTGAGATCGAGCATCGCGTTGATCAGCGTCTGGTACGCCTCGACGCCGTCGCGGGGATCGGGCTGCTGGCGGGGTCGCGGCTTGACGATGAAGCCACCCTTGGCGCCGAACGGGACGATGATCGCGTTCTTGACGGTCTGGGTCTTCATCAGATCGAGGATCTCGGTGCGGTAATCGTCGTGCCGGTCGCTGAAGCGAATTCCGCCGCGCGCGATACGTCCGTGGCGCAAATGGCATCCTTCCATGCGCGGACTGTTGACGTGAATTTCGTAGAGCGGCGCGGTGTCGGGCAGGCCGGTGATGCGCGCGCTTTCGAACTTGAGCGCGATGTAGGGGTCGGGCGACGGCACCGCGCAGAAAAAATTGGTGCGCACGGTCGCCTCGACCAATGACAGCATCGCGCGCGCGGTGCGGTCGTCAACAATATTTTCGATCGCACCGAGACGCGCGAGATAGGCTTGCCGCAGATCCGCGATTTTTTCCGGCGCGGCCGGACTGTCGAACGAGAGGCGCGCGGTGAACAGTTCCAATAGCAACCTGGCAAGGTCGGGATATAGCAACAGAACGCGCTGCAAGCCGAGACGAGCGGGCGACAGGCGCATCTGAAACGCGGCGACGAGGTACGCGCGCAGCAGCGCGACCTCGCGCCAGGCGAGGCCCGCGGTGAGAGTGAGCGCGTTAAGAGAATCGTCTTCGGCAACGCCGGTCCGCACGGCGGCGATCGCGTCGGCAACCAGTGCGGCGCCGGGAAATTTGTCGAACGGCTGCGAGCCGGGTCCTTGCACGGAAAAAACCTGCAGGTACGCGCGCGTCACTTTGCCGTCGGTGCGGGGACCAAGCTCGTGAGCGTCCTCGGCCAACACCTCGATGGCGAAGTTCTGCAAAGTAGGCATCAGATCGGACAGCATCGGCGCGTCGCCAAGGCCCATAATCCGTATGTCGCCGGCGCCGCCGGCATGGCCGTCGGCAGCGCTACGTCCGGCCTC
The DNA here is from genome assembly GCF_050013435.1 of Binatus sp. (SeqCode). Classification (GTDB taxonomy): domain Bacteria; phylum Desulfobacterota; class Binatia; order Binatales; family Binataceae; genus Binatus. The sequence goes on along the minus strand of NZ_JBEKFG010000068.1, from coordinate 12,708 downwards.
GACCATGAAGTCGCGGCCGCCGGCGATTAGCGCTTCGACGTCCTCGAGGTCGACGACCGCGCGCGTTACGTCGATCGCCGCCTGATAGTCAGCGCTGAACGCACCGGCCCATCGCTCAGCGAGCGAGCGTCCCCGCCTGGGTCCGAATTTTTTGATCAACCGCTCCTGCAAGCGATCGTCCCATCGTCTGGCGAGCTCGGCGATCGTGGTCTCGAGGCCGCGGATGACCGGAGTCTTCGGGGGTTCGGCAAGGAAGCAGAAATGGAGGCGCGCCGTGTAACCCTCGCCGAGCGCCAGGTAGAAATAGATCAAAGTGCCGTGGAGCGCGGCTGCAAGAGTATCCTGGATGCGCCGGCTAAGCTCGGCGGAGCCGACGTCGCGCGGTATCACCACCAGCGCGATCACGTTGCCGTGACGCACGTCGGGCGCAACGAAGAGCCGCACCGAGCCCGCGCTCTTAACGTCGAGGATGAGGCGCAACTGCGCGCGCAGTTCGGCGACGGGCGCGCGAAAGAGTTCGTCCTTGGGAAAGCTGTTGAAGGCGGAAACGATTTCCTTGTAATCGTGCGAGCCGGGGGTGGCGCCCTCGCACTCCAGCACTTCGCGCAGCTTCGCGCGCAGGACCGGAATGTGTTGCGCCTCTTCCGCGTAAGCCTTGGAGGTGAACAGCCCGACGAAATTGTCGAACGCGACGACGCGGCCCGATGCGTCGGTGCGGCGAATCGAGACGCTGTCCATCGGGCGGCGGCGATGTACGTGGGACTCGGCGCGAGTCTTGCCGATCACCAGCGGTGGTCCTTCGAAGAAGAGCTTGCGGCGCGCGGTTGAGAGTTCACCGAGCAATACCGAGCTGCGAAATCGCGACTCGTCCTGCTCGCGCATGACGCCGAGTTCGGTGCCGGGATCGAGCACGAATCTGGCGGCGGCCTCGTCGCCGCTCACGAGATAGCGGCGATAGCCGAGAAACACGAAGCTGCCGTGGACGAGCCAGCGCATGAGGTCGCGGACCTCGATCAGTTCGCGGTTCGACGCGGTTTCCTCGCAGATCTGCAGGGCGCGGCCGGTCATCTGCTCGAAGTCGCTGGTCGCCGCGCGAACCTCGGTGAGGATTGAGATGACATCGCGCTCGATTTGACGCGCCTGTTCGGGTGAGGGCGTCAGCTCCAGTTCCGCGTGAACGAATGACTCGCCGCGCTCGGTGGAGAGGGATTGTTCGAACGACGCAATCCGCCCCTGTTTGTCGCGAGTGACTTTGAAGACCGGGTGGAGCATCGTGCGAACGGTGGCGCCGAGATTATGGAAATATTCGAGCAGGCTATCGACGATAAACGGGCAATCGATCGTCACGGTCTCGACGATGGCGAGTGTGTCGTTGTCGTCGCCCGGGACAGATTCGACGCGCGCGATCATGGGATCGGTGCGGACGGAAAAGAATTCGAACGCCGACTGCACGAGAGTAAGCCGCCGGTTGGCCGGGACCAGCTCTTGATTGTCGGCTGACGCGCGCGCGAAGAAACGCTCGGCGAAGGCGGATACGAGGCGGGCGGAATCAGCAGGTAGATTCCTGTCGATTAGTTCGCGGAGTTCGGTCTCGATCGCCAAGGGGTCACCTGATGAATGCGCAGATAAAATGGCGCGACCACGCGCGCGCATCAATTATAGGTTGCATCGCGCGAATTGCGTAGTGCAGATAAACTTGGGTGCGCATGCCGGAAATAGAAATCAGTGCGATGACATTCGGGCCCTTCGGCGTCGGCCGTCGAGACGGCAAAGCTGTGATGGTCGCGGGCGCAGTGGCGGGAGACAGGCTGGACATCGAGATAGTTTCCGAGCGCCGCGATTACGCGGTCGCGAAAATTCGCGAAATCCTCCACGCGAGCGCCGAGCGCCGGGTGGCTCCGTGTCCGTATCTCCCGCGATGCGGTGGATGCGACTGGCAGCATATCGACTACGGTGCCCAAGTCCGGTTCAAGGGCGAAGTCGTCGCGCGCGAGCTGGGCCATGCGCTTGGCGTTGCGATCGATCCCGCGGGACTCATCGAACCGGCGCCGGCAGAGTTCGGTTATCGGTCGAGAATCCGGCTCAGGGTGGGCGCCAAAGGCGTGCTTGGCTTTTACTCCGCCGGCAGCAACACGATCGTCGAGATCGATTCATGCATGGTCGCCGAGCCGGGCATCCGCATGCCGCTGCATCTGGCGCGCTCGCTGGGCAAGCGAGTCGCAGAGATCGAGGTGGTGCGCGACGGCGCACGCGAAGTCCAGGTCGCACATCTGAAGAAGCCGGCGGCCGAAGAGGACCTCAGGCGGGCAGGCAACGTGCTCGAATCGGACCGCGAGATTGCGGGAATCGTGCTGCGATCGGGGACGCATCGCGCGACGGTAGGCGACAGCGCGATCGCAATCGAGCTCGAGGCGGGATTATCGATCGAGGTGGACGCCGATTTCTTCAGTCAGGTGAATCGCGCACAGAACCAGAAGCTGGTCGCGAGCGTGATGGAAATGGCGGCAATTCACGGATCGCCGGCGGTGCTCGATCTGTTTTGCGGCGCGGGGAACTTCAGCCTGCCCGCATCGCGGCGCGGCGCGCGAGTGACCGGCGTAGATGCCGATGCGGGAGCAATCGCGGCGGCGGTGCGCAACGCGGCGCGGTTGAAATTTCGCGACGCACAGTTCGTCGCGATGAAGGCGTCGGCGACCGCAGATTTTCTGCATCGCGCGCACTATCGTCCCGAGGTCGTAATTCTCGATCCGCCGCGCACCGGCGCGCCCGATCTGATGGAACCGATCATCAAGCTGCATGCCCCGGGCGTCATCTACGTATCGTGCGACGTGACCACGCTGGCGCGTGATTTGCGCCTGCTTGTGGCGGCGGGATACAAAATTAATCGCGTGCGCGGCTTCGATTTTTTTCCCAACACGCATCATGTGGAGATCGCAGTGCACGCGCTATTGACTTAGATCGCGGGGCATTCTTAATGTAATTGAGTGGTCGATTCCCGCATCCTCCCGCCGGAGGGTTGATCAAAGAGATGCCCAAGCAGGAAAAGGAAAAGCTCCCGAGGCCGAAGATTACGATTATCCCGGGCCGCGGGGTGGCGCAGACGATCAATTATTTGCTTGAGGACCGGGACGACCTCGAATGGATCATCGCGGTCGGCCGCACGAAGAATGGCGAGCTGTTCTTCTACGACACCGGCGGCGACATCGTCGAGGACCTCGGCACGCTCGAGTACCTCAAGGCGCGAATCGTGCGCGCCCATTTCGGCGACGAATACGAATAGACCCTAGTCTTCGAATTCATCTTGCGGCGGACGAGCATAGATGACTCCGTCTTCGATCTCCGTCGGCACCCGGTAAAGAAATTTGCCGCACGCGGTCGGCGGTCCCGCGATACATTCGCCGTTGGCCGGCTCGTAATAGGCGTTGTGCGTCTGGCACATCAAGTAGCGGCCGTCTTCCGCGAAAAACTGATTATCCACCCAATCCATCGCCATCGGCACGTGCCGGCATCGATTGACGTAGGCGTGGAACTCGCCGCCGAAGTTGATCAGAAAACATTCCTCGTCGGCGCCGCGAATCGGCAGCATGAACTTCAGCGACTCGCCGGGCGCGAGCGAATCGGTTCGCGCGACTCTGTAGCGGGCGCGCGTGGGCGCATCCTTGCGTCGCGGACGGGATCGGGTCAGGGCGGCGCTGCGTCGATGGTGGTCGGACATTGGGTGTTAGCCGGACGTTCTGTGTGAGCCGGACATGGCGATTCGAAGCGATTGCCGGATTTTGTCAAAGCCCATAGCATCTGTAAACGCGGTGCTCGCGCCGGTGACAAGCCGGGCCGCCGACGATCACCAAGATTTAGATTTCACGATGGAAAATCCAAAGATTCGGGCCGTCGAGGCTTTCCCCGTCGAGCAGCAGGGCCAGACGCTGATCTGTTTGCGCGATCCGAGCGGAATGGCGCCCGAACCGATCATGCTCGGGATGGGCGCTTACTTCATCGTGACCTTATTCGACGGGAAGATGTCGCTGAAGGATATCCAGTCCGCGTTTGCGAAGCGCTTCGGCGAGATGATTCCGCTCGAGAAGCTCGACGAGCTGATAGCGGCGCTGGATGGCGCGTACTTCCTCGACTCGCCCGCATTCCACGCGCGCGAGCGGCGCGTGCGCGAGGAATTTATGGCCGGTGCCGACCGTCCGGCAGCGCTGGCGGGGCTGTGCTACGAGAACGATCCGGCGAAGCTGCGCTTGGAGCTGGCGGCGTACTTCGATCCTCCCGACGGACCGGGCCGCGTTCCCGCGGTGAGAAAATCGGCGTCGCTCGCGGGCCTGATCGCGCCGCATATCGATCCGCGCCGAGGCGCGGCCGCCTATGCCCACGCTTACCATGAGCTGATGGCGCACGAGCCGCCCGAGTTGATCGTGATTTTGGGAACCTCGCACTACGGCGGCGGCCCCGAGCTGTTCAGCGCGACGCGCAAGAACTACGCGACGCCGTTTGGCGCGGTCGAGACCGACGGCGGTTTTATCGATCGGCTGGCGGCGCGTTACCAGGGCGATCTGTTCGCTGACGAGATGCTGCATCGCGGCGAGCATTCGATCGAATTCCAGGCGCTGTTTCTCGCCTACGCGTTCGGAGCGCGCGGCTACCAGGTCGTGCCGATCCTGGTCAGTTCATTCCATGAATTGGTAGCGAGCGGAGTCACGCCGGCGCGCGACTCCCGGGTTGGATCGTTCATCGCGGCGCTGAGATCCGAGCTCGACGCGGAGCAGCGCCGGGTGCTGATTCTTGCAGGCGTGGATTTCGCGCACGTGGGCAGGAAATTTGGCGACGAGTTCGGCGCCGATCGCGCGGTGGCCGAGCGCGTCCAGCGCGAGGATCTCGGCCTCATCGAAAATATCAAACGCGGCGACCCCGAGGGCTTCTTCGCCGACATCGTGAAGGATCGCGATGCACGGCGAATTTGCGGTCTGGCGCCGATGTACACCCAACTCGAGCTGCTGCGCGGCCGCAGCGCGCGATTGCTGAAATATGGAATCGCGATGGAACCGCAGAGCGAGTCGGCGGTGTCGTTCGCGAGCCTCGCGATCGACTAGACGCCTGCGTACCAATCGTACCCTTGATCTTCCCAATACCCGCCGCTGCGACGGGGGAGAAAATTAACTTCGGTCAGGTACTTCACGTTCTTGTAGCCGAGCTTGACGGGCGAGTAGAGCCGCAGCGGGGCGCCGTGATCGGGATATAGCGCGTGCCCATTCATGCCGTATGCAAGAATGGTCTGCGGATGAAGCGAGCTTTCGATATCCCACGATGAAAAGTAGCCGGCGTCGAATGAACGGAACTCGACGTACCGTGCGTCGCGGCTGGCGCCGACCATCCGCGCGATCTCGCGCAGTTGCACGCCCTGCCACGCGGCCACCGCCGACCAACCCTCGACGCAATGATGGCGAATTCGCATGCTCGTTTGCGGCATCCGCTTGAGCTGTTCGAGCGAGAAGACGGACGGCCGCGCGACCAGGCCGCCCACCATGAGCATCCAATTGTCCGGTGCGAACGGAATCGTGTCGGAAATAAAGTAGCTCGGGAAAGCGGGCTCGGGCGTGAGTTCGGAGGCAGGCGGCTCGGGCGCGAGCCGAGTCGGCGAGAACAACATGCGATCGACGCGCTCGTTCCACCGTTCCATCCCGGCAAGGAACATCGACGCGGCACGGCTGTCGCATCCGGCCAGCGCGGTGGTAGCGGCGACGCCCAGCAGAAGTTTTCGCCGCGTGATCAGGCTAGCCACGCTGTCCTCCCGTCAACATGGTGACGATCGTCCGCGGATGGAGCGCGACGAGCACCAGGTGCATCGCGGTGAACAGTGCGAGCAGAACCAGGCAGCTCAGATGCACTACGCGCGCGACGTCATATCCGCCGAATGCCGCGGTTATCCAGTACAACTGCACCGGTTTGTAAATAGCCAGTCCGGACAGAACCACGACGACTCCGAACAGAATCGCGGACGTGTAGGCGAGACGTTGAGCGCCGTTGTAGAAGTCCTCAGGCGGCGGAGTCTTACGAACTCGCAAGTAGTAACCGAGCATCGCAAGCGCATTCGCGGTATCGCGGCGCGGAATGAAAATGCGGCGCCGCCATTCACCGCTCGCGGCCAGGTAGATCAGGTAGATCGCTGCGTTGAGGATGAGGAACCATGCGATCGCGAAATGCAGATGACGCGCGCCCGCAAGCCATCCGCCGATTCGCAGCCACGACGGCGGCGCGTCGTTCTGGAAGGGATACCAGCCATATTGTGCGCCGCGCGGCCCGAGCGCCGGATACGCGGCCAGAATCTGCAGCCCGCTGCCGGCCATGATGACGAGCAGCGGAATGTTAATCCAATGCGCCAGTCGAATCGCGGCGGGCTGCGCGCGTCGTTCCTTCCGTCGGTTTTCAGCGGTGGATAATCCCATTACCGACCTATATTGATGCCACCCGGGATCGTCAGTCACAACCCGGTATTGTTCGGCGGCGGCGGGAATCAACGATGGTGGACGCACCTGGACTCGAACCAGGGACCTCTTGCATGTGAGGCAAGCGCTCTAACCGGGCTGAGCTATGCGTCCACCGGAGGGTGGGATTATCGCGCCGCGCGGGCAACCTCGCAAGAGTCTTCCCGGGTAGAGACTTAAGCTCGAGCGTGTGCGCACTTAGCCGGCTGACATGAGACGGATAACTTCCGCGCGGCCCCATTCCACTTCAGCGCGATGCCGATTCGCCATCGCAGTCAGGTAGTCGTGTATGGGACCGTCTTGGGGGGCGAGTGCGAGCGCGACTTCGGTTTTGCGCGCGGCCCATTCCTGACCGCGTGACATCAGGTCCAGGCGATCGCGAATCGACTCGAGCGCGGCGACTTTGCCGGCGAACGGCCCGACGGCGCCCGACGGGTTGCCGCCGTTGTCGCGAATCAGAGCTTCGAGCTCCTCGGCGTTGCGCTGTTCCATCGCACGCGAGCCGGACAGGAACTTCTTCAGTTCGTCCTGCTTGACGTCGGCGATAAGCGTGCCGAGCGCAATCACTCCGGCGCGCTCGGATTCGAGCAAAAGGTTGAGTGCTTTTTCGAGCGCCGGGTCCACATCGCGAACTTAGTAAGGGCAATCCGCCAGCGCAAGGAAATCGAGTCGCGTGCACAACCGCGCGAAAAATCTATTTGTACAGCATCCGCAGCGAGGTCAGCAGCAGGAATACGCCAAAGATGCGGCGAAGTGCGGCCCCGGGCATCCTTACGGCGTACACCGCGCCGATGTAAGCGCCGACCAGCAAGCCCAGGCCCAGCAGCAGCGCATACGTGACGTCGAGATGGCCGTGCTTGTAGTACTCGTACGCACCGAGGATTCCGACCGGAGGCAGCAGCGCGCCCAGCGAGGTGCCCACTGCGAGATGTTGATCGAAGCCGAGCACCAGCACGAGCACCGGGACGATCAGGACGCCTCCGCCGACGCCGACGAATCCGCCGAGTATGCCCGCGGCCAGCCCGAGTGCAAGAACGATTACGATTTGGCCCATTATTGGTTTGTCTCCAGCGCTCAATAATTTTCCGAGCGTATCAGAACGCGGGACGAAGATTGAAGATGGAGCCGCGCGCCGCTAGTTGACTGCGTGGCGTTCGGGCTCGTCGTCGCACACAGGTTCTACCAGCTTGAGCCGTGCGGCAGGCTTGCGGAAGTTGCGCAACCAATTCTCCATATCGTCGAACAGCGAGAAAGCGACCGGGGTAATCAGCAGCGTGATCAGCAGGCACAGCGTCTGACCGCCGATCACGACCAGCGCGATTGCGCGAATCGAGCTGTCGCCGGCGCCCTGCCCAATCGCGACCGGGATCATGCCCGCGACCAGCGCCGCCGTGGTCATCAGGATCGGCCGCAACCGATCGCGATTCGCGGTCAGGATCGCCTGGCGGCGCGGCAGTCCCGCGCGCAGCAGATTGAGGGTTTGATCGAGCTGAAGGATCGAATTCTTTTTCACGATGCCGAACAGCAGCAAAATGCCAAGCGTCGAGAACAGCATCAGATGCTCGCGAAAGACGAACAGTGAGATCAGCGCGAACGGGACGGCCAGCGGAAGCGACAACATGATCGTGATCGGATGAACGAAGCTCTCGAACTGCGCCGCCAGCACCATATACATGAAGATGATCGAGAGCAGGAAGGCGACCACGAAGCCGGCGATCATCTCCCCGTAAAACTTGCTATTGCCGCCGAACGCCGTGATATAGCCGGGCGGCAGATGAATCTGGCCTGCCTCGCGCGTGACGGCGTCCATCACCTTGTTCATCGCGAATCCGGGCGCGAGGTTGAAGACGATCGAGATGTTGCGCTGGCGGTCCTGCCGATCGATCTGCACCGGGCCGGTCCCGTGCGTAAGCGTCGCCACGTTGTCCAGCCGCACCTGCCCAACCTTGCTTGAAGGAATCGTCAATCCCGCGACCACGACCGGATTGTTGCGATCCTTGTCGGCCAACTGCAGGCGCACGTCGTAGGAATCCTGACCTTCGCGAAAGCGCGTGATCACGTCGCCCTGCACCATCGTGCGCATCGTCTGCGCGATATCGTCCACCGACACGCCTAGGTCGGCCGACTTCGAGCGATCGATGTTGACCTGAAGCTCCGGCAGCCCGCCTTCGTAGCTCGAGTCGAGATCGACGATGCCGGGGATTTTTCTGAGCCGCCTCATCAGGTTGTCGGCGTGCGCACGCAGCGTTTCGAGGTCGGGACCCCGCATGGCATATTCGACCGCCATTTCGTGATAGCCGCCCTGCTCCCACGGCTTGATCGGATCGACGCTCACGCGCAGCGCCGGAAACGCGTCCATCAAGTTGCGTGCGTCGGCCATTACGAGTTCCTGGCTGCGGCGGCGCTGGCCGAGCGGGAAGAGCTTCGCATCAACTTCAGCGACCGTCACGCGATCGTCGCCGTTGGTGTCGCCGACGGTGGTGAACAGGTCGCGAACTTCAGGAATGGTGCGCAGCCGATCCTCGATCTGCGCGACAATTTGATCGGTATGCACCAGCGAGTATCCCGGCGGCGTGCGGATGTTAACCGCGAATTCGCTCGAGTCGTCGTCGGGCATGAAAGTCGCGCCGACCAGCCTGCCCAGGAACGGGATCGAGACGACCAACGCGACCGACGCGACGACCAGCACCCACCGATGATCGAGCGACCAGCGCAGCGCCAGCGCGTAGTAGTCCTCGATCCACCGGAAAATTTTCCAGTCCTTCGAGCTGTTATGCTTCGCGCCGCCCGCGCCCTTGGCTTTCAGATAGCGCGAACACAGCATCGGGGTCAGCGTAAACGAGACCAGCAGCGACACCATGATCGCGAACGCCATCGTCAGGCCGAACGAATTCAGGAACCGGCCCATCACCCCGTGGATGAACGCGACGGGTACGAAGATGACCGCGAGCGACAGCGTAGTCGCACTGACGGCCAGCCCGACCTCGGCGGTGGCCGCTTTCGCGGCGGAGATCGGGTCCATGTTCTTTTCTTCGATGAAGCGGAAAATATTTTCGAGCACGACGATGGCGTCGTCGATTACTATTCCGACCGCGAGCGTCAGCGCGAGCAGAGTCATGCGGTTGAGCGTGAAACCCATCCACAAGATCAACGAGTAGGTCGAGATGATCGAAACGGGAATCGCGACCGCGGCGATGAGCGTCGAGCGAATCGAGCCGAGAAAAAAGAACACTACGATCGCCGCGCAGATGCCGCCGAGCACGAGATGCTCCTGCACGGTGTGGACCGCGTCGCGGATGAACGCCGACGCGTCGCGCGTGAAGATCACGTCGACGCCCGGCGGGAGCGTGCCCTTGATCGTGTCGTAGCGCTCCCTGATGTGATCGACGACCGCGATCGTGTTCTCGCCCGACTGCTTGCGCACCACCAGCGACACCGCATTCTTGTTGTCCCAGCGCGACAGCGAGCGCGGTTCCTTGACCCCATCCTCGACCGCCGCGACGTCGCCGACCGTGACCGGCCGGCCCTCGACCTCGCTGACTATCACCTTGGCGAAATCGGGAACCTCGGTGATACGCCCGAGCGTGCGCAGCATCTCCTCGGACATCCCCTGCTTCATGCGGCCGCCGGGGTACTCGACGTTTTGCCGTGACAGGGCGGCGCCGACCTGTTGAATCGTTACTCCCGTCGCGTGCAGCTTGTCGGCGTCGACGTCGACGTGAATCTCGCGCTCGCGTCCGCCGACGATATCGATCGCGCCCACGCCATCGACCGATTCGAGCGGTTCCTTGAGGCGCCGGCGCGCCAACTCGGTGAGTTCTTTCAGGCTCTGGTAGCCGGTAACCGTGATCGTCACGACCGGCACCGCATCGAGGTCGAACTTCTGCACCATCGGCGGCTTGGTCCCTTCGGGCAGCTGATCGAGCACCGTCGAAATCTTGTCACGCACGTCCTGCATGGCGGCGTCGAGGCTGCGCTCGAGCTTGAACTCGATAATGACGCGCGAGACGCCTTCGAGCGTGTTCGAGCGCAGCTCGTCGATTCCGCTGACGGTGTTGACCGCTTCCTCGATCGGCTTGGTGACCCGCGCCTCGGTTTCCTCGGGCGCGGCGCCGGGCAGGAACGTCGTGACCATCACGGTCGGCATATCGACCTTGGGAAACAGATCGACGCCCAGGCGCATGTAGGAGAACCATCCGAGCACGACCAGCACGCCGACGAACATCGTGGCGAAGACCGGCCGGCGTACGCACAGATCGGCGAGAATCACGACTGCTCTTTCACGATCACCGCGGTGCCGTCGGCCAGGCGGTCGACGTCGCTGACCGCGACGTGCTCGCCCTCCTTCAGCCCCGCGGTGATTTCGATCTGGTCGCCAACGACGCTGCCGGTGGTCACCTCGCGGGCACGAACGACTTCTCCATCGACGATGAATACGCGCGCGACGCCCGCGTAGCGCAGCACCGCCAGGCTGGGTACCAACAGCGCCCGATCGCGGCCGAGATCCATGGTGACGTGGGCGAAGAATCCCGGCTTCAGCGCGCCGTCGGGGTTGGCGACTTCGGCCTCGATCAGCAGCGTGCGGCTGCTTTCATCGAGCGCCGGCGCGATGCGCGTGATTTTTCCCGTGTACCACGCACCGGGCTTCGCGTCGATCGTAAGCTTCACCGGCATGCCGACTCGCGCCAGCGGCACGAACCGTTCCGGCATCGGGCAGCGCAGCTTGATCGGGTCGGTCGCTATCAGTTCGTAAAGTTCCTTGCCGGGCGACACGTACTCACCGAGCGAGACCATCCGTTTTTGCACGGAACCGCTGAACGGGGCCTTGATTTCGGTGTCGCCGAGCTTCTTGCGCGCCATCGCGAGCGCCTCTTGCGCCGATTCCGTGTCAGCCTGATCGACGCGCAGCTGCGACGTCATCAGATCGAACTGCTCGGGCGAGATGGTCCCTTCTTGTCTAAGCGCCTTTGCGCGATTGTAGCGCGCGGTCGAGTTGGTAAGCTTGGCCCGCTCCTGGTCCAGCGCCGCCTGCGCGGTCTCCACCCGCAGGTCGTATTCCCGCGGGTTGATTTTCATCATCACCTGGCCGGCTGAAACCTTGTCGCCGAAGTCCGCGGCTACCTGGGCGACCGCGCCTGCGACTTCCGACGACATCACGGCATGCTCGCGCGGGAAAAGCGCGCCCTGCATCTCGGCCGTGCGATCGAGACTCTGCTGATGCGCCGTGGCGACCGCGATCGAAATTGGCGCCGGCCCCGTCTTATCTTTTTCAACCTCGGCCGCGGCCGGTTGATGGCATCCGCAAAGCGCCAACGCGCCCAGTGCGGCCGCCAGTCCGGCGAAAGCGCAAACCCTGAAAGACTTCAGTCGCATGGAATTGTCGCAATCCCTTTTAGAAAAAGTTCCACGACTGCTTCGGCATCCGATTCGAGCGGACTCGACGCCAGCTTGAGCAGCCGCCGCCGCAGCGATCCGGTCAGCATCTCGCCGAGCATGAACGCCGCGAATTGCGGATCGATCCGCCGAATCGCGCCGTGGTCGATCGCGTCCTGCAGCACCGAGGCGACGAAATCGACATGGGCGGCATAGACCCGCATGAATTCGCGGCCGTGCTGCGATTCGAGCTCGATATCCAGCGAATTACCGATGATAAGTGTCTTCAAAAAATCCTGGTTCGAGGCCAGCATCCGGAAATGGGCGAGGATGAGTTTGCGGATTCGGTCCAGCGGCGGCATCGAGGGATCGTCGGAGGCAAGAACCTCGGCCGTCATTTCGCGCAGACCCTCGATTACGGCCGTGTTCACCAGCTCGTCTTTGGTGTCAAAGTAGAGGTAGATGGTGCCCTTGGCGACCTTCGCTTCCTCGGCGACGCGATCGACGGTGGTACCCTGCATACCGTATCGAGCCATCACGCGGCGTGCGGCTTCGAGGATCTCCCGCACCCGGTATTCCTTGATTACTTCTTCCTTAGTCATGAGGAAACTGGGCAGTCAGTCAAATGAACGTACAGTCAGTCTAGGCAAATTGTCCAAATTGAAGCAAGGGGGACGCAGAATCCTGAATCGCGCTAGCGCGCCGGATAAGGCCTCTCGCCTTCATCCTCTCCCTGACAGGAAGCCTTTGCATAACTCGTGCGTCTCTTATGAAACAGGTGTGAGGGATGCGGAGGAGGAGCGGCAGATGAGTCATCGGATGATGGGGCAAATTAGTTTGGCGGAGAGCATAA
>NZ_JBEKFG010000067.1:0-20588 GCF_050013435.1 Binatus sp. (SeqCode) | reverse complement strand
CATTGGAGTGCTCCATGCCCAAATCCCGCTTGACTATCAACACAGTCGCTGCACCCACTGTGGTGAAAAGACGCGAAAATCTGCGCAGCGCATCTTTTCGCGACTACGCGACGGAAGGGACCGCGCGCGACAACGGAGCGCGGCCTTAACATTGGGTGCAGGGGTCACCCCTGCCGCGCGCGACAACGGAGCGCGGCCTTAACGGTGGGTGCAGGGGTCACCCCTGCCCCTGCCCCGCGCTGCCTCACACGATCCGCTTCTGCCCGTGCTTGAATCCGCCCTGTTCGCCAATCGCCTCGTTACCGCGCTCAGGCTCTATCCGTTCGCGCTCGCGTTGCGATTCGCGTTCAGGCTCGCGCCGCCGTCCCCGCGGCGGTGCCTCTGCGCGCGGCTCACGACGGCCGCTCTCGGCAGGGATTATTTCGATCGATCGCAGCAACCCGTCACCGGCCGAGCGCGTCGTGATCATCGGATCATCCTTGAGCGCCAGATGCACCACGCGCCGATCGCGCGCCGGCATCGGATCGAGGCGCAGCGGCTTGTGCTCGCGCTTGGCCTGCTCACCGATCGACAGCGCCATCCGATGCAATTGCTGGCGGCGCCGCGCGCGATACGATTCAGTCTCCAGTGAAATCGGCGCCGCATCCTTGATTCGCCGCGCCAGGATCCGATTGACGATGTACTCGAGCGCGTCGAGGGTCTGTCCATGGCGCCCGATGAGAATTCCCGAACCGTCGCCCTTTATTTCGAGCTCGACCGTCTCCGCGTCCACTTCTATCTGCCGCACCTCGCTGCGCTCGCCCATCGCCTCGAGGACCTGCTTGAGGATTACCATCGCCTCCCGGCGCTGCTCCTCGACATCGGCGCTTTTGCGCGCCGCCGTGGCGCTGATGTCGTTGTTCTCGTCACCTGGCGTCGGCGGCTGGTTCGCGCTACGCGCGCCTGGTTCGCGCGCGTCGTTACGCCCGCGCGGTTGATTCCCGCGCCCGCGAGACCGCCGATCAGGCGCGGCTTCCTTGCGCGCTGGCGCCGCCGCTTGCGCGACTTGGGGGACTTGGGGGACCTGCGGGTCCGATCCCGCTTGCCCGCCCCCGGCGCCCGCCTGTGCGCGCTTGCGCGTTACTCGCACCCGCGCTTGGCGCGCGCCCAGTCCGAGCACGCCCGCGCGCGCCGTGGCGAGCACTTCGATCGTAACCTCGTCCTCGCGCGCGCCGAGCTGCTCGAGGGCTTCCATAGTCGCCTCTTCTACCGAGGCGGCCGCTAATTCTATCGAGTCGACATTGCTCATGTGGCCGGGGTGTATTGTTGGAATTCGAGGTTGAGGAAATATTGCTGGATAACTCCCAGCAGGTTCGACGAAAAATAGTACAACACCAGTCCCGCCGGAAAGTTTATAAACATGATAGTGAAAATCAACGGCGTCAGCATCATCATCCTCTGCTGATTCGGATCCGGCGAGGTCGGCGTCATGTACTGCTGGATAAAAGTGGTCGCGCCCATCAGCAGCACCAGCACTGGCAGCCCGTGGCAATGCATCAGCGGCAACTGCGGCAGCCCGGGTATATGCAAACAGTCGGGTGATGACAAATCATTTATCCAGCCGACGAACGGCGCGTGGCGCAGCTCGATCGAGTTCATCAGCGCCTCGTACAGCCCGATGAAAATCGGCAACTGCAGCGCCATCGGTGCGCATCCGCCCAGCGGATTGACGTGATTGCGCTTGTAGAGATCCACCATCTCCTTCTGCAACTGCTCGTTGTTGTCCTTGTACTTTTCGCGCAGCCGCGTCATCTGCGGCTGCAGCCGCTGCATCTTCATCATCGAGCGCTGGCTTTTGATCGATATCGGCAGCAATGCAATCCGGATGAGGACCGTCAACAAAACGATATCGACCCCGTAGTTGGGCGCGACGTAGTGAAACAGCTTCAGCGCGCGCAGAAAGATGATCGCCAGGATTCCCGCCCAGCCGAAATCGATCGCCTTGTGCAGCGCCGGATTTACCGCTTCCAGAGCCTCCAGCAGCTTCGGCCCCATGTAGATTTCGCTATGGATTCGCGCCGCGCCGTCGAACAGCACTCGCGCGATCGCCTCGTCACCCGCGTACGCCATCGCGAGCGTGCCGGCTGCCGGCCCCGCCGGCAGAAATACCGCCAGAAAATACCGATCGCCGAAGCCCGCGTACGTGATCGCGCCCGCCACCGCCGCCTCTTCCGGCTTGAGCTTCTTCAGGTTCTTCTCGTTCTCGGTGATTACCTTGTTGCCAACGTCGGCCTGCAACTCGGGGATATCGTAGTACCCCTGATGCGCGGTTAGCGGCTGGCTCATCGAGACCCCAATTTGATCAGGCGCAGGGCCCCCCGCGACCGCCACCTCCATCGAAAACACGTAGCTGCTCGCCCGGAAGCTGAAAGTCTTGGTGATAGTGGTGCCGTCCGCCGTCGTGGCCACAAAGGTCGCCGTCGCGTCCGCTCCCGCCGCCGGCTTGATTTGCGCGGGCGCGCTCGTCGCGTAGCTCAAATCGCGGTCGTCGAGGACCTGCCCGCCGCGGGTCATCACCGCGCCGAGCGGCAGATGCCCTCCCGTCTGGACCTGCACCATCTCGTAGGGCGGACTGTCCTTGGCCGCGTTCTGCCGATAACGCCGCAGGGTAAAACTCTTGAGCCGCGCGCCGCGAGTCGTGAACACCGCGACGTAAAAATCGCTGTCCACCTCGACGGTTTTCTCAGCCGCGACCGCCGCCGACGGCGCCATCGCGATCGACTGCTGCCCGCTTTCGATCGCGGCGCTGGCGACTGCGCCGGGAGCCGCAGCGCCGGTGGCGACTGCCGATGCTGCCGTTCCCTGCCCGTTGCCGAGCGCCTGCCCCTGTGCGGCCTTGGCCGCTTTCGCCTGCTCGGCGGCCTGCTGCTGCTGTTCGGTAGGCGGCGGAAAAAATCGCTTCAGCACCAGCTCCTGGTAGGCGACTACCAGTACTATCGACAAAACTACCGCGATCAGAACTCGACTCGAATCCAATTAACTAATTCCTATTCAAACTTCTGACTGGCCGTCAGGCCGCATCTATTCTTAACATCGGGTGCAGGGGTCACCCCTGCCACGGGATCGTACCCATGCCCGCCCATCGGATTGCATCGCGCGATTCGCCAAATCGCCATGGCACCGCCGCGAACGATCCCGTAATGCGCGATCGCGTCGCGCGCGTATGCCGAGCAACTCGGCTCGAAGCGGCACGCCGGTCCGTTGAGCGCATGGATTACCGGCGAGATCGCCGCGCGATAGATCGCGATCGCGCCGGCAGCCGCCAGTCGTGGCGACCACGACGCCTTGAATCGATCCGATGTTTCCGCACGCGCCATCAATTGCGCCCGGCGACAGCGCCTTTGGCCGCTATTCGTCCGCTCAGGTTGCGCGCCGCCATGGTAAGTTCATTGTTGATCGCCGGCGACGCGAGCGTGGCCGCGCCGGCGCGCGCGATTACGACTAGCGACGTACCCGCTGGAAGATTATCGCGAATTGCCCGCCTGAAAATCTCGCGGACGCGCCGCTTCACCCGGTTCCGCGCCACCGCGATTCCGACCCGCCGCGACACCGTCACGCCCAGCCGCGAGCGCGATGGCTCGTCGTCGGGATTACCCGCCAGATTACCCGCATAGACCACGAAGTGGGGGCTCTGGAATCGCACGCCGGCGCGCTGGAGGCGGATGAATTCCGCGCTTCGATGCAGCCGGTCTGCCGCCGCGAAGCTCAAATGCGAGCGCACTGAGCTTAGCCCGGCTGCTTGGGCGGTATCGAGATTGCCAGGCGCGTGCGGCCCTTCGCGCGGCGGCGCTTGAGCACCTTGCGTCCGCCCGGCGTGGCCATCCGCGCCAGGAATCCATGGGTTCGTTTGCGTCGGCGGTTGTGAGGCTGGTAGGTCCTTTTCATTGCTCGTGGCTCGCGGCCAAAAAAACCTTCATTCGGGTTTGTATTCAGACCGATTCGATCGGTTGCAGGTCGGGGGGTCTTTTATTCCGGCTCGATTTTTTTTGGATGGATTACTGTTTCGATCGACCCCGAACACGCAATCGAACCATACCGCGCGCCTTTGAGCAAGCTCTCGATTGCGCGCGGCCCTCCCAATCTCGCCGTTGCGGGCGCGGCTTCGAAGATTTCAGATGCCGTATTGATGGAGCAGGGCCTGGCGCAGCCGGGTGAAATGGATCGAGCCGGCCCGATACTGAACCTTTTGCGCATTGGATAGACTGGCGCGATCGAGGCCGGTCTGCCGCCAAAAGTCGCCCGTCGCCGCATGGACGCCCGACCCGAGGCGCTGTTCGGCGGTCTGGATCGTCATGGGCTCGATCTCACGGAAAAATTTCAGTGCGGCGGTGCGCGGGTACATCGCCAGGCTCACCGAGATGTCGGCGGCCAGTTCGAGCGGATCGTCGAGATGCGATTCGAAACCGGTATAGAGCGAAGGGGGCCGCGGATGCGTGTGCGTCCCGAACAGTGTCGCGATCACGTGATGCCCGACCTCGTGGCCGAGCGCCATTGCCGCCGCGGTGCGATGATGCGCGGCGTTGACGCAGATCAGCGGGCGCTTTTGCAATCCGGGGCCACGGCTCAAGTAGAAGCCCCACAGCGCCAGGCCGGAGGGCCACGACAATCTGGCAACCCGGAAATCGGCGCCCAGGCGGGCACTCATGCTGGTGGCTCGATCGCATAATTCCCTCATCGAGCCGTACCGGATCGCCTCGTGGTTCAAGCGGGGCTCCGCCTTGCGGGCCTCCCGGAGAATCTCGCGCACGTCAGAACGGGTGAAAGAGTTGCGCAGCGAACGGCAGTATTGACTATCGGTCATCTCGTCGCGCGCGGCCGGTGATGCGAGCAGCCGGCGACGGCGGGTATGGTCGGCGGCGGCGATAAACTCGCCTGCAAGACCATCGATGCTCGAAATGCGCCTGCTTCTAGCCACGCAGGGTAGTGCCCCCTCCAGCACTTGGTAAGTCACTATAGCGAAAACTGCTAAATTAGTCCAAGGCAGGCAACTAGGCAGTCAAGCAAGCCGCTCCGGCGCAATTCCAGGCAAAAGGCCGACGCTGATGCCGGCGCTGTCAGTGTCTTAATTACGTCAGCACCGTCAGCCCAGTCAGGATGTTCCGTCTGCGGCGCGCGTGAGCGTGCAGATTTCACGGGCACACGGCGGGTGAGGGTTCTGCTTGCGAGCGCTGCGCTCTTTTTCTTGTGTTATTCCGAGCGCAGTCTGCGGAGCCGAGGGACCCCCCGGATGCGTTCTTCGCCCTGCCTACTCCGCTTTCAGCCGCGGATCGTCGGCCTGCACGCAAATCGAGTACGAATACCGCTCGCCGGAAACGTTGGCGCTATCGCTCTTCTCCGCTGCGGTCACAATCGCCCGATAATTCTCGCAGCTCTCCTGCGAGGCGAAGCTATCGACTTGCTCCCACTGCGACAGCGGCGTCTGGCGCTGCAATCCATCGCGCGCACAATCCATCGACGGAGCCATCAGAAGCCAACCCGCCACCGCGACCGCCGCAAGATGCCCGAACTTCATCAGCTTGCTTATCGCTATATTCCAGCCCGCCCGCAAGCTTTGTGCAGGGGTGACCCCTGCACCCACTGTTAATCGAAAAGTCCGCCGAAGCGCCCTTTTCTCTCAAGGCCGAGAGCGAAAGACCGTCCTCGGGATTTCGCGATGGACCCTGCGGTGCAGGGCTGAGCCCTGTCCGTCGCCACAGCCCGCGCCCGCCAACGGCGGGCGGCCTTAATACCGGGTGCAGGGGTCACCCCTGCCGCGCGACAGAAGAATCACCTGCGCGGTGGGCGGCAGGGGCTGACCCCTGCACCCACTGTTAATCGAAAAGTCCGCCGAAGCGTCCTTTTCTCTCAAGGCTGAGAGCGAAAGACCGTCCTCGGGATTTCGCGATGGACCCTGCGGTGCAGGGCTCAGCCCTGCCCAAGGAGGTGCGGAACCCAAGGTGGGTTCCGCATATAATTAAGTCTCTTTCTCTATGTATGCCGCCGACACGATCGTAGCGCCCGCCACTGCGCCGGGAATCGGCGCCGTCGCGATCGTCCGCCTGTCCGGGCCGCGCGCATTCGAAATCCTCGACGCGATCTTCCGCCCCGCGCATCATGCCGACCTCACGCCGCGAACGATGCGCCTGGGCGACGTCGTCGATCCCGCAACCGGCGCACGCATCGATCGGGCGCTCGCGGTCGTGATGCGCGGTCCGGCCAGCCTGACCGGCGAGGATGTAGCCGAAATCCAATGCCACGGGGGTCCATTCGTTGTCCGCCGCATCGTGGCGCTCGCCGTCGGCGCGGGCGCGCGGATGGCCGAGCCGGGAGAATTCACCCGCCGCGCATTTTTGAACGGCCGAATCGATCTCGCCGAGGCCGAGGCCGTTGCCGATATCGTCGCCGCTCGCAGCGAATCCGCACTGGCGATCGCGCTCGATCAACTCTCGGGCGCGCTTTCCGCACGCGTCGCTGAGCTTCGCGCCCAGGTCGTCGCGATTCGCGCGCATCTCGAAGTCGAGATCGATTTCTCCGACGAAGACATCCGCCTTCCGTCGCGGCGCGAGGTCGGCGCCGAGGTCGAGCGCCTCATCGCCGACGTTGCCGTGATACACGACAGCTTTGCGCGCGGCCTCCTGATGCGCGAGGGGGTGCGCGCCACCATCGTCGGCAAGCCCAACGCCGGCAAGTCGAGCCTTCTAAATCTATTGCTTGGCGCCGATCGCGCAATCGTCACGGCGATCGCCGGCACCACTCGCGACGTAATCGAGGACTCCGTTCAGCTCGGGCCCTACGCGCTGGTTCTCAATGACACCGCGGGCGTGCGCGACTCGGCCGACGACCTCGAGCGAATCGGAATCGAGCGCACGATGCGCTCGGCGCGCGACGCGGACCTGCTGATCGCGATGTTTGATTCGTCGCGGGCGCTTGAGTCCGCGGATCTCGACGTGATTCGCCTGACCGCCGGCCGCCCGGGACTGGCAATCCTCAACAAGCGCGATCTGCCCGCCGCGATCGCCGCCGCCGATCTTCGCGAGCACGGGATGGTCATTCCGATCCTGCCGTTCTCCGCGATTCAGCTTGAAGAAGCCGGCGCTCTGCGCGCCGAGTTGACCAAAGCAATCGCCGCCCTCGTCTCCCCTCCGTACCTCGCCCGTTCATCCACGACCGCGGGCGCCGAGCCTTCGCCCTCTTACCTCGCCCGTTCTTTCACGGGAGAGGCAGCCGAGCGCAGCGAGGCAGGTGAGGGTTCTGCTACGTCGCCTGCCGCACCGTCTTCATCCAACGCGCAACTGACGATCTCCCGCGAGCGTCATCGCGACGCGCTCTCGATAGCTCTGGGAGCGCTCAAGAATGCACGAAGCGCCGCGCTCTCGATGATGCCGCCGGAGATCGTGGCGGTGGACATAATGGCGGCGGCGACGGCGCTCGGATCGATCACCGGCGAGGTCAGCACCGAGGATGTGCTCGACGCTATCTTCCGCGACTTCTGCATCGGCAAATAGCAGGGGCTGACCCCTGCACCGCAGGGCCTGAGCCCTGCACCCAGTATTAGGGCCGCGCTCCGTTGTCGCGCGGCAGGGGTGACCCCTGCACCCAATGTTAAGGCCGCGCTCCGTTGGCGCGCGCGGCCCCTGCCGCGGCCGCGCAGTCTCTTAATACTGGCCAACCGTGCCAACGACCGGGCTTCGCCCTGTTAGAACAGGTTAAGGGGAAGACAGGCTGCTCTTTTTTTGTGTCATTCTAGAGCGAAGGCTGCCGAGATTGAGCCGAAGCCCTGAGTACTCGAAGGGGAAGAATCCCGGTCCCAGCGCTCCTTCCTTTTCTGTCATTCAGAGCGGAGTCTGCGCAGCGAAGAATCCCGGATCCGGGTTCCTTCGCTTCGCTCAGGATGACACAAAAAAAGTTCTAACAGGCCGCCCGCCGTTGGCGGGCGCGGCCCCGCACCCAAGCAGGGAAAAACCCAGTTGTCATTCTGAGCGAAGGCTGCTGTAGCGAAGAATCCCGGCTCCGGATTCCTTGATTCCGAGAAAGTCGGATCTAGGCCTGCTCTATTTTCATGACTTGCTCGCGGATTTCGGCCTTGTGCGGATCGAAGAAGCTTTTGAGTTCGGATTGCAAATTAACCGGGTCCCGCCAAATCCGGACGCGGTCCGGCGAAGCCCAAAATCGGCGAATTAGTTCGTCCGTTCGAAAGGATTCGAGGAAGGCCGAGTCTAGCAGCACGCGAAGATACGCGCCCCGCGCTATCAACTCGACCTGAAGTACGCGAAGAGTGGCTAGTAGCTCAGCATCATCGGCTGCCAGCGAGGGCCTCGTCCGCTGAAATGCAAGCCGCCAATCGTTTGAATGCTCGACCTGGCTGCGAAGCTCGTAGATTTCGTTGAGCAGGTGCTCTGCATGAGCGACCTTGGTGATGACTTTGCAACGATCGACAAACTGCTTCTGAGTTTTGCCCCGTTTCGGAGCTGTCAGCGCCTCGATCGCACGAACCAAAGCATGCAGGCGCAAATCGAGACGATGCTCCATAGTCGCCTGATCCCAATGGTCAAGGCCGCGCTGGAGCCGACTGAATTCATCGCGTCGAGCGAAAATCTTGTCCAGAGAGCGTGCCACGGCGTCCGCCGTTCCGAGGGCATGATCATCGATCGAAAAGATGCGCTCCCAAGGATGACTGGTTCTGGGGCGCATCATCGCCGCCTCTTCTCGAAACCGCCCCGCGTCGAATACCCTTCGGATTTCTAGGCCAGCGACATGACTCTCGAACGGATTTCCTTGGATGAGCAAAGCACGCAGACCGTTATATGCACGATCCTCGAATGTAGCGACCCTACGACCGGCTTCGCTAGACGCTGTTCGAGCCGTATGCGCATCGGACGCGACGACCGCCAGTCGAGTTTTGTTCAACTTGTCGAGGTTGAAGCTGCCAAGCAGCCCAGCCCAATGGTCGCCAACTGCAACAGGCGATTTGAAGTAGATGGCCGCATTGTGCAGGCGATAGGCGGAATGATTGTCTGGAGCCCCAAAGACGTACGGCCCAAGCGTTAGGCAAACGAATTCGTGATCGTCAGGGATCGCCTCGACGGAGACGGGCGGCGGTTCGCTGTCTAGAATGGGTCGCGTCACGCAGCAAAGTATGCGCCGACTACCCCCGGATGCTCAAACTTCTGAGGGCGCTCCGACCAATCCGGTGCCGGTTCTGCCGTCTACCTCACGGTACCTGCCCTTGCACATGGAGAAGAAAAAGATCCGGGGTCCCTCCGCTTCGGTCGGGATGACACAAAAAGAGGCCGCGCGAACGCGGAGAGCCGGGTTCCTTCGCTGCGCTCAGGATGACTCAAAAAAAGTTCTAGCAGGCCTCCGGCCGCGGCAGGCCCAGCGCGCGACAACGGGCAGGGGTGACCCCTGCACCCAATGTTAAGGCCGCGCTCCGTTGTCGCGCGCCTGGGCTCTTCTATCGCGTAGTCGCGAAGAGATGCGCTGCGCAGATTTTCGCGTCTTCTCACTGCGGTGCAGGGCTCAGCCCTGCCCAAGGAAGCGTGAAACCCACGGTGGGTTTCACATTCGACTCTTTGTAGTTATTTACTACTCCTAGGCGCACGAGGCGCGCGCGCCCCGCTTTGCACGAGGCGCGCGTGCGGGCCATAATCGCTGACTCGCAATGATCTACGACGTCATCATCGTCGGCGCCGGCCACTCCGGTATCGAGGCCGCGCTCGCCGCGGCCAGGATGGGTGCGAGCACCCTGATGCTCACGCTCAACCTCGATCATATCGGCCAGATGTCCTGCAACCCCGCGATCGGCGGCATCGGCAAGGGACACCTGGTCCGCGAGATCGACGCGCTCGGCGGCGAGATGGCTCTGGCGGCCGACGAGACCGGAATCCAGTTTCGCTTCCTCAACACGCGCAAGGGACCCGCGGTGCGCGCCCGCCGCGCGCAGGCCGACAAGGCCGCCTATCGCGCGCGCAGCAAGCGGGTGCTCGAGCAAGCGCCCAACCTGCAGATCCGGCAGGCGAGCGTCGAGCGCCTGATCGTCGCCGACGGCGCGGTGCGCGGCGTCGAGTCGCAGATCGGCGAGGTCTTCGAAGCGCGGACCGTCATCCTGACGACCGGCACGTTCCTCAAGGGCCTCATCCATATCGGGTTGAAGAATTATTCCGCGGGCCGCGCCGGCGATTTCGCCGCGATGGGCCTCAGCGACCATCTCGCGGATTTGGGCTTTCGAGTCGGCCGCCTGAAGACCGGGACCTGCCCGCGCCTCGACGCACGCACGATCGATTACTCGGCGCTGGAGATCCAGCCGGGCGACGAGCCGCCGCCGCCGTTTTCCTTCCGCACCGAGCGGATCGCGCAGCCACAGCTCCCCTGCCATCTGACGTTCACCAACGCGCGCACCCACGAAATAATCCGCGGCGGCATCGACCGCTCCCCGATGTACTCCGGGGTGATCCAGAGCAAGGGGCCGCGCTATTGCCCGTCGGTCGAGGACAAGGTGATGCGCTTCCGCGACAAGGAGCGCCATCAGATTTTCCTCGAGCCCGAGGGCCGCGACACGGTCGAGGTTTATCCCAACGGCCTGTCCACCAGCCTGCCGCTCGACGTGCAGCTCGCGATGGTTCGATCGATAGGCGGGCTCGAGCGGGCGGAAATAATGCGGCCCGGCTACGCGATCGAGTACGACTTCTGCGACCCGACGCAGCTGACGCCGTCGCTCGAGACCAAGCTGGTGCGCGGGCTGTTCTTCGCCGGCCAGATCAACGGCACGACCGGCTATGAAGAAGCGGCCGCGCAGGGGTTGATCGCGGGAATCAACGCCGCGCAAAAGGTCCGCGGCGAGCCGGCGCTCCTGTTGCGCCGCGACCAGGCCTATATCGGCGTGATGATCGACGACCTGGTGACGCGCGGGATCGGCGGCGAGCCGTACCGGATGTTCACCTCGCGCGCCGAGTACCGATTGCTGCTGCGCGAGGATAATGCCGATCGGCGGCTGTCGCCGATTGGCGAGCGCCTCGGATTGCTCGACGCGTCGGCCGGCGCGCGTGTGCGGGCCAAGACCGAGGCCGTGCGCCGCGAGATCGAACGCCTCAAATCGGCGCTGATCCCCGCCAGCGACGAGGTCAACGCGGCGCTTGCGGCGTCGGGCTCGACGCCAATCGCGCAGCCGGTGCGCGCAATCGAGCTGCTCAAGCGCCCCGAAATCGCCTACGACACCGTGCTCAAGATGGGCGGCGTCGATTCGGGACTGAACCTCGACGAAGCCGCGGAGCTGGAGACCGAGATCAAATACGAGGGCTACGTGCGGCGGCAGGCGGATGCGGTCGAGCGTTTTTCGCGCCTCGAGGACACGGCGATACCGGACTGGGTGGATTTCAAGGGCGTGATGGGTCTATCGACCGAGGTCTCGGAGCGCCTGTCTGCGGTGCGGCCGCGCTCGCTGGGGCAGGCGGCCCGGATGCCTGGAATTACGCCTGCGGCAATCTCGATCCTGGCCGTCCATATCAAGAGCCGGCGCGACCGTATCGTGCGGGCGATCTGACCGGCTCCAGAAACGTTTCACGTGAAAGCAGGGGCCAGCCCCTGCACCCTAGCCAGGAAAAAAAACGTTTCACGTGAAACATTTTCACGAATAATCTAATAAAATCAAGGCAAATATCGTTGGACATCGACGTTTCACGTGAAACGTTTTGAGCTGGGTGACGGACTCTCGTGAAACGTTTGGCGAAAAAGACGAGGAAAAAGTTGGCTAGCCCCGATGAAATCGCCGCGCAGGTGCGCGCTCAGCTCGCGCCCGCAATCTCGGCGATCGGGGTGATCGCGAAGAATTCCGAGTTCCTGAACCGAATCGAGCGGCTCGCCGCGACGCTCGCGCTGTGGGGTCCGAAGATCAACCTGACGGCGCATCCCAGCGACCCCGACGAGATCGTGTTCCACGTCTTCGACAGTATTATCCCGATCTCGATTGCGGTCAGCTCGAAGATCCTGCGGCTCAGCGCCCGGCTCGATCGCGAGCGGCGCTTTCTGGATATCGGCAGCGGCGCCGGCTTCCCGGGGCTCGTGATCGCCGCCGCGATTAACGCGCAGGTGACTCTCGTCGAGGCGCGCCGCAAGCGGGCGACATTCCTGAGCGAGGCCGCAGTCGAGATGGGGCTGCGCAACGTTCGGGTCGAGTGCGCGCGCGCCGAGTCGCTCGACGTCAGCGACGGCTTCGACCTCGTCACCGCACGCGCCGTCGGAAACCATCGTGGGATTTTCGAGATCGCCGGCCGCGGCTTGCATCCGGGCGGCGTGCTGATGCTCTACGCCAGCGCCGAGCAGAAGTTTGACGACGACGCGGGCGCGGCTGCGGCCGCCGGACTCGTCGATCCGTCGATCGCCGGATACGATTTGCGCCACGGCCGCAAGATGATGAGCCGCGCCGTCGCGACCTGGTGCAGGGGCCCTCGCATGCGCCCGAGTCAGGAATAAAACTTAATCGCCTGCGCGGCGGGCGGCAGGGGCTGACCCCTGCACCCACTGTTAATCGAAAAGTGCGCCGAAGCGCCCTTTTCTCCCAGGGCTGAGAGCGAAAGACGCGCTTCGCGGATTTCGCGATTAACCCAAGGTACAGGGCTGTGCCCTGCCGCCCCGCGCGTAGCGATCCGCTTCCCTGCACGTTTCACGTGAAACGTTCGATCTAGAAAACCTCGTTAATTCAAGCGGTTGCGTAAATTCGTTCGCGCGATTTGATTTTGCGCGATCGCGGGGATTTAATGGTTTGCGAGCCGAATGTTTCACGTGAAACGTTAGCGCGGTCCGGATCGAGTTTTTCTTCTTTGCGA
Organism: Binatus sp. (SeqCode); assembly: GCF_050013435.1. GTDB lineage: Bacteria > Desulfobacterota > Binatia > Binatales > Binataceae > Binatus. The sequence continues at coordinate 7,749 of NZ_JBEKFG010000067.1, read as the reverse complement.
GGGTGCAGGGGCAAGTCCCTGCGGGGCAGGTCGTGGGGCGGGTAATCGCAATAGCCAATCAGAAAGGCGGCGTCGGCAAGACCACGACGGCGATCAATCTCGCCGTCGCGATAGCCGATACGGGACGGCGCGTCCTGCTGGTCGATCTCGATCCGCAGGGCAACGCCACTTCCGGTATCTGCCCGCCCCAGGACGTCAGCGCCGCGCGCGGCGAGGGCAAGACTATCTACCAGGCGCTGGTCGGCGGCTTGGCGATCGCGGAGATTCTCCGGCAGGTGAGGCCGACGCTGTCACTGGCGCCGGCGGGCGACGACTTGGTCGGCGCCGAGATCGAGCTGGTGACGATGGAGGGTCGCGAGCGGCGCTTGCGAGCGCTCCTGGAGCCAGTGCGCGGCGAATATAACTATGTTTTAATTGACACGCCGCCGTCGCTCGGAATTCTCACGCTCAACGCGCTGGTCGCGGCGGATTCGGTGCTGGTGCCGATGCAATGCGAATACTACGCGCTCGAGGGCCTGAGCGCGTTGCTCGGCACTATCAACAAGGTCAAGGCGGCGCTGAGGCCGGGACTCGAGATCGAGGGCCTGGTGCTCACGATGTTCGACATGCGAAATCGCCTCAGTCACGAAATCTCAGCGGAAGTCAGAAAGCATTTCCCGGAGAAAGTTTTCCGCAGCGTGATTCCACGCAGCGTGCGGATGTCGGAAAGCCCCAGTCATGGACTGTCCGTGCTCGAATACGAGTCGAAGTCGGCCGGCGCAGAAGCCTATCGCGCGCTGGCCGCGGAAATCATGGCGCATCGAGAGGAGAGCAGGTGAGGAACTTAATTGTATGCGGAACCCACCGTGGGTTCCGCACCTCCTTGGGCAGGGCTGAGCCCTGCACCGCAGTGAGAAGACGCGAAAATCTGCGCAGCGCATCTTTTCGCGACTACACGATGGCAAGGGTGACCCATGGCCGTGGCGACGGCAGCGCAGGGTAAATCGCGAAATCCCGAGGACGGTCTTTCGCTCTCAGCCTTGAGAGAAAAGGACGCTTCGGCGGACTTTTCGATTAACATTGGGTGCAGGGGTCAGCCCCTGCCGCCCACCGCGCAGGTGATTAGCGTGCAGCGGGGATCTGGTGCGGAATGTAGCGGCGATCACGATCGCGAATAACAAAGGATGAAGAGGATGATGCGGAAACCATTGGGACGCGGGCTCGATGCGCTGATCGGCACGGCGGCGGTGGAAACTGAAATTGGCGCGGATGCCGGCATCGGCAACGACAGCGCCGGCGGCGCCGGTGCGCATTTCAGGATGGCGCCGGTCGCCAGTATCACCGCGGGTCCGTTTCAGCCGCGGATAAATTTCGACAAGGACCGGCTGGCCGAGCTTACCCGCGCGATCCAGAGCCAGGGGATTATCGAGCCGCTGATCGTGCGGCGGATCGCGGGCGCGCCGGCGGCGGGGGAAAGCGACGGGCCGCGTTACGAGCTGATCGCGGGCGAGCGGCGGCTGCGTGCGGCGCGCGCGGCGGGTCTGGAAGCGGTTCCGGTCGTGGTGCGGGAACTCGACGATCGCGCGGCGCTGGAGATGTCGCTGGTCGAGAATATCGTGCGCGAGGATCTCAACGCGGTCGAAGAAGGACTCGCGTTTTTTCGGCTCGTCGAGCATTTCGAGCTGACCCATGACGAGATCGCGGCGCGCGTCGGCAAGAGCCGTCCCTATGTCGGCAACGCGATTCGATTGCTGGAACTGCCGCAGCCAATCCTGACGATGATTGCGAAGGGAGAGCTCAGCGCGGGGCAGGCGCGGCCGCTGCTCGCGATCCAGTCGCCCGACGCACAGCTGTCGGCGGCGCGGCGGATCGCGGCGGTCGGAATCTCGGCGCGCGGCGCCGAAGAGATCGCCATCGCGCATCGCCCACGTATCGCGAAAACCGCATCCGCCCGATCCGCCGCCGATGCGAATCTCAACGCGCTGGCCGAAGGCCTGCAACGCGCGCTCAAGCGCAAGGTCAGGATTTTCAAGCGGCGCGGGCGAAGTCCGGGACGAATCGAAATCGATTACTACGACGATAACGATCTGACCGCGGTCGCCGAGATGCTGCTGGGGAATTCGCGCGCCGCATTGCGCGCGTAGGCAGCGGTGACCGCGCGCGAGAGAAGAATCACCTGCGCGGTGGGCGGCAGGGGTGACCCCTGCACTCGGTGAAAAGACGCGAAAATCTGCGCAACGCACCTTTTCGCGACTACACGATGGGCAGGGGTGAGCAGGGATGAGCCGTGCACCCAGTATTAAAACAAAGATGCGGCCTGACGGCCGGTCAGGACTTTTTTTGAGTCATCCTGAGCGAAGCGAAGGAACCCGGATCCGGGATTCTTCGTTACAGCAACTTTCGCTCTAGAATGACACGAGAGAAGCGAGGCCGGTTAGAAGTATGAGTGAGGAGAGAAGAAATCCTGGCCAGGGTGCAGGTGCAGGCCCCTGCCATATCGTGAAGCGGAGTGAGTGGGCGCGTGCCGTTGCGCGGGGGACGTATGCGCCGGCGAGCTTGCGCGCGGAAGGGTTTATCCATTGCTCGACTGTCGCGCAGCTGGTCGATACTGCGAACCGCTTTTATCGCGGGTATCATGGGCTCCTCGTGTTGTGTATCGACGAATCGCGGCTGAAGGCGGAGTTGAAGTACGAAGCCGCAGGGGTGACCCCTGCACTCAGTATTAAGGCCGCCCGCCGTTGGCGGGCGCGGCCCCTGCCACGGCTTAACAGTGCGCCGCCGTCGCCGGGCGAGCTGTTCCCTCATCTGTATGGGGAGCTGAACGTCGATGCGGTCGCGCGGGTGGTCGAGTTGCCGTGCGAGGCGGACGGATCGTTTCGATTGCCAGCCGCGATGGCAGGGGTCACCCCTGCACCGCAGGGCTGAGCCCTGCACCCACTGTTAAGGCCGCCCGCCGTTGGCGGGCGCGGCCCCTGCCCAAGGCTTAAATCTGCGCTGCCATCCGGCCGGCGAGCGGGCGCGCGGAAGGGTTGATCGAATCGGTGGTCGAAACCCGAGACCCAAAACAACCATGCCGGATTGATCGTTAACTTTTGTCCCGTAGAGAACTCTTTTCGCATGGTGTCGCCGACACCTCCACTGTAAGTTAGCGGAAGTTGAGAAAACAAAAAGTAGGAATCGAGTCCGAAGTTAATTCAGCCGGGTAGCGGATGTTGCTGCTCGGCTTTTGACCGCGTTTGCCTAGAGGCGGGAGGTAGTTATGAAGAATTTAGTTGCAAGCCGAGTTGATGAGCCGAGGAAATACTCATCGCCAATCACCCGGCCTTTGCTGTTAATGTCGATGTTGTTGGTTTCGATTCTGGTGTTTCCAGGATCGATGCAAGCTGCGACCCTCCCTCCGCTTGGAACGGCTGTCAATTTTGGCCTGCTAGGCGCCAGTACGGTCTCGAATACCGGCGCAAGCGTCGTTCAAGGCGATGTTGGAGTGTGGCCAGGGACGGCGATAGTTGGATTTCCGCCCGGGATCCTGACCGGGTCGCTTTACACTGGTCCTGGTCCCGGCCCTGCGGAGACAGCCCAGGCGGACGCCTCCACCGCGTACACTGATGCTGCTGGAGAACCCTGCAATACCGATCTGACCGGGGTGGATCTCGGGACTGTCAGCACCGCGGGCGCCCCACTCCTTCCAGGGGTGTACTGTTTCTCCACTTCAGCCCAATTGACCGGGACGCTTTACCTTGATTTTAGCGCTCCTGCTAGTGTCTTCATCTTCCAGATAGGCAGCACGCTCACCACGGCGAGCAACTCGAGCGTGGTGGCAGTTGGTACTCCGTCGTCGTGCAATAACGTCATCTGGCAGGTCGGCAGTTCTGCGACCTTGGGAACGGGTACCAGCTTCCTGGGAGACATAATTGCGTACGCTTCCATCACTGCTGACGGGACCGCAGGCGCATCGAACGAGGGCAGCCTGTGGGCTCTCAACGGCGCGGTGACACTTTCAGGCGCCACCACCGTTACAGCATGTCAAAGCAGTGCACCCCCGCCCCCCGGGCTTCCGTTCATACAGGCGCTGAAGTTCTGCGACCTCAATGCAGACGGTCTGCTCGATACGGGCGATCCTGGTATCAGGAACTGGGAGATTATATTCAGCCCCGATCCGAACCATTGCAGTGGGTTTACCAACGCGGCTGGACTACTCACGTGCGCCGGCCTCCCCTTCCCCGACATTTACGATGTGTACGAGGGCAGCCGGTCCAACTGCGTGCATACCGCGACCTGCATCAACGGCGTGTGCGGCGCTTGCACGACTAGCGGAGATCCATGCGGAAAGACCGCCGATTGTCCTTTGGGTGAGACCTGCGTGCCGAACTACCCACCTGCGAATCCCGTCGCGATCGATCTGACGAGCGCGACTTCGTACGATCAGGTGGAGTTCGGCAACGTCTGTCTGGGAACCGGCGGTGGGATGACGATGGCATTCTGGGCGTCCGCGAAAGGGCAGGCGCTGATAGATAGCGCCGACTTGACGTTGCTGGATGGTCTCTCTCTGGTCAATTTGAACGGAACGGCCTTCCATCCCAGCTCGAACGTGCAGCTCAAGAGCTGGCTGCTGGCCGCGACCAACACCAACATGGCGTACCTGCTCTCGGCCGAGCTCGCTGCGATGGAATTGAACGTGCAGCATGGCTATGTGAACGGTAGCGCGCTGGTATTGGCCGGGACGCCTCCGGGCGTATGCACTGTTCCAGGCCTGTCCGCCACCGGCTTTATTAGCATCGGCAACCTGATGGCCGACGCATCCGACCAACTCGCGGCAGCGGGCGGCAATTTGACGCTGGCTGGTAATCCCAAACGCGTATGCCAGACGTTCACGGAGAACGCACTGAATGTGACGAACAACAATCAGAACTTCGCTGGTTGTCCGACGCCTGTAGTACGGCCAACGACCTGTCCCACGGCGACTCCGACACCTGTGTGTCTAGGCAACCATAGCGCGGCAACTTGCTTGTGAGCAGCCTGTATCGCTGACGCCGACAACCGACGCTGTAGGCCGGCTTCCCTGAAGCCGGCCTACGAGGCGAGACGTGAATGGGGGGGAATCCTCGAGCGAGATGCGGACCGGCGTGGTCTGTTTCACTCAATCCACAGTCAGTGTACGACGGTGCCGAAGGGTTCGGCAAATGTGTTCAGGCTGGTTCCAATGGGAACCTTTCTTGAAAATGAATTTGCTCAAGACGGTTGACGTTGGGCATGGCTTTGTGGGAAAAGGATTCACGAAAATATCCGGGGGGCCGGATAAAATTTAGGGCTCTGCGGATTTTGTGCGAGGCAAGCCAGAAGCCGTTTTCTGGCGCGAGTTTCCAGGGAGGGACGGTAATGCATGTATCACTCAGGCATGCGCGACGCGTGATTTTTGGCGCCGCGCTGGGGGCGCTGTTACTCGCCGTTATGCCAGGCAGCGGTCAGGCGCAGACGTGTTCCGGCGGGATATGTGAAATCTGCATATCGCCGAAACACCAGACCGTAAACGTGCACGGCGGCAGCGCTTGCAAAGCACCCAACCGGTATTTCCAATGGCTTGCGGCCGGGGTGACGGGACCGACCGGGCCGATGGGCATCATGGGTCTGGAAGGACTACAAGGACCGACGGGACCATCTGGCCCGACGGGACCGCAGGGTCCGGTGGGACCGGGGGGTGCAGTCGGATTGGTTGGACCGACCGGGGCTACAGGTCCTGTGGGCCTAGCCGGTGAAACGGGTCAGCAGGGACCGCAAGGATTGCAAGGGGCAACGGGTCCAACGGGTCCGACGGGACCGTCGGGCGTGAACGGAATCAGCGGAACGCAAGGGTTCCTGCTGGTTGGCGGCAATCTGGGCGCTACGGTCCAAGGTTACAATCTTTCTGAGTACTCTAATGTATTTTTCCTGGGCAACGCGTCAACCACCCCTCCGGGGAACAGTCCTCTCTACTACGGCCCGGGCAACGGCGTTGACGCTATTCCCGACAGTGAAGCAGTGCCGATCGATGCTGGTACCGCCAGCCAACTCTTCGTGCAGGCCTCGGGCATTCCCGGAGACGGTCAGAGCTACACGTTTGACCTATTGATAAACGGTAATCCTACGCCCGTTACATGCACGATCGGTCTTCCCCCGAACCCGGCGCTGACCCAGTGCAGCGACCTGGTTGATACGCAGGCCTATAACGCGGGCGATACCATCGAACTTGAAGGCACAGCATCGTGCTGCTCGAATCCGGCCAACGTGATGTGGTCAGTGGTTATCACGCAGACTAACCCGGTGAGCCTCCCAATCCCGCTCGCGTCGAAGGGGGGGAAGGCCGCCGTCATTACGATACCAGGACAGTGATCGCACGATGAGAGAGCAACAAGTAAGGCAGGGTACGAGAATGGCAACAGTCAGGGAGGGGACCAGAATGCCTCAATCTTATAAGCACACGTGGCGCTGGCTCATCGGAGCATCGGCGGCTGCGATGTTGATAGCGAGTATCTCGCCGGCGGCAGACGCGCAGGAGATATCGCTCTGCATATCGAGGAAGGGCAAAATCGTTGGGATCGACATCCCGTGCGAGAACCATAACATCCGATTGGACTGGAACCTCCCCGGAGCGGCGGGTCTGCAGGGGCCGCAGGGTCCAACAGGCCCCACAGGTCCATTGGGCGCGGCGGGTCCCACCGGTTCGCAAGGCGCTGTAGGTGCAGCGGGTCTCCAGGGGCCGATGGGGTCGGTGGGTCTGACGGGGCCTGAGGGAGAGCAAGGAGTGACGGGCGCTGCAGGACCTACCGGAAATACCGGGCCGACGGGGTTTATCGGTGCGGCGGGACCTACGGGTCCTTCGGGCACCAACGGCTTCAATGGCGACTATATTACGACTCTGACCGGCGGCTCGCTGGGCGACACGGTCGGCGCGGATGCGAAAATCCAGTTGACCGATGCCCTCACCTACCCCCCCACAGCCCTCTATATGGGGCCGGGTAACGGAGCGGATTTCACCCAGTCGACAGTCGCAGTACCCGTTCCGGGTGGCATGGCGTCCGATCTGCAGGTCCAGCTGTCGGGGCCCCCGGGTGGTGCATACATATTCTTTGTACTGGACAACACTACCGTCACAGGCATTTCATGCGCAGTGATGGCCACCGACACGACCTGCTTTGACGACTCCGACACGTGGAGTTTCAATCCGGGCGACACGATCTCCGTTATGGCCTACAACTTCATAGGCAGTCCCGCCACGGTCGATGTGTCGTGGTCTCTGGATTACGCCCTACCCGCGCCCCCGATATAAGCGGTGCAGGAGTGGATGAATGAGTTCGTTAGCTGAACGTGGAACGGCCAGAGGGCAAAAGAAAATGGAGGGCGCCAACATGCCTGCTTCCTTGAAATTCGCGTGGCGCTGGATCGTCGGTGCGACCGCCGCCGCGATAATCGGCCTGGTAGCACTTCCAGGCGTTGGCCAGGCGCAAACTTTGTCGATTTGTATCAACGATGGCAACGGCAGAATCAGGGGCGTCGATGTCCCATGCCTCGCAACTCAGACCCAACTCTCGTGGCAAATCACTGGACCAACCGGAGCGACGGGACCGACCGGTCCGGCTGGATATGCCGGGCCGGCGGGTGCCCAAGGCCTGGCGGGTATTACAGGGGCGACGGGTCCGAGTGGGCCACAAGGAGCGGTGGGACCGCAGGGTGCGCAGGGTGTTGCCGGGCCGACGGGACCTACGGGCCCATCAGGAATTCAGGGTAATCCTGGAA
>NZ_JBEKFG010000066.1:0-21169 GCF_050013435.1 Binatus sp. (SeqCode) | reverse complement strand
AGTCCTCGGCCTTGAGCAGCTGATCGGTCGTGCTCAGCCCCCAGGTCTGGTTATCGTTGGCCACTTCGCCCTTGGGCCGGTTCGCATTGGCGGCGGCCAGCGCCGTTCGCACATCCTCGAGACCGACTCCGAGGTTGCTCATCTGCGTTGGATTCAGTTCGACGCGGACACCGGGCAGCGCGCTTCCGCCGACCATCACCTGGCCGACGCCATCTATCTGCGAGAGCTTCTGCTCGAGGATTGAATCAGCCGCGTCGTACATCATTCCCGGGCGCACCGCGTCCGAGGTCAGGCCGAGAATCATGATCGGCGCATCGGCGGGATTGACCTTTCGATAGGTCGGCTTGCTCGGCAGAGTCGTCGGCAGTTGTCCGGCCGCGGCGTTGATGGCGGCCTGCGTGTCGCGCGCGGCGGCGTCGATATTGCGGTTCAAGTCGAACTGCAAAACTATGCTGGTGGCGCCCAGGTAGCTGGTCGAAGTCAGTTCCGTCAGACCCGCGATACGGCCGAATTGGCGCTCGAGCGGAGTCGCCACCGACGAGGCCATCGTTTCCGGGCTCGCGCCGGGCAACGTCGCCTGAACCTGAATGGTTGGAAACTCGACCTGCGGCAACGGCGCAACCGGCAGCAGCCGGAATGCGATCCCGCCCGCGAGCGCCAGCGCGATAGTCAGCAGCGTGGTGGCGACCGGTCTGCGTATGAATGGTTCGGAAATGCTCATGACGCTTGAGCCGGAATCGTTTCCGCAACGGCATTCCCCGCCCGCCACCTGGCGAATCGCGCCGCCATGCGATCGAAGGTCAGGAAAATCACCGGCGTCGTGTAAAGCGTGAGCACCTGGCTCACGAGCAAGCCGCCGACGATCGCGATGCCCAGCGGGCGGCGCAACTCGGAGCCGACTCCGGTTCCCAACGCGAGCGGCAATGCGCCGAGCAACGCCGCCATCGTGGTCATCATGATCGGCCGGAAGCGCAGCAGGCAGGCCTGGTAGATTGCCTCGCGCGGCGGCTTGCCTTCGCCGCGCTGAGCTTCGAGCGCGAAATCGATCATCATGATCGCGTTCTTCTTTACGATACCTATCAGCAGGATGATGCCGATGAGCGCGATCACGTTGAGATCCTGACCGCAGATCATCAGAGCCAGGATCGCGCCGACGCCCGCCGAGGGCAGGGTCGAGATAATCGTGATCGGATGGATGTAACTTTCGTAAAGAATTCCGAGCACGATATACACGGTGACCAGCGCCGCAAGGATTAGCAGCGGCTCGTTCTTCAACGACGCCCGGAACGCCGCGGCGGTGCCCTGGAACGAAGCCTCGATGCTTGCGGGCATCCCGATTTCCTCGCGCGCCTGCTCGATGGCGGAGACCGCGTCACCCAGCGAGTAGCCCGATTCGAGATCGAACGAGATTGTTACCGCGGGAAACTGGCCCTCATGGTTGACGGCGAGTGGCGCCGAGCCCGGTTCGAAGTGGGTAAAGGCACTCAGCGGCACCTCACCGCCCCCGCTCGAGCGAATATAGATCTCGTCAAGCGCGTGCGGACTGCGCTGCAGATCCGGCGCGACTTCGAGCACCACGTGATACTGGTTCAGCTGTGTGAAAATCGTCGACACCTGCCGCTGTCCGAAGGCGTCGTACAAGGTTTGGTCGATTAGATTTGGCGTGATACCCAGGCGCGAAGCCGTCTGCCGATCGATGACGACATGCTCCTCCCAGCCCTCGTTCTGCTGGTCGGTCGCGACGTCGCGCAGCGCGGGCAGCGTCTTGAGCTTGGCGACGAGCTTCCCGGTCCACAGATTCAATTCGTCGGCGCTGGGATCTTCGAGGCTGTATTGATACTGGGTCCGGCTCACGCGGTCTTCGACGGTCAGGTCCTGCACCGGCTGCAAGTACAGCGTTATCCCGTTGACGGCCGCCAGCTTCGGCGCCAGGCGCCTGATCACCGTGGAGATGTCGACCTTGCGCACATCGAGCGGCTTGAGATTGATCAGTATTCGTCCGCTGTTGACGGTGATGTTGGTCCCGTCGATCCCGACAAACGAGGACAGGCTCTCCACCGCCGGGTCCTGCAAAATGACCCGCGCCAAAGCCTGCTGGCCGCGCACCATCGCGGCGAACGACACATTCTGCGGCGCTTCGGAAACGCCCTGGATAACCCCGGTGTCCTGCACCGGAAAGAAGCCCTTGGCCACGACGATGTAGAGCACGATCGTCAGGACCAGCGTGGAGATCGCGATCATGAGGGTTCCGAATTCGTGCTCAAGAACCCATTCGAGCGTGCGGCCGTAAAATGCGATGGTGTCTTCGAACACCTTTTCCGACTTGCGATAGAACCAGGTCTGCTGATCCTTGGGCGTATGCTTGAGCAGCTTCGCGCTCATCATTGGGGTCAGCGTCAGCGAGACGACCGCGGACATCAGGATCGTCACCGCCAGCGTGACCGCGAACTCGCGGAACAACCGGCCGACGATGTCGCCCATGAACAGCAGCGGAATCAGCACCGCGATCAGCGAGATGGTCAGCGATAGAATCGTGAAGCCGATCTGCGAGGCGCCTTTGAGCGCGGCGTCCAGCGGCTTGTCGCCTTCCTCGATAAAGCGCGAGATGTTTTCGATCATCACGATCGCGTCGTCGACGACGAAGCCGGTCGATATCGTGAGCGCCATCAGCGACAGGTTGTCGAGGCTGTAGCCCAGCAGGTACATCACGCCGAGCGTTCCGATCAGCGAGAGCGGAACTGCGATGCTGGGAATGATCGTCGCCGACAGGCTGCGCAGGAACAGGAAAATGACCATCACGACCAGCGCCACCGTCAGCATCAACTCGAACTGCACGTCCTGTACGGACGCGCGAATCGAGGTGGTGCGATCGGTGAGGATCTCGATCTTCACCGACGAGGGCAGCGAGGCCTGCAAGCGCGGCATCAGGGCCTTGATGCGGTCCACGACGGCGATGATGTTGGCGCCGGGCTGACGCTGAACGTTGAGGATCACCGCCGGCGTGAGGTTCATCCACGCCGCGGCCTTGACGTTCTCGGCGTCGTCTATCGCAACCGCGACATCGGAAAGCTTGACCGGCGCGCCGTTGTGATATGAGACAATCAGCGGCATGTAGTCCTTGGCTTTCAGCAACTGGTCGTTGGCGCCGATCGTGTACGCCTGGTGCTTGCCGTCGAAGTTGCCCTTGGCCTCGTCGACGTTGGCGCTCGCGATCGCCATCCGCAGGTCCTCGAGCGTCAATCCATACGACGCAAGCGCGGTCGGATTGGCCTGCACGCGAACCGAAGGCTTCTGGCCGCCGCCGATGCTCACCAAGCCCACCCCGGGCAGCTGTGAGATCTTCTCGCCCAGCCGCGTGTCGGCCAGATCCTCGACCTGGTCCAGCGGCAGTTCCTTCGAGGTCAGCGCCAGCGTGAGAATCGGCGTGTCGGCGGGATTGGTCTTGCTGTAAACCGGCGGGTTCGGGAGATCCGTCGGCAGGTAAGTCGCGGCCGCGTTGATCGCCGCCTGCACCTCCTGCTCGGCAACGTCGATATTCAAGTTGAGGTCGAACTGCAGCGTGATGACCGAGCTGCCGAACGAGCTGTTCGAGGTCATCTGGGTAAGCCCCGGCACCTCTCCGAATTGCCGCTCGAGCGGCGCCGTTACCGAAGACGCCATCACGTCCGGACTTCCGCCCGGATAGAAAGTCATGACCTGGATGGTCGGATAGTCCACCTGCGGCAGCGCCGACACGGGCAGCTGCCCATAGGCGACGAGGCCGGCCAGCATCAGTCCGACCATCAACAGAGAAGTCGCGACCGGCCGGAGTATGAACGGGCGCGAAAGACTCACGGAGCCGTGCTCCCGGGCGGGATAGCCGCCGTCTGCACACTCACGTGCGACCCTTGCTGCAGTTTGTCCACGCCGTCGGTGACGACCAGGTCGCCGGCCGCAAGTCCCTTGTCTACGGCGATCACGTCGCCCTGGGTTGCGCCCACGGTCACACTGCGCATCTCGACGGTCTGGTCAGGCTTGACGACATATACAAACGAACCCTGCTGGCTGCGCTGGAGACCGGCCGCCGGAATCAGAATCGCGTTGTGGATGGTACTGACGAGCAGCTTCGCGTTGACGAATTGATTTGGAAACAACACGTTGTCTGCATTGGGAAAGGACGCCTTGAGCTTGATCGTGCCGGTGGTCTGATCGATCTGGTTGTCGGTAGTGAGCAGCTTTCCAGCCGCGAGTTGGTGCTTGAAGTCACGATCGTAAGCCGCGACCGGCAACTGGGGATCAGCCTTCATCGCGGTCTCGAGGCTCGGCAAATCGTCCTCGGGAATACTGAAATCGACCGCGATCGGCTGCAACTGCGTGATCACCGCCAGACCGGTCGTGTCGGTCGCATGAATGATATTGCCCACGTCCACCAAACGCAGCCCGACCCGGCCCGTGATCGGCGACGTGATGCGGCTGTAGGTCAGCTGAAGCTTGGCGTTGTCCACGGCGCCCTTATCGCTCTGGATCGAACCGGCGTACTGTCCGACCGCCGTTTCCTGGTTGTCGAGATCCTGACGCGCGAGCGCATTTTGCCTGAACAGTTCCTGGTCGCGCGCGAATGTAACCTTGGCGTTTTGGAGCGACGCCACATCCTTCGCGAGCGTGCCCTCGGCCTGCTCGAGCTGCACCTGGTACGGACGCGGATCGATCTCAGCCAGCAGATCGCCGGCCTTTACTAATTGCCCCTCGGTAAAGTTTACCTTGTCGAGCGCGCCATCCACCCGGCTTTTGATGGTGACCGTGTTGTATGCCGTCACTGTTCCGATCGCGGATATGTACTGGTTCAAATCGCCGACCTTCGCCGGCACCGCTGCGACCGGAACGATCGTGTGCGATACGCCTGGAAGCGCCTGTGTGGAAGAATCAGGGCCGCTGCGGCCAATAAAAAGGTAAAGGCCAACTACCGCGACGGCCAAAACGACCAGCCACAGCCGCCATCGTTGCATAGCTTTGTCAAGCCAAGTGCGCACTTCAGCATCCTGTATGAATCGCGAGGCGTTAGGTTTTCCGGTCGCGGGGGCGTCTGAATCCATCATGTTCTCCGTGGCACTCGTTTCCAAGCAGGCAATACTGCTACCAGATTTATTCTTGCAATTTTGGACCCGCCAGTCCATATTTCAACTGGGGATACCGAAGGGCGGCTACCAATCTACGAATTCGATGATTGCAGGTTTCCAATCGTGAGCGCCAAGCGCCGACCGGTTTCGCCGCCGATTCGCCGCAAGGAAGGCCGTGGCAGGCCGTCCACGCCGTTCCTGCGCGAGAGAATCCTCCTGAGTGCCGCGGAACTCTTTGCCGAAAGCGAGTTCGACGTGGTCCTGATCGACGAGGTCGCTGCTCACGCCGGGGTTGGCAAGGGCAGCGTTTACCGTCAATTCAAATCGAAAGAAGAGCTTTACGCGGCCGCGGTAATCAACGGGTTCACCGAACTGCGGCGCGAAATTCGCTCGGCGCTGGCCGGATGCACGTCGATGCGCGAGCAAATCGCGACGATCGTGGGTCATTCTCTGAGATTCTTCTGGAGCCGCCGCCAGTTCTTCGCCCTGCTGCGCGATCCCAAGGCGTTGCGCCCCTCGCAGGAGCGCCAGTATCAAGCGCAGCGCAATGACTTGTCGCGATTGATCAGCGGAGTTCTCGACGACGGCGTCAAGCGCGGTGCGATAAGGCCGGGTATCGACACTCGGATCGCGGCCGAGTCGCTGCTGGGCATGATGCGCGGGATCAACCGCTACGCACGCGAGTACACAACGCCCGAGCGCGCGGTCGAGATCGTCACGTCGATCTTCCTCGACGGATGCGCCGCGCGATAAGCTTGCACCGCATCGAAATTTTCCGGCGTAGGCTTTCGTCATGGACAAGGCATCGATCCGAACTCACGTCGCGCGGCTTTGGGATGAATCCATCGTCGCCGAACTGACCGAGTACATTCGTATCCCCAACAAGTCGGTTGCGTTCGATCGCGACTGGAAAGCGCACGGGCACATGGACCGCGTCGTCGCGCGCTTCGAGGATTGGGCGCGCCGCCAGCCGATCCGCGCCATGAAGTTGGAGGTCGTGCGGCTCGAGGGGCGCACCCCGCTGCTGTTCATCGAAATCCCCGGCGACTCGAAGGATTGCGTGCTGCTGTACGGGCACATGGACAAGCAGCCCGAGATGTCGGGATGGCGCGAAGGGCTGGGCGCGTGGCAGCCGGTGCTCGACGGCGAGCGTTTGTACGGCCGCGGCAGTGCCGATGACGGGTACGCGATGTTTGCGTGCCTGGGCGCGATCGGCGCGCTGCAGGCGAACTCGATTCGACACGCGCGATGCGTGGTGATCATCGAGGCTTGCGAAGAAAGCGGCAGCTTCGATCTCCCGCACTACATCGAGCATCTGGCGCCCCGCATCGGCCAGCCGAGCCTGTGCATCGCGTTGGACTCGGGATGCGGCAACTACGATCAACTCTGGCTGACTACCTCGCTGCGCGGCCTGGTCGGCGGGAAACTCCAGGTCGACGTGCTCACCGAGGGCGTGCATTCGGGCGACGCCGGCGGAGTCGTGCCCGACAGCTTCCGCATCGTGCGCCAGTTGTTAAGCCGCGTCGAGGATGAGGCGACGGGCAAGGTACTCGGCGCGGAATTTTACGCGTCGATTCCCGAGGCGCGCCTCAAGCAGGCGGCCGCCACGGCCGTGGTGCTCGGCGACGACATCCGCGCGAAGTTTCCGTTCGTCGAGCGCGCGCGTCCGGTAAGCAACGATACGACGGAGCTCATCCTCAACCGCGCGTGGCGGCCTGCTCTGTCGATCATCGGCGCGGACGGGATGCCGCCGACCGGCAACGCCGGCAACGTGCTGCGCGCGGGCACGGCGGTGAGTTTGTCGCTCCGACTGCCGCCGACGGTGGATGCAAAGATCGCGTCGCAGAAGCTGAAAACCATTTTGGAGAAAGATCCACCGTACGGATGCAAAGTGAGTTTCCAGGCGAACTGGGGCGCCAGCGGATGGGATGCTCCCGCGCTATCGCCGTGGCTGGAGCGCAGCCTCGAGGCGGCCTCGACCGACTACTTCGGCAATCCGGTTGCCTACATGGGCGAAGGCGGAACCATTCCATTCATGGGGATGCTGGGCGAGCGGTTCCCACAGGCGCAATTTTTGATCACCGGGGTGCTGGGACCTCACGCCAATGCCCACGGGCCCAACGAGTTTCTCCACATCCCGACCGCGAAGAAGGTGACTTGCTGCGTGGCGAAAGTGATCGCCGATCATTTCGCCCGGATGAATTCCTGAGACGGCGTTGCGCAGGATACTGCTCATCTCCGGAGTCGTAATTGGCGCGGTGGTGCTGATCGCGGCTGCGCTTACCGCTTACGCATTCTTCAATTTGAGTTCGATCGTCGCCCGCAATGAGAGCCGAATACTCGCGCGCGTGAGCGACGAGCTGGGCCGCCGGGTCGAGGTCGGGAAAATACAGGCGCAGATGGGATGGGGCGTGTCGGTCGAAGTAAGCGGGCTCAAGATTGCGGACGATTCTTCGTTTTCGGCTAAACCGTTTCTCGCCGCCGATGAAGTCTCGATCGAAGTTGAGTTTATCCCGCTGCTTCGCGGCGCGGCGAAAGTCACCAGACTCAAACTGATCAAACCCGACATCCGGATCGTGATGAACGCGCGCGGCGACCTGAACCTGAGCACGATCGGGAGCAGCCCCATTGACGTACGGCGAAAAACTCAGAAAGCGCCGCCGAGTCGGCGCGCGAAGCGGCGATCGTCGCTTGCCGACTTGTCAATCAAGGCGCTGAGCATCGAGGACGGCGCGATCCATTTCAACGATCTTGGCGAAAAGATGGCGCCAATCCAGGTCAGGCATCTGGATTTCGACGTGACAAATTTCAACGCCGCGTCGGCCTTCGACGTCGAAACCAAATTCGCCTTTCCGGGCGAAGAGCAAAACGTCGAGGCGTCGGGAAAGCTAGGACCCATCCTCGATCAAGGCGTACCGGACGCGTCGGGAATGCCGGTCGATCTGAAGTTGCAGCTCGATTCGATCCTGCTCGACAAGATCAGGCCGCTGGCTGAGGTGGGATCGGAAATACCGCCGGGGCTCTCGATTCCTGACGCCGTATCGGCGAGCGGGACTGTCCGCGGTTCATTCGGCAAGCTCGCAATTGCGCTGAACACCGATCTCAGCGGGGACCGGGTCGCGTACGCGGCGCTGTTCAACAAGCCGGCGGGGACCGCGATGACGGTGAATGCGAACGGCACCTGGGCGGAGCAGCTCGAGATAGCAAACGTGAATTTGAAACTGTCCGATCTCGAATTGACGGCGAGCAGGTTTTCGGGCGGCGGTACGCAACCGTTGAGTGCCCAAATCGATTCGAACAGCTTCAACCTTGCCAATTTGAGCCCGATGATCGACGCAGCGGCCGGGTACGGCGTGTCGGGCATGAGCGAAATTCACGGTACCGCGAAACTGGACACCAACGCGTCGTCGATGGATGGAACCGTGACGCTGAAACAGGTTGCGGTGAAGCTGGGGCCGTCATGGCCGGGCGGGATCAGCGATCTGAACGGCAAGATTCGTTTCACCGATGGGCTCGAAGTCGTCGAACCGACGAGTTTCACGCTCGGTTCCGCGCACGCGAATCTCGAGGGTCGCGTCGAATCCATCAGTCCGCTGAAAGCGAGTTACGCGCTGAAGGCCGACTCGGTGAAGCTCGCGCAGGTATTCGCTTTCGCCGCCAATCAGCCCGGCGACGTTATCAATCAGTTGGCGGTCAAAGGCACGGCCGATGGCGCGATAACTTCACCGCGAATGACTGCGACGATCCAATCGACGGACGGATCGCTCGAAAATATTCCGTACCGCAATCTCGATCTGACGGCGGCATACTTCAACCGCCGCGCGTCGGCGCATCCACTCAACGCCGGCGTGTTCGGCGGCTCGCTGACGGCGCAAGCGGATGCGGTTTTCGGCGCCGCGCCGACGTTCAACGCCGCGCTGCAAATGAACAATCTGAACGTCGAACAAGCGCTACGCTCACAAAATATCGAGGCGGCCAGCACCGTGCACGGCTTTCTGACCGGCAACGTGATGGCGTCGGGCAGCGGCGCGGATTGGAATCGAATCAAGCCGACGTTGCGCGGCAGCGGGCGAGTGGCAATCGCGAACGGCAAGCTGGTGGGCGTCAATATCGTGGCGGACGCGGTCAACGCAGTCGCCGCGGCGCCGGGAGTCAGCCAACTGGTGAACGTGGGATTCAGGTCGAGTCATCATGGGTTGCTGGTCGATCCCGACACCGAGCTGCAATCGGCAAACATGAGCTATCAGCAGGTGGGGCCGCGGTTCACGACGCACGATCTGTATGCGCAGTCGCCGGATTACAAGATCACCGGCGACGGCTGGTTCGACATGGACAAGAACCTCGCCATGAACGCCGACATCCGGCTCACGCTCGGACTGGAGGTCGCGATCCCGGTCAGCGTGACCGGGAAACTGCCCGGGGTGCGGGTGCTGCCGGACGTGCCAACATTGGCGGAGCGCGTCGCGATGGGCGCGATTAACGCGCCCGGCAGGATAATCCGCGGCGGAGTAAGCGCGGTGGGCTCGATGGTCGGCGCTGGGCCGTCGGCTGGATCGTCGATTCCGTCGATTCCGAATCCGATTAACGCTCTCAAGAAACTCCTGCCCTGAGCGGGTTGCTCGCGCGAGCCGGCCCACGACACCGGCGATCCACCGTCGCAGCGGTTGCAAGCCGGGCCGAAAGGCGAGCATGTTTGGAGCCATCAGACCGGATGGAGACCGCCATGACGACAATGTCCCTGCCGAACTCGCCGCTTTCGCTTTGGCTCGATACTTACGGGCCGTACACGCCCGAGCCGCCGCTCAAGGGTGAAATCAATGCCGATGTAGCGATCATCGGTGGTGGTTTCACCGGCCTCGCCACCGCGCGCGAACTCAGGCGCGCTGACCCGGCGCTGAAGGTCGCGGTGCTCGAAGCCAAGACCGTTGGCTACGGCGCGAGCGGCCGCAACGGCTCGTTTGCGATGACGGTGATCGGGCTTGGACTGGGCGTGACCGCGATGGTGCGCGGCAAGCAATTCCTCAAGGAAGCGCATGCCTACATGGAGCAGGCGGTTGATAACCTGGACCGGCTAATCCTCGATGAAAAGCTCGAATGCAGCCGTATTCGCCCCGGCTTTCTGCGCGTCGCTACGGCGCCGGGCTATATTCGCCGTCTCCAGCACGACGTCGAGCTCATGAAGTCGCTGGGCTTCAGCGGGATCGATTGGATCGGGCGCGACGAAGTACGCGCCCGGGTCAACTCGGAACGCTATCTGGGCGCGATGTGGGAACCGCGCCTGGTGCTGGTGAATCCGGCGCAACTGGTGCGCGAGGACAAGCGGATCGCGCTTAAAGCGGGCGCGTCGGTTTACGAAGAGACCCCGGTGCTCGAGATCACCTCGCGGCCCAATTTCAGGCTCAGAACTCCGGGCGGAGCAGTTAACGCCGCCAAGCTGGTGTTCGCGACCAACGCCTACTCGCACCTCTTTCCCGAACTCAAGCGCAAGCAAGTGCCCGCCTTCACCTACATGATCGCAACTGAGCCGCTGAGCGCCAAGCAGCTCGAGCCGATCGGATGGAGCGGGTTCGAGGGAATCGAGGACGCGCGCAATCTCATCCACTATTATCGGCTGACGCCCGACCGCCGCCTGGTGATGGGTGGTGGTCCGGTTGGACTGACCTGGGGCAACAGCCTCGAAGCCGATCGCTCCGAGTCCGCGTGGCGCCATCTCGAGGAGCACATCGCCTTCCTCTTCCCGTCGCTGCGCGGCGTTCGGATCACCCATCGATGGGGCGGACCGTTTTCGGTGACGATGAATCTTACCCCCGCAGTCGGCTACCTGGGCGACCATCGCGCAGTTTACGCACTCGGCTGTATCGGCCACGGGGTCTCGATGAGCCACCTCAACGCGCAGGTGCTGCGCGACCTGGTGCTCGAGCGCAAGAGCGACCTGCAGTGCCCGTTCGTCAATCGAAAAGTGATTCCGTGGCCGCCCGAACCGATCCGGATGGCGATCGCCGGGGCGCTGCGGGCCTACCTGATAACCGAGGACTGGGCTTACGAGCGGCGCATGGGCAGCGCCTGACAGACACCCGATCCCGGCATCGACGCCAGCCGAAGCGGCCCAGATCCACTGGGCCGGATGCATCTGGAGGCGCACGAGATGAGACGAGTGATCATCGTCGCGGCGATCGTGATCGGCGTATGCGTGACTTACGTCCTCGCACATCTGGCCCTTATCGAAGTTGGCCGAGAAGTCGTTGTCGTTTACGAGCCGACTCCGACAGGAGCGGTGCACAAGGCGCGGCTCTGGATCGTCGACGACGGACGGTATTCGTGGATTCACCCCGGCAACGCCAACGCCCAGTGGTGGATCCGAAATATGGACGCGCACCCGATCGTCGAGATCGAGCGCGGCGGCGAAATGCGGCGATACCGCGCGTCAGCTGATCCCGAGGCGCACGCGAAGGTCCATCGGCTGCTGCGGGAGAAATACGGCGTTGCCGACAGGTGGGTACGTTTCCTGGAAGGCAGCGACACTCAGCGCGGTCTTCTCAACCGCGAAAAGTGCAAAACGGTCCCCATCCGGCTCGAACCCATAGCGGCCGCGCCATAGGAGCGATCCTGCCTCGAAACCAGGACGGATCAGCTTGCGAGCGCGTCCTTGTACAGCGGCGACGACGCTTTCATGAAGCGCAGCAGCATCCTCATCTCGGCGATACGCTTGCCGGCCGCTTCATCCAGCGCGGTCTCGAACCACATGAATTCGGTCTTGGGGCTCTGCCCCAGCGCCACGATGCTTCCGCTGACGCGGTATGGACGTTCGACCAGGACCGGGCCGTTGATGTTGCGCAGCTCGATCGCGCCGAACAGGCCCACTGCCTGGCCGAGTTTGCCGCGCAGAGTCGCGATCGGTTGCGTGTAGAGAAGATGCACCATCGCTGCCGGAGTGGCGATTGCACCGCCCCATGGCGAGGGCTTGGTGTACCATTCGAGCGGATCGGTGATGACGTTCATCCGTTCGGTCATCAAAGCTCTGGTCAGAAATGCGTCGCATTCCTCAAAACGATCGCCGGCTTTAAGCGAGCCCAGGATCCGCAACTGACCCGCATCGAATCGATCGAGCGGACGGCGCAGCAACGCGGTCGGCTCTTCGGGACGTCCGACCGACGCGGTGCCTTCCGCTACGCGCATGCCGTCATCGCGCTCGATCCAGGCATCGACCTGCGCGTCGGCCGCATCGTGGGGCGGCTCTTTGAGGAAGGCGCGGACCGCTTCGCGGTCGGTAGTCGCGTTCAGGAAGTACATCGAGATAGTGCCGCGTTCAAACCATCGCTTGCCGAAGGCTTTCAGCAGGAGCGGCGGAAACAGTTCCAGGTGGATCGATCCGGCGACGGTGCCGCCGCGAAAACCGAGCTTGGTCGCCATCGCGTCATCATGGATGCTCCCCGAAATGTTGCGGGCGTTATTCACGGATCGGCGCAACGGGCCGACGAACAGATGGTCGCGCAACTCGATTTCTGCATTCATGGGACAGTCCTCGAAGCGAATTCAAGCAGGTCGCACGGCGACGGGCAAACTCCTCAAGCCTGGAGTGTGAGGGCGTCTCCCGTTCCATTTGCTCCAGTGCCGGCTTCGGCGCGTGCGCTTGCCGGCCGCAGCTTCGCAAATCCGCGATTCAGCCCGAGCGCGATCGCGCGCGCTTGATCAGGCGCGACAGGGCGCGCACGCTCTCGAAATTCTCGGGGATCACTTCCTCGTCGCGAATCTCGATGCGGAAGGTCTCCTCGCAAAATGCCACCGTCCTGATGACGCCCATCGAGTCGAGCAGGCCGCGCTGGAACAGCGAGTCGCCGGGCTTCAGCTCGCGGATTTTCCGCGCAGTGGGAAGCTGGAGCAGAAACTCGCGGATGGCGCCTTCGATGCTCTTCATCGGAGTCAGCTCTCGCGCAGGCGGCGGCGATCGACTTTGCCGTTGCTCATCAGGGGCAGGCTCGCGCGAAATTCGATTGTCTCGGGCACCATGTAGGGTGGCAGCTCCGTGGCGCAATGATTGCGCAGCGTTTGTTCGCCGCCGTCCGAACCGTCCTTCAGCACCACCACCGCTTTGAGCCGGTTGCCGGTCTCCGGATCGGGGACGGCGAGCACCACGGCCGAATGGACGGCAGGATGACGACAGAGTGCGGATTCGATCTCCCCGGTTTCAACCCGGTAGCCGCGTACTTTGATCTGCTCATCGGCACGGCCGATCAGCTCCAGCCGTCCGCTGGCGTGCCGACGCACCAAATCTCCCGTGCGGCACGCGAGCACGCTCTCGCTCGGGCCGAGCCGGATGGTTCGCATGACCTCCGCGGTCATTTCCGGAAGTCCGTAGTAGCCGAGCATCAGGGATGGACCCGAGATCCAGAGCTCCCCAATCGCGCCATCCGCGACCGGCTTCTCATCCTCACCGAGCACCAACAGCCCGCTACCCGCGGCGGTCTTGCCGATGGTGCGCGTGTCAATGTCTTCGGGCGGAAATTTCACCTCGTGCAAGGTGCGAAGCTTCGCTTCGGTGCGGGCATACGAGATGATGAAACGAACCCGGGGCAAAAGCCGCATCAGCTCGCCGAGCCGCTGCGCCGGCAAGTGTTCGCCTCCTGTCACGATGATTCGAAGCGCGGAGAAGTCGAGCGCGCCGAGATTTCCGCGGTTTAGCAGCATCTGGAGCACGCTCGGCACCACATAGATGACTGTTATCCGCTGATCGCTCCAGCTTTTCGCGACCGCGGCCGGGAACGGCGCCAGCCGCGGCGGGACTGGATATACGGTCGCGCCCGCGAGCACACCGGCGAAGATCTCGAAGGTCGACATGGCGCCGCTGAGAGGCGTGTAGCCCGGGATGCGGTCCTCGGTCGAAAGCCCGAGCGAGGTTACGGTCCACTCCGCCTGCCCGGCGAAAGTGCGATGCGAAATCGCCACGCCCTTGGGCGTCCCGCCGGAACCCGAAGTGTATTGCACGGCAGCGAGACCGGCATCGTCGCTGTGAAGCGGGGGCGGATGCGCACTCTCGGCCTCGACTTCGTTCCATCTCTGGGATGACCAACTCGCGGCGGGAGGTGGGTTAGGCCCGTCGCCGGCATAGAGAACCGTGCGCATCGGCGCGCTGGTGCCGAATGCCTGCTGCAGATCGTCGGCGCGGTCCAACGCCGAAACCAGGGCTCGGATTTCGCAATTACGCGCGATGGTCGCCAGGCGCGCCACGGGCGCGGCCGGATCAACTGGCACGAAGGCGGCGCCAGCCTTGAGAACGCCCCAGATGGAAATGATCGCCTCGAGCGACTTCGGCATCCAAAGAGCCACGCGATCTCCGCCGCGGACGCCGTGGCGAATCAACGAGTTGGCAACCCGGTTGGCGCTTGCGTCGAGTTCGGCATAGGTGAGAACCCGATCGTCCATTATCAGCGCCGGCCGCGCGCCGTGACGGGAGGCCGTCGCGGTGAGGAAGGATGGCAGCGTTGGCATCGAGCTAGGACTCCTGAGCGATCGGCTGGCGCGGCTCGCGCCAAGCGCCACCCTGGCTTCGCGCGGGATGAAATTCGCGCAGCCACGAGATTGCGCGCTCGATCACCGCGGGCTCTCCTTCGATGGTGTGGATGCGGCCGGGCCAGATCTCGATCTCGAGCCGCCCGCGCGCTTCACTGTCGAGCTTTGAGAACAGAACCTCCTCGGCGACGCGGAACTCCGCGCGCAGCCGGTCCTGCTCCGCGTAGAGAAAGAGCGCGCGCGCATGCGAGCGCGCCAGCGCTCTGAAGGAAGTCTCGAAACTCTCCAGTATCTTCGGGGCACGCGCGCGCCTGACCATCGAGCGCAGGCGCAATGCGGCGCTGCGCGCGAGGCCGTCCGCGGGCGAACCGCCAAGCTTCTCCTCGAGCACCGCCGCGGTGGCAAAGAAGATGCCGGCGATCGCGGCGGCCTCATCCCTGAATGCATCGAGCGCGGTCACCGCGTCGAAGCAGTAGCCGGCCAGCAGAAACTGCTTCTGCCCGTGCGCTTCACGCAGGTGACGAATCGCGGCAACCACGTCTTCACCGCGCGGCTCCTGGCGGCTCGGCATCTCAACCTCGCCGGCGCTCTCGCCGCGGCCTCGCAGATCGAATCTCAGGGCCGCGAATCCCTCGGCGGCAAGGATTCGTGAGGCGAGTACCGGCAGGCGGCGAAGCCCCGAACGCGGACGCCCCGGGAACACGACGCACGCGCTCGCCGGCAACGCGTCAGGCGCAGGTGGCGTGAAGATCCCGTGCAGAGCGCCCTTGGGACCCTTGAATACCAGCGGCTGCTCGGCGCGTGCGCGGCTCAGCGTGGCGGGAGTTTCACGCCAATTCATCGAGCCAGTCTCCCGTCTGTTTTGCGATACCCTCCGGCGTCCACCAGGAGTCGGCTCCGGCCGGCCCGCGATGTAGAACCGCGCGCACGCTTAGGCCGCGCCCGACGAGAGTCTCGCGCAACTGGTGGTGCTCGCGCGAAAGCCGGAAATGCTTCTGAAACTGCGCGATCAGGGTCGGGCCGCGCCACGGTTGGAGCGCGTCCAGCAGATCCGCATCCTGGGCGCTCTCCACGAAGTTGCGGTGGAGGTCGAATCCGAGCACGGAGATTTTGCCCTCGCGCTTAAGCCGCTCACTCATCTGATCGACCGTCAGCGACGGCCGTTCGCCTTTCGACATTTCGTAATACATAACGTGGCGCATCGACTTGCGGAAGTAGTCGCGCGCGCTCAGCACGGGCTCCCAGAGCGCAAGCCCGGTAGTGTCGGTAATTCTGGGGATTGCATGCGCGGCAACCAGCGCGCCGAATCGAACGCCCACCCACACGATCTGCGACGCGCCGGATCGACTGCGCGCGTAGCTCGCGGCGTTCACCGCGTCTTCGACCAGACCCTCGAACGTTACGTCCTCCGGGTCGCCTGCCGAATCGCCATGCGCCCGCGGATGATACAGGAAGGCGGAGTAACCGTTTGCCGCGATGATCCGCGACGCAATCGCCTCGGCTCTCCCCTCGCAATGATTCTCGGAAAAGCTGTTGCAAAAGAGCACGATCGGCGCGCCCGGCCGCTCGGCGCGATACATCGCTCCGTACAGCGGGCGGCCGTCCGATTCGAAATATCGGCGCTCCTCGGTCCACTTCTGCTTCTCGGGGGGATGGCGCGACAACATCGTCCGCGAAGACTAACATTCAAGCGGGCGATTGATCCATTCAACTGCTATCCGGGCTTGGCTCTGCGTCGGGGTGGTGCGATCGGATAGTCAGCAGGAGGTCCAGCTTATGCCGGTCGGCGTAGTCAAAACTCCGGAAGACGAGATCGCGTGGGAACGCGCGAAGGCCCGCGCTCGTGAGGAATATCCCAACGCGCGCGGCAAGCAGTTCTACAGTATAGTGATGGCCATCTACAAGAAGATGACCCACTACACGCCTGCTTCGCGACACCGTGCGGAAATCCCCAGGTAATGGGGCGGGAGAACGGACAGTAGATGTACGAAACGGAATACAAATCCAAATTGATGACGCCGGCGGCGGCGGTGGAGTTGATCCCATCGCGAGGCACGCTCTCGATGGGCATGGCGGTCAGCGAACCGCCCGCCTTGCTGGGAGCGCTCGAGAATCGAGTGAAGAGCCGCAAGATCGAGGAGCTTCGCGTCTACTATTCGCACTCAGTCGCAGCCGCCGCGGTCACGATTCTCAAGTACGAATACATGGACGTCATCAAGCCGCATCCATTCTTCCCTACGATCATCGAACGAATGCTGTTCGAGCGGGGCCAACAGGACAATCGGCGCGTGGTCTTCTACATGCCGGGCAATTTCAGTGCGATGCCGCGCGTGTTGCGCGAAATAGGAATCGACACCTTCATCATGATGGTTGCGCCGATGGACAAAGGCGGATTCTTCAGTTGCGGCACCAACGCCGACTACACGATCCCGACCGCACGAATCGCCAGGAATCTGATCGTCGAAGTCAATCCCAGGACGCCGCGCGTGTTCGGCGATTCGTCGGTGCACATATCGGAAGTCGCGGCGATCGTCGAAAATGAAACTGAGCTGTTCTCGGTGCCTTCACGGCTGCCGACGCCATTGGACAATGTGATCAGCAAATACATCGTGGAGATGATCCCGGACCGCGCGACACTCCAGGTAGGCATCGGTGGAGTGCCCAGCGCTGTATGTGCCGCCCTGCACGGCCACAAGGATTTGGGCATACACAGCGAGCTCATGATGCCGCCGCTGGCGGCGCTGATTCAGTCGGGCACCGTCACCAACAGGTACAAGAACCTCAATCGGTACAAGAACGTGTACACCCTGGCGGTCGGCGACCAGCCTTTCTACGAATTTCTCAACGACAATTCGAGCATGGAGGCCCGCCCGGTTGACTATGTGAACGACCCGAGCGTCATCGGACAGAACGATAACGCAATCTCGATCAATGCGTTTCTCGAGGTCAGCCTTGACGGCGCGGTCAATTCCGAAGCGATCATGGGCAAGCAGTACAGCGCTCCCGGCGGCCAGTTGGATTTCATCCGCGGCGCCCAGCTATCCCGGGGCGGCAAATCGATTCTCGCCGCCCACTCCACCGCGGGCGACGGCGCCATCTCGCGCATCGTCCCAAAGATCGAAGGACCCACTACCGATCCAAGAACCGATACTCAGTATGTCGCTACCGAGTATGGAGTGGCTTGCCTCACCGGCAAATCGACAGCGGATAGGGCCGAGGCGCTGATCGCAATTGCTCATCCGAAATTTCGCGAGCAACTTCGCCTCGGCGCGCGGCAATTGGGCTACCTGTGAAGCGCTCCGGGATTCTTGGTCATCTGAAGAACAAATAATGCAAATCGACGGGCTACGTATGACGCCCAATTTGCTAACATCCGGTCGCGGAGCATTCGGGACCGGCACGGCCAGCGATTCGCCGACTCTTAGACTCATAACCAAGGTCAGTCGTCGCCGTATGTAAACAGTTTGGCAGGAGTTAAGCGATGGCTACCGAAAAGAGTTCCGCAGATGATGCGAAGACCTCAGACGCTTCATCTGACTCCGCGCCAAACGGGTCCAAGGCTGTCGCTAAGTCCAAAGGATCGGAGGCCGGCGTGGACGAGATTCGCACGCGCGCCTACGAGATATTCCAGGCGCGCCACGGCGGACCGGGCAGTGCGCTCGGCGACTGGCAAAAGGCAGAGGCGTCAGCTTCCGCAGGCGCGCCCAAGGCCGATGCCCCTAAGCCAGATGCGGCCAAGAAGGATGCCTCCAAAGGTGTCCAGACGCCAGTTGATACCGGGACGATCCAGGAAGCGCTCGCCAAGTTCCATTCGAGTCTCGAACATGGACTAAGCCAGGAAGAAGCGGCGAGCCGGCTCAAGAAGGACGGTCCGAATGCTATCGAAGAAAAGCGCATCAGCCCCCTCAAGCGGTTCCTGACATTTCTTTGGGGGCCTATCCCATGGATGATCGAAATTGCCGCGGTACTGTCCGCAGTGGTTCGGCATTGGGAAGACTTCGTCATCATCTTTTTCATGCTGGCGCTCAACGCGGTCGTCGGCTTCTGGGAGGAATTTAAGGCCGACAACGAGATCGAGGCGCTCAAAAAGAATCTCGCACTGCATTCCCGAGTGCTGCGCGACGGCAAGTGGAGCGACGTCGAGGCCAAGACGCTGGTGAGCGGGGATATTGTCATGGTCAAGCTCGGCAATGTCATCCCCGCCGACCTGAAGCTGGTCGATGGCGACTACCTCAGCATCGATCAGTCAGCGCTGACGGGCGAGTCACTGCCGGTCGACAAGAAGAAAAATGACGTTGCGTATTCAGGATCGATCGTGCGAATGGGCCAGATGAATGGGCTGGTCGTCGCCACCGGAATGAATACGCTATTCGGCCGCACGGCACGACTGGTCGAGAGCGTTAAGACCGTTTCCCACTTTCAGAAGGCGGTGATCAAAATCGGCAATTTCCTGATTCTGATCACGCTCGGCCTGGTCGCATTGATCCTGACGGTCGCGCTATATCGCGGCGACCCGTTGGTCGAAACTCTGCTGTTCGCTCTGATTCTTACGGTAGCTGCAATCCCGGTCGCCTTGCCCGCCGTACTGTCCGTCACGATGGCCGTCGGCGCATCCGTGCTTGCCAGGATGAAGGCCATCGTCTCCCGCCTAGTCGCGATCGAAGAGATGGCCGGCATGGACATTCTCTGCGCGGACAAGACCGGCACGCTCACCAAGAACGAGCTCAAGTTGGGAAAACCCGTTGTCTTCAAGGCGGGCAACGATCAGGACTTGATATTGGGCGCGGCTTTGGCATCGCGAAGGGAGGGCGGCGATGGCATCGACGAGGCGGTCCTCAAAGGCCTCAGCGATCAGTCGGTGTTAAAGACCTATCAGATCACTCATTTTACGCCTTTCGATCCTGTTAGTAAGCGAACCGAGGCCGAGGCCAAACACGACAACGCAGCTTTCAAAGTCTCGAAGGGCGCCCCGCAGGTGATTCTGGATCTGATCCATCCCGATTCGGCGACCCGTGCTAAGGCTGAAGGCCAGGTGAACGAGCTTGCGGCGAAGGGCTATCGCACTCTTGGCGTCGCGCGCACCGATACCCAGGGGAAGTGGGAATTTCTTGGACTACTGTCCTTGTCCGATCCGCCCCGCGACGATTCGGCCTCTACCATCGCGACCGCGCGAAACATGGGACTGCAGGTTCGCATGGTAACCGGCGACAACCTTGCAATTGCCCGCGAGGTATCGCTCGAACTCAAGCTGGGACCGAACATCGCGGTTGCCGGCGATCTCTTTCCTGACGGTAAGGCCGACGACAGTGACAAGCTAGACGCGGCCGACGGCTATGCGCAGGTTTTTCCCGAGCATAAGTTCAAAATCGTCAAAGCCCTTCAGGCTGGTGGGCATATCGTCGGAATGACCGGTGACGGCGTCAACGACGCCCCCGCGCTCAAACGGGCCGATTGCGGAATCGCGGTAAGCGGTGCGACCGACGCGGCTCGCGCGGCCTCGGATCTGGTGCTCACGGCGACCGGACTCTCGGTAATCACCGCCGCCATTTCAGAAGCGCGCAAGATATTCGAACGCATGAACAGTTACGCAATCTACCGGATTTCCGAAACCATCCGCGTACTGCTTTTCATGACGCTCGCGATTGTGGTGTTTAACTTCTACCCGGTAACCGCAGTCATGATCGTGCTCATCGCGGTCCTCAATGACTTCCCGATCATGATGATTGCCTACGACAACACCATCGTAGCTCCACGCCCGGTGCGATGGGACATGGAACGCGTACTTACAGTCAGCTCGGTGCTCGGCGTGATGGGAGTTATCTCTGCGTTCGGCCTTTTCTGGATCGCAGAGAGATACTTTCAGCTGCCCCGGCCCGTCATTCAGAGCCTCATATTCCTCAAGCTGCTGGTCGCCGGGCACCTCACCATTTACATCACCCGAAGCGTGGGAACGTTCTGGCAGCGCCCATGGCCCAATTGGCGCCTGGTCGTTGCCTGCGAAACAACCCAGGTCATCGGAACCCTGGCCGCAGTCTACGGATGGGGCATGACGCCGCTGGGATGGAAGTACGCACTGTTAGTGTGGGCCTATGCGCTTGTATGGTTCTTCATCAACGACATGGTGAAGGTTGAGGTTTACCGCCTGATGCATCTGGGGACCGCAAGCCATCAGCGCCACCTTGCAAGAGTCAACGCCAGCCTTCATCCGGCCCCAGCGGTGAAGTAGGCGACTCCAACCGTTAAAGAGCAGCCCCCTGCGCTTTCGGAAAATCCGTTTCTGGGGCAGACTGTGGCAATCCGAAAGGAGCACTTATCGCGATGAAATGGCCGGCAGGATTCGAACCTGATAACTCATCGGTGTACGCGCGCAATGAAATTGTGATTGCCGCCCCGCCTGACCGTGTATGGCGATGGCTCGTTCGCGCCGCCCAGTGGCCCCAATGGTACACCAACAGCGCCAACGTGAATTTCATTCGCGGCAATCCACCCGACCTCGCGCCCGACACCGAATTTCGATGGAAGACGTTTGGCGCCACCGTCGCCAGCCGCGTGATCGTCTTCGAACC
>NZ_JBEKFG010000065.1:0-21650 GCF_050013435.1 Binatus sp. (SeqCode) | reverse complement strand
CGAACTCGCGCAGGTCAAAGTCAGCTCCCTGGTCCTTGACGAATTGCTGCGCCGCCTCGTAGCCGTCCTTGACCGCCTGCGCGGCTTTGTCCGCCGCTTGCCGGCCCTGATCCATTGCGCTTCGAACGGTAGAATTTGCGGTTTCTTCCATGGTCATTCTGCTTACTCCTGAGCTCCCGGCTTGCTATGCATCGTTGTTGGTTTCGATCGACTCCAAGCGCGAAAAAATTTGGCGGGCACCGCGGAAGGGGGGAGTTTCCCGGATGCCCGCCGTTTCGCCCATCGCCTCGCGACGAATGCCGCTCGGCTGCTGGAAGAACGGCCGCGTATGAAGCGGCTGATTGGTTACTTGTCGAATTACATTCAATTTCATCTGCAGGCGATCGCCGATCACTTCAGCGCCGGCATTTTGAGTCCGGGAATAGGTCCAATCAACCCGAACGTTTGCAAAACCCAAATCAATAAAACCACGAACACGATGATGTTAAGTAAACTCTTAATAGACGCAGCCATCGGGATGTAGGTATTGATCAGCCACATCACCAACCCAACCACGACCAGGATCACTACAATTTGGACTAGCGTCACGCGCGATGCTCCTTGGCCGCTTTCGCGACTATCACGAACCTAATCTCTGCTGATGTTTAGGCTATCTCCGCCACGCCAATACGTCCATCAAACCGCCGTACCGCTTGGTTACACGGGTAACAGAACCCGGCGAATCCATTTGCTACCTGCTCCTCTTCAACCAAACCGTCAGAGACCGCCGCGGCCGACCAGCAGCCAGATCACCAGCACGACGAGAATGATCGGTACAAGACCTCCGGTGGGACCGTAGTTACTATAGCCATAGTAACCACCACCCCCGCCGAACAACAAAAGCAAAACTATGATTAATAGCAACATGGCATTCTCCTTCGTCTCCTATTCAACGAGTGCTTACGGCGTCGGATACATCGTGGTATCGGTGACATGAGTAGTAGGCGCGCAGCCGACCAGCCACACCCTTGCAATACCAATACAAATAGCCACTCTGGAAGTAGTTGTGTAATGCATTATTCAGATGCCTGTGTGATCACTACTCTCTTGCCGGTTGACTTACATCAGTATGTGCCACGACCGAGTTGAATTGCGTTATATGAAGAACCAAAGATCGCTTCGCGATGCTTGGCACGGGTGTTTCTTCGCTCGCCCGTAATGCATTTGATTCGCTTCGTTCAACATTATGCAGGCGGCGGGAGCCAACCGGTGAATACCAAGTCGGATTAGAGACATAGATGTGCTGTGGGGTACTTCCTTCGGCGAATGCAGATGGAATTGTCGTAGGTGTTGGTGGAGACTGACACTAGTCCCTAAAAGTGAACGTCGCCGCAAACGCATCCGATGCGGGAATGATGAAAGTAAAGTGGCGACGAAGTGTTAAGCGGAAGTACCAACGATTAGTCAATCGCAACCGACAAGGAGTATGCATCATGGTCTTATTCACGCATCCGGCCGTACGCGCAGCTAGCGCGGCGGCAACGCTACTGGGCGCCATCGTTCTCGCCAGCCCTGTGTTTGCGGCCTCAGGCGAAGCACTGGCGCAGGCTTCTTCACAGCAGGCGATGGCGTCGCCAGCGTCCGAATCCGCGGCGAGCGCGTCAACCGTCGAGACGCGTATTCGGGAGCTGCACAAAAAACTTCACATCACCGCTGCTCAGAAACCACAATGGGACAGCCTGGCTCAGGTGATGCGCGATAACGCGAAGGCGATGACCGACCTGCAGAAAGAGCGGGCCGCAGACGCGCAGTCGATGAGCGCCGTCGATGTGGTCAAATCCTATGCGTCGGTTGTTCAAGCGCACGAGGATGGAATGAAGAAATTCATCCCGCCGTTCGAGGCTCTCTACAACACGATGTCGGACACTCAGAAGAAGACCGCCGACTCGCTGTTCCGCAACCGTGAACGGGCCGCAGCCGCTAAACAGACCGCAGCGAACAAATGAAGCGGAAACCGATTCCGCGAGGTAGTGTTACTATGCAAGTATCGTCCAAGCCAAAAATTCAATTGCGCTCCAGGATAGGCAGGGTCGCGACGGCGGTCGCGTTTGCGCTCGTGATCTGCAGCTTCGGGGTCGGGCCGGCTCGCGCCGCCGACGCTCACCGCGGAGGCGGTGGCAATCGCGCCGCCGGCCATGGCGGTGATCGCGGCGGCTACCGCGGAGGCGGCTATGCGCCAACGGTGGTGGATAACTATTACGCGCCTGCGCCGGATTACTACGTGGCGCCAGAGCCGTATTACTATGGGGACGGGCCGGAATACGTCGCGCCGCCGCCCCAGGGCATCTCCCTCTTTTTCGGACTTTGATAGCAGGACCCTTTCATCGGTAGTGTCCTAATGTGAAATTAGGACACTACCTTTCCACAGCGAAGAGCGAGAAGTGCTATCGATCAGATGCGTTGAACTGCGCCGCGCAGCCTCGGCGAGAAGCCAGGGATCGGCATTGTGGCAACTGGTGACCGTCATCGCGAACTGATCCGCCAGTCGCCGTCGCCCAGCAGTTCGAGCATCTTGTGATGGTATCGGGACAACCTCTGGCGGTCGCCCACGCTCACCACGTTTATCTTGGCCGATGCGAGACAGTCGTAGAGGAACTCTTCGTTGCCCGCGTCCAGGGCGCTGGTAGCTTCATCCAGAAATGCGTACTCGGGGTGATTGAATAGCAGCCGCGCAAAGGCGATTTGCTGTTGTTCGCCGAGCGAGAGAAGGTCGTCCCACTTGACCTCCGCGTCGAAGCCGCCAAGCCGCTCGGGCAAATCTTTGAGGTTGACCAGCTTGAGAATTGCCAGCAGTTCATCGTCGGTCACTTGGCCCGCGTGCGGATAGCAGAGCTGGTCGCGCAGTGAGCCGAGAATCATGTAAGGCCGCTGCGGCAGAAATATCATAGCGGAGAGCGCAGGCCGAATGATGCGCCCGCTACCCGAGCGCCACAGTCCGGCCACCGCCCGCAGCATCGAGGTCTTGCCAACCCCGCTTTCGCCGACAATCAACAGACCCTCACCGGCGGCGACTTCGAATGACATCGCGCGCGCCAGGGTCTTGCGGTTGTCCGGAGTTTTGAGCGTAAGCTGCTCGACTGCCAAGCGCGGTGCCTCGACGGTTTCGATTTGCGTCTCGATATCCGGATGTATCGCCTTGGCAGAAACGACCTCCGCCGTCGCTTGCGCAAGCTGCCCTTTTTCAGCCACCTCGAGGTATCCGCCGAGCCGCCTGACCACCGCTGCAAAATTACTCAACGAATTGAATTGATCGATAATTATCGACAACGAGGTGCGCAGCGTGATGAATGCGCCGCTGGCCTGGGTGATCTTTCCGAACTCGATTTTGCCGGCGAAAAAAGCTGGCGCGAGAATGAAATAGGGCAGCAGCGGCAGCAGGAAATCGTATGCATAAGTGAAGAACGCCAGGTTCCTTTGCCACGAGATAAGCAGATTGAAGTTTTTTATCGCTGCGTGCAGACGCTCCAGCAACTCGCCTTGTTCGCGCCGTTCGCCGCCGTAAAGCGCGATCGCTTCCGCGTTATCCCTCAAGCCCACCAGGGCGTAACGAAAATCCGCCTCGCGCCGCCGCTGTGCGAAATTAATTCCGATTAGCGGCCGGCCGATAACGATGGTCAGGAGCGAGCCCCCGCCTATGCAAACTGCAAGCACACCGACCAGCATCGGGGAGATCAGCCATAGCACGACCAGAAATGACGCGGCGGTAACCAGTCCCTGCAAAACCTGCATCACAAACCCCACCGTGAAGTTGGCGAAGGTTAGGAGATCCTCACTCACTCTCTGGTCGGGATTGTCGATGCTCGGGTCGGAGCTGATTCGGTAAAAGGCGCGATCGTGGAAGCTCTTCCCCAGGAACTCCTCGGTCAGCCACTGCCGCCAGTTGATCATCAATCTTGCGGCCACGTATGCGTCGAGGGCGACGATCGGCGCCGCCACCACGTTGTAGATGATTACGAGCAGTATCTTATGAGAAAAAACTGGCGCGTTTCTCTCCGCCAGCGCCGTCATCAGGTCGCGGTTTACGTAGCTGAACACGACGTTGCCGGCCTTGATGGAACCGCTCAAAAGAATGGTGAGGGCTAACAATCCGTACGCGACAAATTTTTGGTCGGATACCCAGTAGGGCTTCGCCAGCCGCCATAGCCTGCTCCAAAACAACCGGTCGAATCTGTTCATCGTTCTCCCTCTGGGAGCTGCATATACCTGCCCACGCCGCTGCGCGGCACTTCGCCCGGGACTGCGCTACTTTTGATCGGCCGAAAAGCTCCGAGTGAAGCCGTTCCTGCTGGTTGCGCTCACTTGCCTCCGCTGCCGCTGATTCGGGCTAGGTCGCTGTCGGCACAGGACTCTCGATTATCAATCATGGCGATCAAATCGGTGAGGCGCTTCTCCTGCTGCTGACTGGTGGAGCAAAGCGCATATCCATTTAGTAACCCGCTCGGTTTGCTTAGGTAGCGGCCAGCCTGGTTTCTACCCGCTGGTTCAAATCCACTGCTTGCGAACCAGCCATACCTTAACCAGCTGAGTCAGCACGACATACAACAACAGCGTCAGCAGCAACAGCGGCCAGTAGTGGAATGGAAGAGGCACCAGGCCGAGCCACGGCCCTATCGGCGAAGACGGTAGCCATACCCCGACTAACATTATTGCTGCGGAAGTCATGATCAGCTGCCAACTGGCGCGGCTCTGGATGAACGGCACCTTATTCGTTCGGATGACGTGGATAATCAGGGTCTGAGTTAGCAGTGACTCAACGAACCATCCTGTCTGAAACAAAGCCGCCGCATAAGTTGAGTCCGGATTGGCAAGGCTCGCGTGGGCGAAACGGGCGGCCAACTCCGGTGGTGGCAGGAGCCCCAGATTGTTGCACTTAAAAATGAACCACATCATCAGATAGGTCGTATAGTCGAAAACCGAACTGCACGGCCCTATGAAGAGAATGAATCTGGCGATCTCGCCCATCGACCAAGGACGGGGCTTCTCGACTTGCTCGGGATCGACCTCATCCGTCGGGATCGGCACTTGTGAGAAATCGTAGAGCAGGTTGTTGGTCAGAATCTTGATCGGCGACATTGGCAAATACGGCAACCAGAGGCTCGCGCCGAGCACGCTGAACATGTTTCCAAAGTTCGAGCTGGCGCCCATC
Source organism: Binatus sp. (SeqCode) (assembly GCF_050013435.1). Lineage (GTDB taxonomy): Bacteria > Desulfobacterota > Binatia > Binatales > Binataceae > Binatus. The sequence goes on along the minus strand of NZ_JBEKFG010000065.1, from coordinate 16,465 downwards.
CGGATATATTTGAGAATGTTGGCGAAGACCTTGCGCCCCTCGATTACTCCTTCTTCGAGCACCAGCAGGCTCTTTTCCAGCAAAATTGCATCCGCGGCCTCCTTGGCGATGTCCACCGCCGTATCCACCGAAATGCCCACGTCAGCGACACGCAGCGCCGGCGCATCGTTGATGCCATCGCCCACAAACCCGACCACCCGTCCTGCGCTCTGCAGCGCCTTTATGATTCGCCGCTTATCGAACGGCGAGAGGCGAACAAACAAGATGGTGCTTTCCGCCGCGGACGCCAACTCAGCATCGTTCATGTTCTCGATCGCTGCGCCCGTCAGCACGTGGTCAATATGGAGCCCGACTTCACCGCATATCTTCCGTGATACCAGTTCATTGTCACCGGTTAGGACTTTGATCGTGACGCCGTGCTTCTTCAGGGCCGCGATCGCCGGGGCCGCGGTATCTTTGGGTGGATCGAGGAATGCGATGTACCCTTTCAGGATCATCTTCTCCTCGTCCTCTTTGGTATAGATGGGCTTGGGCTCACAATCGCGATAGGCGATAGCCAGTACGCGGAAGCCGTCAGCCGATAACTTGTCGTATTCCTCCTTGAGATCTTCCAGGATGACTGGATCCATTGGATAGGTCTCACCCTCGAGCTCGAACTGCGTGCAGCGGCTGAAGACCGACTCCGGCGCTCCTTTGCAGATCAAACGATGAGCTCCTGCGGGATTGGCCACCACCACGGACATCATCTTACGGCTGAAGTCGAAAGGGAGCTCATCAACTTTGGAATACTCCGCAATCTTCAGATCCTCATGATGCCCGCCGTGCTGGAGGACGGCGCGGTCGAGGACGTTCTTCAGGCCGGTCTGGAAATGGCTGTTCAGGAACGCCAGTTCCAACACGCCTTCGTCTTCCTGCCGGACAACGTCGCAATGTTGCTCGAGTATGACGTGGTCCATTGTGAGCGTGCCGGTCTTGTCGGTGCACAGCACATCCATCGCGCCCAGGTTCTGGATCGAGTTGAGCCGCTTGACGATCACCTTCTTGCGCGACATCAGCATCGCGCCTTTGGACAGACACACGCTGACGATCATTGGGAGCATTTCGGGGGTGAGGCCGACCGCGACGGCAAGTGCGAACAGAAAAGCTTCGCCCCATCGATGCTTGCTGAAGCCATTGATCAGGAAGACCAGCGGCACCATCACCGCCATGAAGCGGATCATCAGCCAGGTGAATCCTGAAATGCCCCTATCGAAGCTGGTCGGCGGTGGCGCCTGCGTGATCGCGCTGGACATGGTGCCGAGGTAGGTCTTCAGGCCGGTCTCTATGACTACGGCGGTAGCCGTACCGCTCTCGACGCTGGTGCCCAGGAAACACACGTTCTTGAGTTCCAGTGGCGACTTCTTATCGGACGGCTCGGGAAGATCGAACTTCTCAACCGGAAACGATTCGCCGGTCAAGCTGGCTTGAATGAGGAAGAGGTCCTTGCACGACAGGACGCGGATGTCAGCCGGAATCATGTCGCCCGCGGAAAGCCTTATGACATCGCCGGGAACCAGTTCCGCGAGCGGAATCTCGCGCGCGCTACCCGCCCGCACCACGGTTGCGGTGACCCGGATCATCGCCTTGAGCTTCGCGGCGGCAGTGTCCGCGCGCGCTTCCTGGATGAACCGCAGAGAAACTCCCAGCACCACCATAACAACCATCAAGCCGCCGCCGACCAGGTCGGATGCGCTCTCGGCTGTTGCGAAAGAGATCACTGCAAGAACTACCAGCAGGATCACCAGGGGATTCAGACAAGCTCTTAACAGCAGTGTTAGCCGTGTGAACCTGCGCTCACGAGCTACAACGTTCGGGCCGAACACTTCGATCCGGTGGGTAGCCTCCTCTTCGGACAGCCCGTCCGGGCCGCTCTGAAGTTCGGCAAGCGCCTGATCCGCCGGGAGCGAGGCCATTGTGGACAGCCTGGGCGAAAACTCGGCCAAACCCTTGTCGCGCTTGGCGGCTGGGGTGATGTCTTTCGGCAGAACCGAGCTCGGAAAAGTGGTCATGGCTATCTCCGGGAAAGCCGTTCGAGTGTTACGCTAAGTCAAATTCACTCATTACAATTCCCAGTGGAGTCTTCCGCCGAAGACGGACACCGGTCCGCGATCGCGATTGAATGCCGGGTTGCTGATGAACTGGTAATCCACGGCCCCATGGACAGTCTTCCAGATTGGAAAATCATAATAGGTTTCCACAACTTTCTCGCTGCCGTAAGTCAGCGCGCCGTCGCCGGCAAGTATGCCCAAGCCACCTGCGTTCAGGAATTGTTGGTTCGAGCGCGAAGCGCCGCTCACGATGCCGGCAAGACCAAAGGTGTCTCCCGGCCGCTGCCACTGTTTGCCTTTGACGCTGACCCCCAGTGATGCCGTCCAGTTATCATCGGCGTACGTCCACGCCTGTTCGTGGCCGTCATTCCAGCCCAGGCGCGAAAACAGGCCGACGTTCTCGGTAACTTCCTGCTCCCAGTTCAACCCAACACCGTACTTGTAGCGATAGCCTTGCGCCGCTGAGATGTCCGCTCCCGGACCATTGGCCAGCAGAATGGCAGTCGCCGCATGGTTACTGGCCATACGAGCTTCATTGAGCCAGGGCATAAGCCGAATCGCCCCGGAATGAGCGTTGACGGTGTAACGGCGCTCAAATTCCACCATCATTCCCCAATCGTGCAAAAACGGGCCATAGGCGGCAGGTGGGACAATGCCTCCGTTGGGACGCCACAGGAGAAACCGGTCGTCGCCTGTCAAACTATTCGCGACGTCCGGCATCTGGTAAAATCCGTAACGCAAAGTCCATTTCGGCTGATTTAATTCCACCGCCATTCCGGTGGTGTATCCGACGCTATCCGCCGGGTAATCCCATGCGAGGTTGCCCACCATCGCCCAATTCATAAACTGGGTGTGCGGGTCTTGCGCGTAGGTGTTGTGATCGAAAATGTCCAGCGGGCTGAGCCGGCCGATGGTGAAGGTCAGCCGCGAAATGTCCTCTTTGCCCGCAAGCGTGAGTTGGCCGTCAGGCACCTCCTCCTGTTCGCCACCCAAGCCGATGGTTTGACGAATAAACGCCCGCGCAAACATTAAGTAGGGAAGCTCGGTGCCGACTTTGTAGGCGTCAGCGTTGGGAAAATCCTCGATGCCGAACGTTTTGCTCAGGCCGAAGCCCTGCCACACCAGTCCGTCCACGTGGAACTCGGCGCCGCGCCATAACCGCACGCCGGCAAACAAGTCCAGCGTACCTGTTTCCTGAACCTGGTGCTTGTTATTCAGGCTTTGTGGACCGGAGTACTTGGCTGAAAAACCCGGGTCGCTCTGCACAATGTCGGTGTTCTGAACGTGCCAGTTCCAAATCTGGTCTGGCCCATTTGCCCCCTTCTCAGTGGCGCTTGATGTCGGTTGCGTCGCCGGAATTGCCGCCGCACCCGGCGCCGCGGTCGAAGATGCGTTGGTGGTCGGATCGGGGCCGGCAGCGAGAGCCGCACGGCCGCAGGCAAAGAAGACTGTGACCACGATGATGGCAACGCTTATCGCCGGCGTTGCACCGAGAAGCAAATCGATAGTTAGAGCGGGAATTTTCCTTGGGCTGCTATAGGAAGAAGCCTCCCCTTCGAGGTACGGGACTGCGACGGGATGGTTACGGATAGCTGCGGCTAGCTTCGACATCTTCCGGCCCCTGTGGCCGGGGTGTCGTCGCTACAACGATAACTCGGTCAGGCTGAAATTTCTAAAAATACATAAAGCAGAAAAAACCTATCTGTGTGGTTGCCCCCTGTCAAGAAAAAAATATGTCGAGCTATCGACGGCAACGTCTTATCCCCGACGCCGCGGCTGGGAGCAAATCGATAGCTAGAGCGAGAATCAATCTCATTGTCGGCGATCGCGTCACCATGACGGCGGGCTATCTCCGGGCCATCGAAACTTTCAATGGATACGCGTGAATCATTCATCCGCAGAAGTAGACGGCATCTCCAGGCAGGTCGGAGCCAGGCCCGAGCCGGTGGCGCAACGCGCTTGACCAAGAGCTCCCCCCGGAGATAAAGTGAGTACTCACTAACCAAGTGCGGGCGAACCTGAGGCCCGCCGGGAGGACGTCGATGGATTTCAACTATAGCCCCGAGGACGAAGCGTTTCGACTCGAGTTCCGCAACTGGCTCCAGGCAAATGCGCCCAAGGAACAGGAGGGCGGGGACCAGTGGCAACAGCGCCTGGCATGGCATCGTAAGATGCACGCCGCCCGATGGGTCGGAATCGGATGGCCCAGGGAGTACGGCGGCCGGGCTGCCACGTTCACTCAGCAGCTTATCTACAACGAGGAACTCGCCAAACTCAATTCGCCGCTGCTGGTCAACGGCCTCGGCATCACCCTGGTCGGTCCAACGCTGATGCACTGGGGCACCGAGGAACAGAAGAAGCGGTACGTGGCGAAGATCCTTTCGGCCGACGAAATCTGGTGCCAGGGCTACTCCGAGCCCAACGCAGGCTCCGATGTCGCCGCGCTGCAGACCCGTGCCGTCGAGGAGGGCGATTACTTCATCATCAACGGCCAGAAGGTCTGGACCATCGACGTGCATCGCGCCGACTGGTGCATCCTGCTTGCGCGAACCGACCCCGAGGCCCCCAAGCACAAGGGCATCAGTTATATCCTGGTCGACATGCACAGCCCGGGAGTGACCACCCGGCCGCTGGTGCAGATAACCGGCGACGCGAACTTCAATGAAGTGTTCTTCGAGGACGTCAAGGTGCCCAGGCAGAACCTCGTGGGCGAGAAGAACCATGGATGGCAGGTCGCGGTCACCACTCTGATGTTCGAGCGTTCAGGTCTTTTCAATGGGGGCGAGAGACTTGATACGGTCAGAGACCTGGTGAAGCTGGCCAAGATGGTCCAGCGCCACGGCAAGTGCGCATGGGAAGACTCCGGCGTGCGCGAGAGAATCGCGCAATTTGCCTGCGAGGGTACCGCACTGTTATACACTGGCCTGCGCCAGCTGACCCGCAGGCTCAAGGGATTACCGCCGGGACCTGAGGGTTCAGTCATCAAACTCGCGAACAGCGAACTCAACCTGCGGATGAATAGTTTCGCGATGGAACTCCTGGGAGCCTACGGACCGCTCGAATCCGACGCACCCCACTCGATCGACCGGGGACGGTGGTCATATAGGATGCTGGCGTCGCGCGCACTCACGATTGCCGGCGGCACCAGTGAAATTCAGCGCAACATCATTGGCGAACGCGTGCTCGGGCTTCCCAAAGGCTAACCGATTGGCCTGCCAGGGACATAGTCAGCCAGTGAGGCTCGATGGCTGACGGTCGGTCACGCGCGACCCGCGCCGTACGGACTCGCCTCCCGGCCGGGGAGCGTGAGCTTCAGATCCTCCGCGCCGCGACCAAGGTCTTCGCGCGCTCCAACTATCGCGTGGCGGGCACCGCGGATATCGCTCTCGAGGCAGGAATCGCCGAGCCCACCATCTACAAGTACTTCCCCAGCAAGAAAGCGCTCTTCGTCAGGATCCTCAAGCGGATAGGAGAACGAATCCTCGAGGTCTGGCAGGATGCGGCTGCGGTCGATAGCGGGAACAGCCTGTCGGCGTTGAGACGGATGGGTCGTGTGTACCTGGAAAACCTGGGAACCCATTCTGATGAGCTCAAGATCCAATTCCAGGCACTGGCCGAGTCCGACGATCCGGACATCACGCGCCAATTGCGGGAGAATCACAAGGCCTACGTCCGCTTCTTTGCGGCGCTGATCCATCGCGGGCAGTTGCAGGGTGTGGTGCGGGCCGATGTGAACCCATACTCATCGGGATGGTTTCTCAACGGCTTCGGCTTCACTCTCACACTCGTCCAACTGTTGGGTTTCGATCAACGGATAGGCAAGCGGCAAGTAAGGCAGATGATCGATGCCTATCTGGATTGGCTAGCCGTCGTCGGCAGGGGTGAGCACGGCTGAGCCCTGCACCCAGTATTAAGGCTACCCGCAGTTGCCGGGTCGCTGTGCGATAGTCCGCGGCTAGGCGGCGGCCGGCGCGCGGGCGAGCTCGAACGCGCCGAGTTCGAGGCCGTCGTTCGAGCGCAGCACTATTTTGGTCGAGAGCCGCTGCTCCAGCGTCTCGAGATCCTTCGCCCCATGATCGTAGAGGTAGCGCGCGACTTCGGGATTGAGCTTGACGATCAGCATATCGCCCGCGGACTTGGATACGGCCTCGCGCTGAATCCCGCGCAGCACTTCGGCGGCGAGAGTCGGCACCGATTTGACGACGCGCCGCCCGTCGCATCGCGGGCACGTGTCGGTCAGCAATTTTTCGAGGCTCTCGCGCGTGCGTTTGCGCGTCATCTGCACGAGCCCCAGTTCGGAAATCTTGAGCGCCGAGGTCCGCGCCTTGTCGCGCTTGAGCGCAAGCGCCAGCGCGTCGCTGACCTTCTTGCGATCGGCCTCGCGATCCATGTCGATGAAATCGACGATGATGATTCCGCCGATGTTGCGCAGCCTCAGTTGGTTTACTACTTCCTCTACTGCTTCGAGGTTGGTCTTGAAGATGGTGTCGTCCTGGCTGCGCTTGCCGACGAAGCGGCCGGTATTCACATCGATTGCGGTCAGCGCTTCAGCTTGATCGAAAACCAGGTAGCCACCCGACTTCAGCCAGACCTTGCGGTCCAGCGCGCGCTCGATCTGCGGTTCTATGTTAAACCGATCGAACAGCGGCGTGGCCCCGTCATGCAGCGTCACGCGCGCCCGCAGCCGCGGCATATAGTTCTGCACGAATTGCACGATCCGGCTGTAGGTAGTCGGATCGTCGCACCATAGCCGGTCCACCTCGCTGGAAAAGAGGTCGCGCACGATTCTCAGCGCCACGTCGAGATCGCTGTAAAGTATCGACGCGGGCGGCATGCTCTCGTTCTTGCGCAGAATCGAGCTCCACAGCTTGGTCAGAAAGCCGACGTCGCGCTGGATTTCGCGCCGGCTGACGCCCTCGCACGCGGTCCGCACGATGAAACCGCCCTGCGGCGGCCTGAGTTCTCCCACGTCAGCGCGCAGTCGCGCGCGCTCCTCGGCGCTCGCGATTCGCCGTGACACTCCGATGTGATTGCTGGCCGGCGTGTAAACGAGATGGCGACCGGGCAGCGAAATCGACGACGTCAGCCGCGCGCCCTTGGTGCCCATCGGTTCCTTGGCGATCTGAACCATTATGTCCTGGCCGCGACGCAACTGCTGTTCGATAGGAAGCCGCGAGCGCTGCGGCGCCTGGCTGCGGCGGCCTCGGCCGCGCCGCCGTCCGCGCGATGGCCGCGCGGCCGCGCTTTCATCGCCGTTGCCGCTGGTGGCGGCTTCGTCAGCCGGGTTCATCTCCGCATCGGCAAACTCGTTGTCACCAAACGGCTCGGTCTCGACGTCTTCTTCGCCGATCACTTCCGCCACGGTGTTGAGCGCGGAGACTCCGTCGTAAAAATCCGAGACGTGCAGGAAGCCCGCCTTCTCCAGGCCGATATCGACGAACGCAGCTTGCATCCCGGGCAGCACGCGGGTGACCTTGCCCTTATAGATGTTGCCCGCCAGCCCAACCTGGCGATTGCGCTCGAGGTAGAATTCGGCGAGTTCGTTATCCTCGAGCAGCGCCACCCGCACCTCCAGTGCGGACGCGTTAATTGCGATTTCTCGTTTCACAGATGGACTCTCTATTACGGCAAATACGGTGTGATTGGGTGTGGAAGAGCGATCGCCGGGAGCTGTCGCGCCGGCGTCGCGCGCGATGAAGAAAGCGCCCGCGTCCAGTGGGACATCGTTTTACCCTTTGCGTCGACAACTTGGTCACGATCATACGAGGCACGCCCGACCACCGCAAGCAAGCTTGATTAAACCATGAATAACGCGCTTTTAATCCACAGGTATCTTGACATGGTATCGGGGGGCCGATACTCGTCTTGTGATGTCTGCTGCGGCCGACATGGTTGCGCCCACCTTCCCGGGAACGGGCCTGCTCAACAGCAAGGTCCTCATTCTCAATCGTTCGTACCTCCCGGTTCACGTTACGTCGGTAAAACGCGCGTTTGCCCTGCTTTATCAGGGTGTTGCGAAGGCTGTCGACGAGCAGTACCACACCTTTGACTTCGACAGTTGGCGTGACTTGTCAATAGAAGTTCAACATGAGCGGCTGGGTATCGTAAACGGCTTCATCCGGGTGCCGCGGGTCCTTTTGCTGACGGCGTACGAGCGCGTGCCCAAGCGCCACGTGCGATTCTCGCGTTTCAACATTTTCGCCCGCGACGGCAACACCTGCCAGTATTGCCACAAGAAATTGCCGCGCACCGAGCTCAACCTGGACCACATCATTCCGCGCTCGCGTGGCGGGATGTCCACGTGGGAGAACATCGTATGCTCGTGCCATCACTGCAATCGCCGCAAGGGTGGCCGCACGCCCGACGAAGCCGGGATGCATCTGTTCCGCAGGCCGCGACGCCCCGAATGGACTCCGTTTTCGTCCGAGATGTTCAGCCTGCGGCGGTACCGGGAATGGATGCCGTACCTGTCGCAGGTCGATAGCGCTTACTGGAATACCGAGCTCATCCAGGATTAGCTTTCAGCTTTTTTAATGCTGGCCAGCCGAGCCAACGGCCAGGGGCCGCGCTCGCCAACGGCGGGCGGCCTTAACACTGAGTGCAGGGGTCACCCCTGCCGAAATCCACAATTTGCTGGGGGTACCTGTCCTGCGACACACGATATGTTGGGGGTGCTCTTGACCCTCCCGGCGTACTTTGGGATAAACTTTGGGAAGGTGGTGGTGCGGTGGAGGCGGAGGGAGCATGCGTCTTAAGAGCCTTGAATTATTAGGCTTCAAATCTTTTCTCGATTCGACGACGATCGGCTTCGCGCCGGGGGTGACGGCGGTGGTCGGTCCCAACGGATGCGGCAAATCGAACGTCGTCGATGCGATCCGATGGGTGCTCGGCGAGCAGGCGCCCACCCGGCTTCGCGGCAAGAGCGTCGAGGACCTCATTTACGCCGGCAACGAGTCGAATCCTGCGGCCGGAATGGCCGAGGTTTCTCTCGTGCTGGAGGCTGAAGAAGGCAGCCAGCTGCCCGAGCCGTATGCGGCGCTGAGCGAAGTTGCGGTGACGCGGCGCGCGTATCGCTCCGGCGAGTCGGAATATCTGCTCAACAAAATTCCGTGCCGGCTGAAGGACATCACCGAGTTCTTCATGGCGGCGCAGATTCACAGCCGCGGCTATTCGCTGGTCGAGCAGGGTCGAATCGAGGAAATTATCCAGGCCAAGCCGCACGAGCTGCGCACTCTGGTCGAGGAAGCTGCCGGCTTGTCGTTGTTCAAGGGCCGGCGCGAGATGAGCGAGCGCAAGCTCGAGCGCGTGAAGGAAAATCTCGCGCGCGTGGACGACGTACTGAGCGAAATCGAGCGTCAACTCAGCTTCGCACGCCGGCAAGCCAGGAAGGCCGAAACCTACAAGGTCGTCAAGGCCGAACTCGGCGAACTGGAACGTTACGCCGCGGCACGCCGGCTGATCGATCAGCGCGAAGAGCTGGCGATACAGACCGGCCGCGACGCGGAGTTGAAGAGCCGGCTCGACAGCGCCCGCGCCGGGACGATTGCGATCCGCGAGCAGGTCGACGCGGCCGCGTCGGCCGCGCAGTCGGCCCGCTCCGAGCTGGGCGGCGCTCAGCGCGAACTCGAGAATCTTCATTCCGGCGCCCAGGAGCGCGCTCGCACGCGCGGATTTCTGCAGCGGCGTCTCGACGCGACTTCGCAACTCGAAATCGATCTGCGTGCGCGTCTTATCGAACTGGAATCGAAGGCCACGCAGGCGCGCGCGAACCGCGCCGCGGCGGGCGCGATGCTCGCGCGCGAACTTGCAGCGGGCGGCGGCGACGCCGACGCTGCGCTCAAGGAAATCTCCCTCAAGCACGAAGCTGCCAATCGCGAACTCAAGCAGGCCGAGCGCCGCGGCGAGGAATGCAAGGACGACTTGTCCGACGTCGTTCGCGAGGCGGCGGTTATTCGGGGCCGGCTGGGCGATCTTGCCGGCGAGCGCGCGGAACTCGAAAAGCGTCTCGCCGCGACCACGGTCGAGACACCGGCGTTGGCAGCCGCGCTCGAGGCCGCGCGCGAATTGATACGCGCGGCGGAAGCGGACCTGGAAGCGTCGCGCGCGGCGGCGGCCGAGTTCGAAGGGGCGCGGCGCGGGGCCGCGGAGCGCGAGATCGAGGCGCGCACGGCGCTCGATCATCTGACCGCGCGCGTCAATTCGCTGCGTGGCGTGCTGGGCGCGCGCGGCGAGCTTCAATCCAATCATTCTCCCAACGGCGTCGATTTGAGACTCCGCACGATCCTTGAATCGCTCAACGGCGATCGTCCCGCCGTCGATCCTTCGATCCTCAAACAGGTGATGCGCGCGCCGCTGGGGCTGGAGCCCGCTCTCAAAGCCGTGCTTGGCGATCAGATGGACGCGGTGATAGTCGAATCGCCCGATTTCGCGCTCCGCGCAATCGAGATCCTCAAAGAGAATCGCGCGGGCCGGATGGACTTCGTGCAGGAGCCCGGCGCCGCCGTCGCGGCGCATCCGGCGATCGAGGCGCCCGGTATCGCGGGACGGCTGGTCGAGATGCTCGAGTTCGAGCCGCGCGTCCGGCCGGTTGCCGAAGCGATGCTGGGTCATGTGATGCTGGCCGACGATCTGCGTTCCGCGCTGGCCGCATCAAACCTCAACGGTCACGGAACCGTTTTTGTAACGCGCGACGGCGACCTCGTGTGGCCCGGCCGAATGATCAGCGGCGGCAGCGCCGATGACAATCACGCGGCGGTGGACCTCGCCGCGATTGAAGCGGAAACGCGCGAACTGGCGCGCGCCGAAGAAGAACATCGCACGCGCGTCGGCCAATTCGCCGCGGTTCGCGCCGAGCGCGAGCGCGCGGACGCCGAGCTCGAGCAGGGACGAAAGCTTGCGCGCGAAGCAGAACGAGTTGCCATCGAACGCCGCGGCGCACTGGCCCGCGCCGAACAATCGGTCGCGCTCGCGGAAGCTCACGGCGGCAATTCACGTCGCCGGCTGAGCGAACTCGCCGAACTCGTGATCACGTCGAACGCGCGCCTGGAAGAACTGGCGATGGCCGAGCAGGAGGCGCGTGCGCACCTCGGCGCGATAGCTGGCGAGATCGCGACGCGGCGCGCGGCGGCGGAAGAGATTGGCGCCGTGATGCTCGAAGCGGCCTCCAAGGTGGAGGCGCGCAAGTCGCGGCTCGGCGCGCTCGAAAGCGAGCTGGCGCATGCGCGGCGCGAGACGGACGATCTGGAAGCGCAATTCGACGAGCATCGCGCAACCCTGGAACGCTCGCACGTCGAACGCGCCGAGTTCGAGCGCGAACTCGAGACGCTGTCGGCGCAGGATACCGCGGCGCGCTCCCGCGAAGGCGAACTCGAAGCGGAACTCTCGCGGCTGCGCGCCGATTGCGACGCATCCGAGCGTGCGCTGGAGGGACGCCGCGCTTACTACAAGAATGCACAAGAGGCACTGACGGCTCTGGAAGCCGAGGCGACAGAATGCGGCCTCAAGCGCGAACGTGCCCGCGCGCTCAGCGAAGAGTTGGCGCGCGCGTTTGTCGAGAAATTCGGCGCCGAGTTCGACGCGATGGCGGCCGAGATAGTTCCCGCGCTGGACGGCAGAGTTGCGGCGCATGACGACGCGCGGATCGTCGAGTTGCGCGCGAAGATGGAACGAATCGGCGAGGTGAATCTCGCCGCCGACAGCGAAGTCAAGGAACTCGAGGAGCGCGCCGGCGTGCTCGGCACGGAGCGCGCCGATCTGCGCAGTGCGCTCGACGATCTGACCAAAACCATCACGCATCTGAATCGCGAGGCGCGAAAACGTTTCGCCGAGACCTTCGAGGGCGCGGCGAAAAACTTTGCCGAGCTGTTCCCCAAACTGCTGCGCGGCGGCAAGGGCCGGCTCGAGTTGACCGACGACGGCGACGTGCTCGAGGCGGGAGTCAACGTGCTGGTGCAGCCGCCGGGCAAGAAGGTCAAGGAGATCGGGCTGCTCTCAGGCGGAGAGAAGGCGCTGTCCGCGATGGCGCTGATTTTCTCGCTGTTCCTGCTCAATCCCAGCCCGTTCTGCGTGATGGACGAAGTCGACGCTCCGCTGGACGAGTTCAGCCTTGCGGCCTTCACGACGCTGATGGCTGAGCTGAAGAATCGCTCGCAGTTTATCGTGATCACGCACAACCAGCGCACCATGCAGCGCGCCGATCAGATTCACGGCGTGACCATGGATCGTCCGGGCGTGTCGCGAATTATCTCGCTGCGAATCCCGCAAGCAGCGTAAGCAAACAGAAATGAAGCGGCGCTGCGATCATACGATCGCCGCGCCGCTTTTTTGCGGTCAAAATCTTGCCGCGGCTAGATCAAACTGTAGCCGCTGCCGGTGCGGCCGAATCCGATTCCGACCCCCTTTTCGATCAACCCATACTGCTTGAGCAGCGGCTGACTATACGTCACCAACCCGGTCACCTTGTCGAGCGGTTCGGTGGCGAGAATGAGCGCCGACTGCGCCATCCATTCGACCGGCTCGCCGCTGGGGTCTTCGGGTCCGGTGACCAGGTGATGATGAACCGTGCCCGGAGTCGCGACGACTTGCGACGGCGACACGCAAGTTACCGAGATTCCATCGTCGTAAACTTCTTCCGCGAGACCTTGCGTGAAGCGCTCGAGCGCGGCCTTTTCGGCGCCGTAGCATACCCCGCCGCGAAACACGGTCGCGTTCTTGTACGGTCCGCGGCCGGGTCCGATCGCCGCGCCTGACGAAATGTTGACGATCGATCCGGACTTGCGCGCGATCATGTCCTTGAGCACCAGTTGGCTCAGCATGAACGGTCCGTGAAGGTTGACCGCGAACGAGCGCATCCAGCGCTTGGGCGGGAAATCCTTGACCGGCATGAAGTAGGTCAACGCCGCGTTGTTCACCAGCACGTCAACTGGTCCATAGAGCTTGTGCGTTTCCGCGACCAGTTTCTCGCAGTCGGCTTCCGACGAGACGTCGCAGGTGACGGCGGATGCTTCGCCGCCCGTCTTCCTGATGCCGGCGACGGTGGTTTCGAGCGAGCCCTCCAGCGGATGCTCGCCCTCTTTGAGCGTGCGCGCGGAGCACACGACCTTGGCGCCCTCTTTGGCGAACAGTTCGGCGATCGCCTTGCCGATGCCACGGCTCGCGCCGGTTACGATTGCCACCTTGCCTTTGAGCTTGGCCATTTCCAGATGATCTCCCTTCGTGATCGAGGGTCCGCGTGATTTTGCGATTATCGTCGCGGCCGATATTTCTTATAGCCGTAACGACGCGCGCTCGGCCAGCAGCAGAGGGCAGGGGGGACGGCATGAAGGAAGAATCACCTGCGCGGTGGGCGGCAGGGGTCACCCCTGCCCGCGCGCGACAACGGAGCGCGGCCTTAACGGTGGGTGCAGGGGTCACCCCTGCCAGGGGTGACCCCTGCCGGTTTCGGAGCGGGAGCGCGACTGTTATTCTGGGCGCAGAAAAAAATTCCTCAGGATTATTTTTCCGGACGACGCATCGTGACTCCTCTCGACATCGCACTCATTCTGATTATCGCCGCCGGCGCCGGCTCGGGCCTGGTTTTCATTGGAGTCCTGATTCAGTGGAGCCTCCGCAAAGCGCGCCCGTCGCGTCCGTCCCGTCTGGAAGCCGAGCTGCCGCCGCCCGCCGAGCGCGCCGCCGAACCGGCGCCGCCCGAAATCGTCGAGCCGGAGGAGGCTCTGCCGGCGCAACACGTCGCGCCGCCTCCGGCGGTTCGTGAACCGGTCCGAATCGGGTTGGGACTGCGCAAAACGCGCGAAAACTTTCTGGCGCGCATCAGGGCCGCGCTGACCGGAAGCGCGAAGATCGACGACATATACGAAGGCCTCGAGGAAGCGCTGATCGCCGCCGACGTTGGCGTCGAGGCGAGCATGAAGATTGCCTCCGCGGTGCGCGCGAAGCTGGGCAATGACAATCGCCCCGACGCGATCCGCGACGCGCTCAAAGCCGAGATTGCCGCGATTATGATTTCCGCGGATCGCCAGCCCGCCGACTCGGGCGATGCGCCGCTGGTCATCATGCTGGTCGGCGTCAACGGTGTGGGCAAAACCACGACGGTCGCGAAACTTGCGGCCCGGTTCAAGGCCGAGCGCGGCAGCGTGATCGTTGCCGCGGCAGATACGTTTCGCGCGGCCGCAATCGAGCAGCTCGAGGTATGGTGCGATCGCGCCGGCGCCGACATCATCAAACAATCGCAAGGCTCGGATCCCGCGGCGGTTGCCTTCGATGCGGTCAGAGCGGCGGTCGCGCGCAAGGCGCGCACGGTCCTGATCGACACCGCCGGGCGCCTTCAAACCAAGGTCAACCTGATGGAGGAGCTGAAGAAAATTGCCCGCGTAATCGCGCGCGAGTTGCCCGGCGCCCCGCATGAGACGTGGCTCGTGCTCGATGCCAACACGGGTCAGAATGCGCTCAGCCAGGCGGCGATTTTTGGCGACGCAGTGCCGCTGACGGGAGTGGTGCTGGCCAAGCTCGACAGCACGGCGAAGGGCGGGGTGGTGGTCGCGGTCGCGGATCGGCTCAAAATTCCAGTGCGATTCGTGGGACTGGGCGAGGCGATCGAGGATTTGCGCGAGTTCGACGCGCGCGAGTTTGTTGACGCGCTGTTTGCAAGTGACGGCGCAGGAGAGCAGAGTGCCAGCGGCTCTTATGCAGCTTGACAGGTCAGTTAATCGAAAATTAAACTAAAGGTAGAAGATTCTTTCCCATGGCGACAGATGTATTAAAGCAATTAGACGAGCGAATTCAGGCTTCCGTGGCGCGTATTCAGCAACTGCGCAAGGAAAATGAGCAACTTGCTCAGAAACTCGCGGAAACCGAAAAACGCTATGCCGACGCCGCCGGCCAGGTGAAGCAGTTGAACGCCGAGCGTCAGCAGCATGAAAACGAGCGCAACGACGTGCGAAGCAGGATCGAAAAAATCCTCACCCGCTTCGACGGGATCGATCTCGGCTGAAGATGAAGGGCGTCAACGTCCAGATCATGGGACAAAGCCTGACGGTCGCCAGCGATGCCGGCGATGAGTGGGTCAAGTCCGTGGCCGAGACGGTGGACGAAAAGATCAAGGATATCCGCGCCGGGAGCCAGACGATCAATTCGGTGAACCTGGCAATTCTGGCTGCGTTAAATTTCGCCGATGAACTCGAACACCTGCGTCGGGAGTATCAGGAGCTGGTGAATCGAATCGCGGCGATGAATAAACGGCTGTCCGCGGCCATCGACGGCGAATGAGCATGAATCGTCGTGACGGCGCGTGGCATCCCAGAGGTGAGCGGTTTCGGACGGGGGCGGGAATTGTGGATCTCGAAAATGGCCTAATCGCGGTGCTTACCAGCATGAGGCCCGTGCAATATTTTTCAACCGCAACGAAGGCTTTCGCGATGGAACGTATCGCGGATACAGGCCGGCTGTCAGCCGGATCGAGAACGACAACGACAACGACAGGCGCGCGCCCCGACGGCGGCGCGGCGCAATCGAGTAGTTGAGCCCGCTCCCGCCATGGCAACGACTGTGGCGGACGAAAAGAAAAATCTACGCGCGATCATGATCGCGTGCCGCGATGCGCTCGCCGGCGAGCGCGCCGCTGCATGGTCGGAAATCATCGAGCGGCAACTGATCGCGAGCGAGTTCTACCGCGCCGCGTCCGCGATCGTCCTCTACCAGGCTCACCGCAACGAAGTCTCGACCGGCCGCATCCTGTCCGACGCGCTGGCTGCCGGCCGCGCCGTCTTCTATCCGCGGGTTGACGCGGCAGCGGGCACGATCGTCGCGCGCAGGATTCGCGATCGATCCGAACTCGCCCGCGGTGCGTATGGAATCCTCGAGCCGTCCGAGGCGGCCGAGCCTCTCGATAGCAAAAAGTTCGCGAAAATTCTCGTATGCGTTCCCGGCGTCGCCTTCGGACTCGAAGGCAGCCGACTGGGCCGTGGCGGGGGTCATTATGATCGTTTCATCGGCCAGATGCGCCGCGAAGCGATCAGCGTGGGACTCGCCTATTCATTCCAGCTGCTCGATCGAATTCCCGAAACGGGGCTCGACCGGCGGTTAAACATCATTGTGACCGAGTCCGCCGTTCATCGAGCCTGCGAAGCGCCACTGCCAGCTCGCGGAACGCGGACCAAGGAGGTAAACCCGGGTGGCTCTAATCACCGCAATCCTGGGATTCATAGTTGGTGGCGCGGTCTTTTTCATTTGGGGAATAACGAAACAGCGTAAGGACGCCGTTAACCTGCAGGCCGCGCGCGCTCAGGCCGAAGAAATAACCAAGGAGGCTCAAACCAGGAGCCAGCTAGTAGTCAAGGAGGCCGAACTCAAGGCAAAGGACATCGTGGTCGGCGCGAAAG
>NZ_JBEKFG010000064.1:0-22517 GCF_050013435.1 Binatus sp. (SeqCode) | reverse complement strand
TCTCCGCCAGCGCCGCCACCCCGTCCTCGGTGAAGCGCATATGCACGCCCTCGGTCTCCATCAGCGCGACGTATTGCCGGGTCAGCGCGTTCTCGGGCTCGGTCAGAATGCGGATGAAATCTTCGCGGGTGAGCGCCTTCAGCTCGACGCGAATCGGAAAGCGCCCCTGGAACTCGGGAATCAGGTCCGACGGTTTCGACGTGTGAAACGCCCCCGACGCGACAAACAAAATGTGGTCGGTCTTGACCGCTCCATATTTCGTGTTGACCGTCGACCCTTCGACGATCGGCAGCAGGTCGCGCTGCACGCCCTCGCGCGAGACGTCGGGGCCGTGCGACTCGCGCCCCGCGATCTTGTCTATCTCGTCGATGAACACGATGCCCGACTGCTCCGCCCGGCTGATCGCCTCGTGCGCCACCGCCTCCATATCCACCAGCCGCGCCGCTTCTTCCGTCGTCAGCAGCTCCAGCGCCTCGGGGATCTTCACTTTGCGCGTGCGCGTCTTCTTGGGCATGAGCTGATTCATCAGCTCCTTCATGTTGAGGCCCATCTCTTCCATCCCTTGCGGGGTGAAGACCTCGATATTCGGCGCGGCGTTCGCGCTGACTTCGAGCTCGACTTCGCGATCGTCGAGATGGCCGCCATTGAGCAGCTTGCGCAGTTTCTCGCGCGTGTCCTTGTGCGAGTCGTTGTCGATCGCCTCGACATTACCCTCGGGCGTGATACCGGCGGGGCGGCGGACCTTGGTGGGCATCGGGAACAGCAGATCGAGCAATCGCTCCTCGGCGTTCTCGCGCGCCTTGATCGCAACCCGATCGTGCGCTTCGTCGCGCACCATTTTGACCGCAATTTCGGCCAGGTCGCGAATCATCGACTCGACGTCGCGCCCGACGTAGCCGACCTCGGTGTAGCGCGACGCTTCCACCTTGACGAACGGCGCTTGCGCCAGCCGCGCCAGCCGCCGCGCAATTTCCGTCTTGCCGACGCCGGTCGGTCCGATCATCAGGATATTCTTGGGCGCAATTTCGTCGCGCAACTCCGGCGCGACATTCTGCCGCCGCCACCGATTGCGCAGCGCGATCGCAACTGCGCGCTTCGCATCATGCTGCCCGACGATATAGCGGTCGAGCTCCGAGACGATCTCGCGCGGCGTCATCACTTGTGGAACTGCCATCGGCTGGAAACTTCCTGAAAGTATTGTGCCTACAACTCTTCGAAGACAAATTGGTCGTTGGTGTAAACGCAGACTTCCGACGCGATTTTCATCGCGCCTTCCACGATCTGGCGCGCCGTCATCCCGGAACCGTGGCGGACCAGCGCGCGCGCCGCTGATAGCGCGTAGTTGCCGCCCGATCCGATCGCCAATATTCCATCGTCGGGCTCGAGCACGTCGCCGACGCCTGAAATAAGCAGCGAACTCTCTTTGTCCGCCACCACCAGCATCGCCTCGAGCCGGCGCAGGATTCGATCCGTGCGCCAGTCCTTGGCCAACTCGACCGCGGCGCGGCGAAGCACGCCGTTGTATTCCTGCAGCTTCGATTCGAACTTGTCGAACAGGGTCAGCGCGTCCGCGGTCGAGCCCGCGAATCCCGCCAGCACGCGATCCTGATGCAGCCGGCGCACTTTCTTCGCCTTGCTCTTCATGATCGTTTGTCCAACGCTCACCTGTCCGTCACCCGCGATGACGACGTGCCCTTCGTGGCGCACGCTCAGAATCGTGGTGTGGCGAATTTCGGCGCCCGGCTCGATGCCGTTGTCAAACCCGTGGGAAGGCACGTCGATAAACCTCTTTCAAATGATTCACGCTCACATGAGTATAGCGCTGCGTGGTCGCCAGGCTCGCATGGCCGAGCATTTCCTGTATCGATCGCAGATCCGCCCCGTTGCCAAGCATATGCGTTGCGAAACAGTGACGCAGCCCATGCGGCGTGATCCCCGCGCTCAGACCCACCGCCGCCAATCGCCGCTGCAGGATCATCTCGACGCTGCGCGTGGTCAGCCTGCCGCCGCGAAGATTGATTATCACCGCACCGTCGGGCTCCCACGCCACCGGCATCGCACGCCGCCACGCCCTCAACGCATCCAGCGCAGGCTCGCCCAGCGGCACCAGCCGATCCTTGTTGCCCTTGCCCGCCCGCACCATCACCATCCCAAGCTCTTCGTCGATATCGCGCCAGTTGAGCCCGACCAGCTCGCCGACGCGCAGCCCCGACGAATACAGCGTCTCGAACATCGCGCGATCGCGTATCGCCGCAGGTTTCGAGTCATCGGTAGATGCTTCGATCAGCCGGCGAACTTCGTCCGGCTGCAATATCGACGGCAGGCGCCTTTCATTTTTTGGCGAGCGAATCGATCGCGCGGGGCTTGGCTCGCTAATCGTCGTCTCGCGGTAGCGGAAAAATGCCTTGATCGCGCTCAATCTGCGCTGCACGGTGGCGCGTTTTGCGGTTTTCATCAATTCGGCCAAGTAATTGCGGATATGATCCGCCGTGATGCTCGCAACGTCGATTTCCTCGACTCCTCTGCCGGCCATCGCCGCTCGCTCGAGCATGAAACTTCGAAACGCGAGCAGGTCGCGACGATAGCTCGTCACCGTGTTGTCCGCGGCGCGCGACGCCTTCTTCAGCGCCGCCGCAAAAGCCTCCACCGCCGCCTCCATTGTCTCGCGCGCACCCACCTTAAGCGGCTATGCTATCAGCGGCGATTGGGCCGAAAAAGCATGCCTGTCTCAGCGCGTCCCCAAGGGAACCAACGCTTTCGAATTATCGAAATATCGCGGCGTACGACGCCGCGCGAAGAACTCGCCGCTTCGCTATGAACTGCTGGAATTGCGCAAAGAAGATCGAGCTCGTCGCCGGGATGGATCGCGTCGGTTTTCGCGACGAATGTCCCGGATGCGGCCGCGCGCTGCACGCATGCCGCAACTGCTGCTTTTTCGATCCCGCCTACAACAACAGTTGCCGTGAGACGATGGCCGAGCGGGTCGTGGACAAGGAGCGATTTAATTTCTGCGAATACTTCATGCCCGGCGATGCGGCCGTTGGGAGGCCGGTGGAACCCAAAGCCGGCGCGCAGAGCAAGCTGGAGGCTCTCTTCAAGAAAAAGTCATGACGTCCCGCAGATTCCTCCTTCGCAGCCGCGGAGCCTCGCTGCTCTTCATCGCGGCATTCGCTTCGATCGTTGCCATCGGATGCCATCCGGCCAACAGCGCGCGTGGCGTCGCCGATCGCTTCGTCGATCAATACTATGTAGCGATCGATCTGAAGGCGGCCGAGCCATTCTGCACCGGCCTCGCACTCGACAAGCTGCATCGCGAGATACAGATGATCGGCGACCAGAAAATCGACGCCAATACTCACAAGCCCACCGTGCATTACAAACTCACTGCCGAGCGCGACGCCACCGACCATGTCGAGTTCTTGTTTCGCGCGACCATCAACGTGCCCGACGGGGGCTCCTTCAATCGCAACTTGCTCGTCACCGCGCGCAAAACCGCCGACACCTGGAAAGTCTCGAACTTCGATGACTACGAATAGCCGGCGCCGATCATGAGCGTTGCCGCAATCATTCTCGCGGCGGGCAAAGGGACCAGGATGCGCTCGAAGCGGGCCAAGGTCCTGCACGAGCTTGGCGGAGAACCGATGATCGCGCGTGCGATTGCCGCCGTCGCCGCGCTCGAGCCCGAGCCAATCGTGATCGTCGTGGGCCACCAGGCTGGCGAAGTCGAGGCCGCTGCAAGCTTCTCCAAAGCGCGATTCGCGCTCCAGGAGCCCCAGCGCGGCACCGGCGACGCGGCTCGATGCGGCCTCGGCCAGATTCCCGCGGGCTTCGCCGGCGACGTGCTGATCGCTTACGGCGACATGCCGGCAATCACGCCGGCGACGCTGCGCGCCTTTCTGGACGCACATCGAAAGCGCGGCGCAAAGCTCTCGTTCATCAGTATCATGCTTGACGATCCCGGCGCGTACGGCCGGGTGATTCGTGACGGCGGCGGCAGGGTCGAGAAAATCGTCGAGTTCCGCGACGCGACGCCGGCCGAGCGCGCCATCAAGGAAATCAACACCGGCTTTTACCTGGTCGATGCGGCGATCCTTCGGTCAGCGCTGGCGGAACTGAAACCGGGCAACGCGCAGGATGAGTATTACCTGACCGATATCGTTGCGATCGCGCGCGCTCGCAATGCAAAAGTGGAAGCGTGGGTTGCTGCCGACCCGGCGCAATTCGCCGGAATCAACTCGCGCGAGGAGCTGGCAAATATGGAAGCGGAAATTCGTGCGGCGGTTAACCGAAGGCTGATGCAATCCGGCGTGACGATCGTCGATCCCTCCACCGCCTACATTTCTGAACGAGCCGAAATCGCGCCCGATTGCGTAATCGGTCCCAACGTCCAGATTATCGGCGCGTGCAAGCTCGGCGAGGGCGTGCGAATCGACGGCACCGCATGGCTCAGCAACGTGATTGTTGGCCCGCGATGCCATCTGAAGCTGGGCGTGCGCGCCGAAGATTGCGTGATCGGCGAGGAATCCGAAATCGGTCCGTTCGCCAACTTGCGCGCCGGCACCGAACTCGCCGGGCACAACCGGATTGGCAATTTTGTCGAGACCAAAAAGGCGCGGCTCGGACGCGGCACCAAGGCCAGCCATCTCAGCTACCTCGGCGACGCCACCATCGGCGCCGACACCAACGTCGGATGCGGGGTTATCACGGTCAATTACGACGGCTACGACAAGCATCAAACGGTGATCGGCGACCGCTGCATGGTCGGATGCGACACGCAACTGGTCGCGCCGGTCAAGGTCGGCAGCGACGTGTTCGTCGCGTCGGGGACGACAATTGTTCGCGACGTGTCGGACGGCTCGCTGGTTATGTCGCATCATCCGCAGCGCGAAAGGGCCGGCTGGATGGC
The DNA here is from genome assembly GCF_050013435.1 of Binatus sp. (SeqCode). Lineage (GTDB taxonomy): Bacteria > Desulfobacterota > Binatia > Binatales > Binataceae > Binatus. Next base: position 17,611 of record NZ_JBEKFG010000064.1, on the reverse strand, counting down.
GGCCTGGCGCAAGCGCCACGGGCAGGGGTGACCCCTGCACCCAATGTTAAGGCCGCGCTCCGTTGTCGCGCGCGCCCACTGCCAACGGCTTAATACTGCGCTGCCGTCGGCACGGGCAGGGATGACCCCTGCACCCAGTGAAAAGCAAAGATGCGGCCTGACGGCCTGTTAAAAGCGGTTAGGGAAGAGGCGCGCGGGATGGATGCAAAAGGCGGCAACCCGCGATACGGTCAGCGCCCGAGCGCCTAATCAACGCAAATGGGTACTAAGAAACAACTCCAGCGGAGCAAACGACGCGCATCGCCTCAAGTTCGCCAATTTGCATACCGCAGCAATCCTTTTGTTGTGAATAGTATTTACATAGCGCGTCTTGTGCCCCGATCTGATGAAAATCTGATCCCTAAGATGCTCTTTAGGATTCATCACGCGTTCGGGGTTCGCAACGCGTTTCATCGGCTGTGAAAGCTTCATCGCCTGCCCTATCGCTTGGTCGTCAGCCAACAGCCAAGCTTCAATTTCCCTGACCGGAATGACGATTATGTGTAACGCAATAGGAGACGAACCAAGTTTCTGTACTAACTCGTCCTTAACTTCGACCGGATCTACAGTATCTGAATCGTGCAGAATGACAAGCAACCGACAACCTCTATCGCGAAGTGTAGAGGCCCAACTCCGGCACTTTGCGCGAACCTTGCTGCATCCATGACCGACGAATTTCTCAATAGGAACCTCACGCCTAACTATCTTCGCGGCAATGCAGCGCACAACATCGACGTCATTTTCTTCTTCTGCTATCACTCCTAGCCGATTCATTCGCTAAATCCGCTGGAACGCCAATACTCACCGAGATTACCTTCGGTTTGCAGATATTTCTTGAGTGCTCGGAACTGTTGGGCAGACATTCTCTCAGAGATTGTACTGATCGTAGTGCCGAAAATATCTTTACGTACAAGGCGCACCTGTTCAGGCTCCAGCTGATCTAGAATATTTTCGGAATGAGTAGAAAAGATTACCTGTTTTTTCCGCGCAAAATCTTTGATGATTTCGACCACGCTGGTCAGCAAGCCGTGGTGCACGCACACTTCCGGCTCTTCGATCAGGAGAAGGCAGCTCGTATCAGTCACAACATAGAACAAAATGGCCAAAGTCCTGAAGGAACCTTCGGACAGTTGCGCGAAGGAAAGCTCCGAGTCTCCGATGTGCACAGTCGGTATGATCAGGAAGCGCTTCCGGCTCTTTGAAATAACCTTCCCGCCGGCACGCACTTCGTACGCCTTTGTAGAATATTTGTTTTCTCTCCATTTTATTTTTTGAATTAGCCCTAGCCCTCTCTCGTCCACCAGCGACATGTAGGATTCGTAAAGCGATTCCTTCCTCTCGCGCATTCGGTAAAGCTGATAGATGAACTGGAGATGATCGCGTGAGCGCGTGGAGAACGATTCTTGTTCATAGAGGTCCCCGTCCTCGTCTATCTCGAACGAAGACGGGCATTGTGCAGGATTCGTAAATTGCGAAGCGCTGTAGTAGGCGGTGCGAGATTGGAAATCGTGAATGGCGTTCAACGCGTCCCATATTTTTTTTGATGCTTTTGGCATCTCAACCGGTCTGCGTACAATTCCCGAGCCGGAGCGACGATGAGAGATATACCATCGTCGATTCATATGATGACCGTAAGACCCGTAGCGAAGGTCTTCAGGTGACGGAAACTCCAACCATTGTCTTTTTCCGCTTATCTCCTCGAAGTTCCATTCGTCATGCGAATAGAGCAGCTGATCTCGATTTTGATCCGTAGGTCGATATACAACGGACCTCCGGAGGTATACTGATTTTTTATCAAATGAAAATGTGGCGAAAATTTGCGACTTTAGAGCGAATAGGTCGTCTTCTCCTGGCCGATAGGGGTTAGCCCTTACTCCGCAAAGAAGCATCAAGCCCTGGAGAACGTTGGTTTTGCCTGAGCCGTTGGATCCGATGAGAGCGGTAACGCGAGTATCAGGTGCGAACGAAGTGCTCTTACAGGAACGGTAGGCCCGCAGCTTGAAATTGGTCAACCGCACGCTTGAGGCGTTCATGCTCGGTGCCATCTTTCCTCCTGCGGCCGGACAAGTGTGCGACGCAACTCTCCCGGAATGACGAAGTACCAGCCAACTACCACAAGCGTTTCTTCTTGGGAATAGACCGCCGCGCAGGCGATCGGATTCCGGGCAGCTATTCAATCCGGGACACGCCGGGGATGCTCTTGAACGCGGCGCTTGTGCTGACTCGCGCACGGGGGAATAATCATCCGAACGAGGTGACGGTCGAAGCGATAGAAAACCAGAAGCGAGAGTAGCGCCAGGACTCATGGCCGCATCGCGCCATGAGTTGACGAGGTGGAAGCAGTATCGAAAGATTCGGCGGATGGCTTCCCGGCTCCACAGTCGATAGAGGCGAGCAGTGAAAAAACCGCGCGGGTGACCGCGCGACAAAGTACGCCTCCAGTGGCAGAGCATCCGGCTCTGACGTGATTTTCTAAACTCTCCTGCACAAATCGTATCGCGATCGTTTCGCCCTGAGCCGGTGGGTTCGGATAACTCTGCAAACTTCCCTGCGAATCCGGGGAAAGGAGCGAACGATCATGTGCGGAATAATCGGATACGTCGGGCCGAGCGAAGCCTACCCGATCCTGCTCGAAGGGCTGGGCCGGCTGGAGTATCGCGGCTACGATTCGGCCGGTATCGCAACTTTAGTTGACAACAAGCTCGAAATTCGCCGCGCCAAGGGCAAGCTCGAAAACCTGCGCCATCTGCTGGCCGACTCCCCGCTGCGAGGCCATATCGGAATCGGGCACACGCGATGGGCGACTCACGGGCGCCCGTCGGAGGAAAACGCGCATCCGCACAAAGCCGGCCCGGTCGCCGTCATCCACAACGGCATCGTCGAGAACTTCATCGAGCTGCGCGCCGAACTGCTCGCTCGCGGCCACAAGCTCCGCTCCGAAACCGACACCGAGCTGATCTCGCATCTGATCGAGGAAAAGCTCAAAGGCGGCCGCGGGCTGACCGAGGCGGTGCGCGAAGCCGTCTTGCGGCTGCGCGGTTCGTTCTCGATCGTCGTGCTGTCGGAAACCGAACCCGACAAGCTGGTCGCCGCCAAGACCGCGACGCCGCTGGTCCTGGGGCTGGGCGACGGCGAGAACTTTATCGCGTCGGATATTCCCGCGATTCTCGAACACACGCGCTCCGCGATCGTGCTGGAAGACGGCGAGCTTGCCGAGGTCACCGCCACCGCCGCGCGGCTGATGAAGTTCGACGGCAGTCCGGTTACTCGCCGGCCCCGGCAAGTGGAATGGGACGCCGTCGCCGCCACCAAGGGCGGCTTTCGCCATTACCTGCGCAAGGAAATCAACGACCAGCCGCAGGCGTGGATCGACACGATGGCGGGGCGGGCGGACGGCGGCTCGACCAGCGTCCGCTTCGAAGGCGAACTGCTGCCTGTGGGCGGGCCCGCGTCGATCGGGCGAATCGTGATGCTGGGTGCGGGCGCGTCGTGGATAACCGCGCAGGTCGCCAAGTTCATGATCGAGGAACTGGCCGGGATTGCGGTCGAGGTCGATTACTCATCCGAGTTCCGCTATCGCCGGCCGCCGATCGACGGGCGCACGATGATCATCGCCGTGTCGCAGTCGGGCGAGACCGCCGACACGCTCGCCGCGATGGAAGAAGGACGCGCGCGCGGTGCGCATCTGCTGGCGATCACCAACACGGTGGATTCGTCGATCGCGCGCAAGGCCGACGCGCAGTTGTACACGCGATGCGGTCCCGAGACGAGCGTGACGACGACCAAATGCTTCCTCACGCAACTCGAGGCTTACTATCTGTTCGCGATTCATCTGGCGGCGCGGATGGGACGGCTGTCCGGCGCGGAGGTCGCCAAGTTGCTGCAGCCGGCGCTGGCGATCCCCGGACAGATCGAGGCTATATTCGAGCGCGAGCCGAATATTCAGCAGATCGCACGCAAGTACGCGCCGGCGCGGGACTTCCTGTTCCTCGGCCGCGGTATCAACTACCCGATCGCGCTCGAGGGCGCGCTCAAGCTGAAGGAAATTTCCTACATTCACGCCGAGGGGTACTCCGCGGGCGAGATGAAGCACGGGCCGATCGCGCTTATCGACGAGAAGATGCCGGTGGTGGTGATAATTCCCAATGACGACCTGTTTGAGAAGTCGATGTCGAATCTCAAGGAAGTCGAATCGCGCAACGGGCGGATTATCGCGCTGACCAATCGCGCCACCGCCGAGCTGAAAAGCGTCGCCGCGGAAATTATCGAGGTGCCGGAGACCAACCGGATGCTGACGCCGGTGCTGATGACGGTGCCGCTGCAATTGCTCGCGTATCATATCGCGGTGGAGCGCGGCACCGACGTCGATCAACCGCGCAATCTGGCGAAGTCGGTGACGGTGGAATAGGCAGGGCGGCGTGTGGGGAAGGGGAAATCACCTTATTAAATGCGGAACCCACCATGGGTTCCGCACCTCCTTGGGCAGGGGTGACCCCTGCACCGCAGGGCTGAGCCCTGCACTCAGTGTTAAGGCCGCGCTCCGTTGTCGCGCGCGGCCCCTGCCAATGGCTGAATACTGCGCTGCCGTCGCCACGGCCGGGGTTTAATCCGGGCGGAGCAGGCGGAGGCCGAATTGCAGACGCTGGGCGCCGGTGACGATCTCCAGCGCCACCGAATCCACCATCAGATGTCTTTAATCGCGCAGCTAGCGCGCAGCTCGCTTGTCGAGTTAACGTTCCAGACAAGGGGTGCATTGGCAAGGGCATGATTACAACACGGAAGCGAGGATGGACCGTCGCGGTCGCGGCGTCGGCGATAATCCTGACAACGGCCGGCGCGCGCCCCGCGTTCTCAGCCGATGCGCTCAAGTTTCCGCCGACCAGTTTTGTGATTCTGAATCCCGATACCGGTATTGCGATCGGGCGCGGCCACTACCATTTGGAGAATACCGGCGACGGCGCGACGCTGCACGGCGAGAATCAGTACTATGATGATCAGTCCGACGTCGAGACCGGCCAGTTGCAGCTGGGAGCCGGCGGCGAGCCGCCCCGGCTGGTCGAATTCGATCATACGTTCTTCAACGCCGACGGATCGATCCAGCGACGCGCTCATCTGGATCTGAAGTCGGGCGCCGCGACTTGTATCGACAACTCCGGCGCAAAAAAGAGCGATCAGGCCGAACTGCTCATCATCCCGGACAACACCTGGGCCGGCGCAAGCATCGCGATTCCGATTCAGGATTTATTGCGCGCGCCCGACCGGGGATTGGCTCGTCCAATCCACATCTTCAACTGCGCGCCCAGCCCGAAGATACTTGCGATCAGCGTGAAGATCGATCCGGCAAATGCGGTGTGGGCGCCCTACGGCGCCGAGGCGATCCGAGTCGAAGTCCGGCCGGATTTCGGATGGTTGAACATCATCGTCGCGCCTTTGGCGCCGAAGATTCACGCATGGTTCGATCCGAACGACGGATTTACGTTCCTCGGCGATGACGCCACGCGCTACTACAAGGGCCCGCGGATCATGCTGGTGAAGACCCGTTGAGACCCGTTGAGACCCGTTGAGACGGGTTCACAGGGGCCGTTTTTCACTGGTTGTCGCTCAGCGAAACCCATTGCGCTTGCACTGTCGGCGCCTCTTCGACGGCGACGTGACGCCCGTTGAGACCCGTTGAGACGGGTTCACAGGGGCCGTTTTTCACTGGCTGTCGCTCAGCGAAACCCATTGCGCTTGCACTGTCGGCGCCTCTTCGACGGCGACGTGACGCCCGTTGCGACCCGTTGAGACGGGTTCACAGGGGCCGTTTTTCACTGGCTGTCGCTCAGCGAAACCCATTGCGCTTGCACTGTCGGCGCCTCTTCGACGGCGACGTGACGCCCCGTTGAGACGGGCCCACCAGTGAAAAGCTAAAAGTGGACGATGCCCTCGCCGTCGGGATGGCGCGCGTTTTTTGCGGCTTTGGGCTTTCGGTACTGAAACGAGGTCTTGCACTGCTGGCAGGTGCCTTCGGGCGGTTGGCCGCTGCGGCGGACTAGTTTTACGTAGCGCACGGTTCCGCCGTCGCACAGATGAGCGGCGACGGGGAAGTCGTACACCGTACGGACCGTGGTTTTCTCGCTCATTCTCCGCTCGCGCTCCTCAAGTCAATTGGTCTGTCCCGGCAGTTGGTACGCATGACGATGTTTTTCGTTTCAACCTTGCAATCGCACGCCCGAGTCAGACTCGGATCAAACAACATAGTGAAATCGCACCGTCGATCAATCTTTTTGACGATCAATTGGTAAAATATTTTCCCCATTCCGGTTAAGCTTCCCCCTTCTGACCGGCGCCCGCGGGCGTGGCGCTTTACGTGGACACGACTTGTGCTAGTTTTTGCGACGAATCGATGGAACGCGCGCTCACCAAACTGCTGGTCGCCAATCGCGGCGAAATCGCGCTGCGGATCATCCGCAGCGCGCGCCTGTTCGGGCTTAAAACCGTGGCTGTCTATTCGGCGGCGGACGCGAAAAGCGCACACGTCGGCGCGGCTGACGAGGCAATTGCGATCGGACCCGCCCAGCCCGCAAAGAGCTACCTCGATATCGCGGCGATAATCGCCGCCGCAAAGCGATCCGGCGCCGACGCGATTCATCCGGGCTACGGATTTCTCTCCGAGCGTCCCGAGTTCGCGCAGGCTGCGGCCGATGCGGGCATCGTGTTTGTCGGGCCGCGGCCGGAGGTGATGGCGGCGCTCGGCGACAAAGTCGCGGCACGGCGAATCGCGGTCGCATCCGGGGTCCCGGTGGTGCCGGGAATCGAAGCCGCGGAAATTTCCGCGACGCGCGAGTTTGCCGCGCTGGTGGGCTACCCGCTGGTGGTCAAGGCGGCGGCAGGCGGAGGCGGGCGCGGGATGCGGGTGGTGGCGCAAGCCGCGCAACTCGAGAGCGCGCTGGGAGCGGCCGCGCGCGAAGCGGCGGCGGCGTTCGGCGACGGGCGGATATTCGTGGAAAAATATCTCGCGCATCCGCGCCATATCGAAATACAGCTGCTCGGCGACAATCACGGCGCGGTGGCCGCGCTGGGCGAGCGTGATTGCTCCATCCAGCGGCGGCATCAGAAGATTATCGAGGAGTCGCCGGCGCCCGGACTCAGCGGCGCGATGCGCGCGAAAATAATCGACGCGGCGCTGAAACTCGCGCGCGCGGCGCATTACACCAACGCGGGCACCGCGGAGTTTCTGGTCGAGGGCGACAACTTCTACTTCCTCGAAGTCAACGCGCGCCTGCAAGTCGAGCATCCCGTGACCGAGATGCGTTTTGGATGCGACCTGGTATGCGAGCAATTGCGGATCGCGTCGGGCGGCAAGCTGGCGGAGCCCGCGGCCCCGCGCGGCGCGGCGATCGAATGCCGAATCAACGCCGAGGATCCCGAGCATGACTTTCGTCCCGCGACCGGAACCGTGCTTCATCTGAGCGTGCCCGGCGGACCGGGCGTGCGCTTCGACTCGCATCTGGCGCGCGGCGCCGAAGTGACGCCATGGTACGACGGCCTGCTCGGCAAGCTGGTCTGCTACGGCGCCAATCGCGAGGAGGCGCGCGGCAGGCTGGTCAACGCGCTCGACGAATTCGCCTTGCTGGGCGTGACGAACAACGCCGCCTACCTGCGCGATATCGTAGCGAGCGGGCAATTTCGCGAGGCGGAACTCTCGACGCACTTCATCGAGTCTTTCTTTTCCGGGTGGGAGATCGGCAAGCCTGAAATCGATGCGGCAATTGTCGCAGCGGCGATCACCGCCGGCGGCGCGATGGGCGATATCCCGTCCGACGGCGCCGCGTCGACGTCGCCGGCCGGCGCCGAGCGTCGCTCGCCGTGGGACAGTCTCAAAAACTTCGAGCTGTGGGGATCGCGGCGATGAAACTCACGCGGGCGGGCGACTTGCGCGAGATCGACGCCGAAGTGATCTCGCGCGACGGCGCCGCGATTCGCGTCCGTATCGGAGACCGGCAACTCACTGCTGAGTTCACGCCCAACGCGGACGGCGGCGGGGTGCTTGCGATCGACGGGCGGCGCTACCGGGTTTTCGGCGCGCGGCGAAGGGATTCGATACTCGTTTCAGTCGGTCCCGCGTCGTTCGAGTTCAAGCCCGCAGAAGCGGCTTCCCGGCGCCGCGGGCACGGGCTCGCAGCGCCCGAAATTATCGCGCCGATGCCCGGCAAGGTGCTGATGGTGATGGTGCGCGATGGCGACCTGGTCGAGGCGGGGCAGCCGCTGGTCGTGATCGAAGCGATGAAAATGGAAACCACGCTGGCCGCCGAGAGCGCGGCGATGGTGAAACATGTTCGCGTCGAGGAGGGCCAGATGGTCGATCACGGCGCGGTGCTGATCGAGCTCAGTCCGTCGCCGGCTCCGTCAGTCCGCGAATCCGCGCCTCGAGCTGAGTGATCCAATCCTCGAAATCGCCGTCGCGCTCGACGACGATCTCAAACTTGCCGCCTTGCAAAACCGAGACGCGCCCCGGATGCTCGGTGCGCAGCGGAATCACAACCGCCTCGCGCGAGATTCCCATCGGTTCGATCACCGCGAAGATTCTTTCAATTTCCTTCAGTGTGACGGCCTTGAGCATGCGCGCGCCTCGTGGGGGTACGTCTTTACTTAAATCGCCGGCGTCGTAAGCTCAAGGCGCCGGCATCGTAGCGGCCGGGGGAGGATCGCGTGTTTGGCACAATCAAGAAGGTAGTCAAGGACAAGGGCTTCGGCTTCATCATCGCGGACGACGGCGGCGACGAAGTTTTCTTTCATCGCTCGGCGCTGTCGCCCAAGGTCTATTTCGACGACCTGCGCGAGGGCAACGAAGTTCAGTTCGACGTCCGCCCGGGCGAGAAGGGTCGTCAGGCATTCAACCTGCGCCTGCGGTAAATCCGCACCCGATCCGCAATCCGCCGCTCATCGCGTGAAAGCGAACCAGCGCTTCATCAGTCCCGCGACCAGTGGCGTGAGCCGGGTGCGCGTGTAGAGTCCGGCGGCGCGGCGGATCGCGTCGGCCTGGGTCGGGTAAGGATGGATCACGTCACCGAGGCGGCCCAGTCCGATCCCCGCGGCGATCGCGGTGGTGAGTTCCGAGATAATCTCGCCCGCGTGGCTCGCGACCACGGTCGCACCGACGATCCGATCGCTCCCCTGGCGGACGTGCAGCTTCACGAAGCCGTCGGTTTCTCCGTCCAGCACCGCGCGATCGACCTCGGCCAGTTCCTGCGTATAGGTCGCGACTTTGATTCCACGCTGTTGCGCCTCGGCTTCGTATAGTCCGACGTGCGCTATTTCAGGATCGGTGTAGGTACACCATGGAATAGTCAGTTGGCTCGCGCGCCGGCGCCCGAAGAATAGTGCATTGCGGAGTATGATTCGCGCGTGCGCGTCGGCGAGGTGAGTAAACTTGTATGGCGATGCGACGTCGCCGGCCGCGTACACTATCGGATTGGTCGTGCGCAGGTAGTCATCGACCTTCACGCCATTTTGGCGGTCGTATTCGATCATCGCCGCTTCGAGATTCAACCCTTCCACCGCGGGGACTCGACCGACGCCGATCAAAATCTCGTCGGCGATAATCTCGCGGCTGACGCCGTCGCGCTCGGTCGCGATTATTTTTTCATTGCCACGCAACTCGACGGCGGAAATTTTGCATCCGGTGACGATTTCCACGCCGTCGCGGACGATCGCGCGCTCGACTCGCTCGGCGGCGTCGCGATCCTCGCGAATCAGGATTTGCGGGGCGACTTCGAGGAGGGTGACATCCGCGCCGAATCGCGCAAACGCCTGCGCCAGTTCGCATCCGATCGGCCCGGCGCCGATCACGGCAATTCGCCGCGGCAACCCGGTCAGCGAAAAAACGGTCTCGTTGGTCAGATAGCCGGCCTGTGCAAGACCCGGTATCGGGATCGCGGCGGCGCGCGCTCCGGTGGCGATCGCGGCCTTTTTGAAACGAAGCTGCATACCGTCCACCTCCACGCAGTCGGGCCCGGCGAAACGACCGTCACCGATAAACAAGTCGACGCCCAAGGAGCGAAATCGACTGGCGGAGTCGGTCGGGCTGAGTTCGGCGCGCAGCTTGCGCATCCGCTCCATCACGGCCTGAAAATTTACCCGCACACCCGGCGGGACCTCGACGCCGAAGCGGCCCGCGTCGCGAACCGCCGCGGCCGCTCGCGCCGAGCGGATCAGCGCCTTGGACGGGACGCATCCGAAGTTCAGGCAATCGCCGCCCATCAGGTCACGCTCGACGAGAGCAACCTTCGCGCCCAACATGGCGGCGCCCGCAGCGATCACGAGACCGGCGGGCCCGGCTCCGATCACCACCAGGTTGTAGCGACGCGCGGGCTGCGGGTTGATCCATCCGGCGGGATGCAGATTTTCAGTCAGGGCGAGGTTGTAAGCGTCTGGCGGCTCATGCTTCAGCACGTGCGATCCCATCGATGTGTCCCCTAAGTCTTTTCGCGCAGCGCCCGAGCGCCGATTCGCGTTGCGTACACTGCGACCGCGACGGTCGCGACGAATCCCACCGCGGTGAGCGCCCATCCAGCCGGCGTGCGCATTGCGCTGCCCCCGGCCGCGCGCGCGAGGTCGCCGCTCAGCGAGCCGATATACACGTAGAGAATTGTGCCGGGAATCATCCCGGCCCACGAGGCAAGAAAGTAGTCGCGCAAAGTCACGCGGGTCAGCCCGTAGGCATAGTTGAGCAGGTTGAATGGAAACACCGGCGACAGGCGCGTCAGGACAACTATCTTCCATCCTTCGATCCCGACCGCTTCGTCGATCGCTTTGAACTTCGCGTTGCCTTCGAGTCTTGCGCTCACCCAGTCGCGCGCAAGGTAACGGCCCACGAGAAAAGCCGCCGTTGCGCCGAGCGTCGCGGCGATCGAAACGTAGATCGACCCGCGCAGCACGCCGAAAATCACGCCGGCGCCGATCGTGAGGATCGATCCCGGAACAAACGCGACGCACGCCACGATGTAGATTGCGATGAACGCGACCGGCGCCAGCGCACCCAAGCCGGCAATCCAGTCAAGCGCGTTGGTCAGCCACGGTCCGGCGCCAATGCGATGCGCGCCGTAGAGGATCGCGATTGCGGCGGCGGCGATCAGTAGAATTTTCGGGCGAAGGAAACCGGCGGCTGGGCTGGTCGCGGTGGTCATCTTGAGGTTCCGGGATTGATAGCTCGCGCGGCGGGCGACCCTTTTGGTCTCCACCGGGAGCATCGCGGACTGCTTATAATGCCACCGGGGATTGTGTAATTCTAATCGGCATGTCGGTCCAGGATCACCAAAAGCACGCGCGCGCAAATCTCAAGGTCGGCGTAATTACCGCCAGCGATTCGCGCAGCCCGGAAACTGACGAGAGCGGCAAGCTCATCCGCACTTTGCTGGAGGCAGCCGGCCACCTGGTGGTGTACTACGAAATTTTGCCGGACGACGGTGAGAGGATTTCCGCCGCGCTGGTCAATAATTTGCCGAATCTCGACGCGATCATCATCAACGGCGGCACCGGTATTACCGCGCGCGACGGCACCACCGAAGTCGTGAAGTCGGTAATCGACAAGGAGCTCGCAGGCTTCGGCGAACTGTTCCGGATGCTTTCGTTCCAGGAAATCGGAGCGGCCGCGATGATGAGCGGCGCTATCGCCGGCGTGCGCCACGGCAAGTTCGTGGCCGCGATTCCCGGTTCCCCCGACGCGTGCCGGCTGGCGATGGAGAAGCTGTTGATCCCCGAGCTCGGGCACATCGCTTATCTGCTGAGTCTATGAACCAGTGAACAAGTTCACGATCAAACTGTTCGCGACGCTTCGCGAGCGGGCGCATACGGCCGAGCTGACGCGCGAGTTTCCCGACGGCACAACAGTCGGCGACATCTGGAGGCATCTGGTTGGCGAATTTCCGGCGCTCGGCGGGCATCACAACTCCGTAGGCTTCGCCGTCAACCAGGAATATGTCGACGCCGGCTTCAAGCCGCGCACGGGCGACGAGATTGCCTTCATTCCACCCGTCAGCGGCGGCGCCGATACGCCCGCATACGTCGGCAAAATCACCATCGGACGCAATCCGATCGACTTAGCCGCCCTCGAGCGCGAAGTTGCCGACCCTGCGGCCGGTGCGATCGTGTCGTTCACCGGCACCACTCGCCGCGACAACGCAGGCCGGGTCGTGATTCGCCTCGAGTACGAAGCCTACGAGCCGATGGCGCTATCCGAGATGCGCAAGCTCGCGGCCGAGGCCGGCGCGCGATGGAAAATCGTTCGCATCGCGATCGCGCATCGCATCGGCGTCGTCGAAATAGGCGAGACATCGGTGGCGATTGCGGTCTCTGCGGCGCATCGCGCGGAGGCGTTCGAGGCTTGCAGGTTCGCGATCGACCGCCTGAAAGAAATCGTGCCGATTTGGAAAAAAGAGCATTTCGAAGGCGGCGAGGTATGGATCGGCTGCCAGACGTCGCACCCACCGGCGCTTGAATAGAAACCCAGCCGCGGCGCAGAACCCTCACCTAACCTCTCCCGTGAAATAACGGGCGAGGGACGGGAGCATTATTGACCCTGCGGACAGTAACCAGTTACGATCGCAAGATGGCGTTGGGCGAAACATCGGTCGAAAAGATCATCCTGGCTGAGCCGCGCGGCTTCTGCGCCGGCGTCGATCGCGCGGTCGAGGCGGTGCGCAGCGCGCTGCGCTCCTACGGCCGCCCGCTCTACGTGCGCCATCAGATCGTCCACAACCGTTTCGTGCTCGAAGCGCTCGAACGTGAAGGCGCGATTTTTGTCGAGAGCCTCGACAAGGTTCCCACCGGCCAGCGCGTGATTTTCAGCGCGCATGGAGTCGCGCCCAGCGAATGGGACCGCGCCAAGGATCGCGCGCTGCGGGTTATCGACGCCACCTGCCCGCTGGTCACCAAGGTCCATCTCGAAGTCAAGAAATACGACGACGAGGGGCGCACCGTGATCCTCATCGGCCACGCCGGCCACGAGGAAGTGAAGGGCACGCTGGGGGTTGCGCCCGGCAAGGTGGTGCTGGTCGGCAGCGTGAGCGAAGCACGCACCGTCAAGGTCGAGAATCCCGAGCGCATCGCGGCGGTCACGCAGACCACGCTCAGTGTCGACGACACCCGCGAGATCATGGAGGCGCTCAAGGAGCGGTTCCCCTCGATGCAGGAACCCAGGACCGACGACATCTGCTACGCGACCCAGAACCGCCAGAACGCGGTCAAGGAACTGGTGCAGGTCAGCGATGCGGTGCTGGTGGTCGGCTCGAAGCAGAGTTCAAACGCGAACCGGTTGGTCGAGGTCGCGCGGATGCGCGGCGCGCGGGCGTTCCTGGTCGATTCGATCGCCGACGTCGAGCCCGCGATGCTCGACGGCGTGCGCGCGCTGGGGCTGACCGCGAGCGCTTCGTCTCCGGAGTGGCTGGTCGAGGAAATCATCGGTGCGTTCGCCCGCTCGGGCGCCGAAGTCGAGCTGCTCAGCGTCGCCAAGGAGCGGGTGCATTTCCCGCTCCCGCTGCCCGCCGACTGAGCCGCGCCCGTTGAGACGGGTACACAGGGGCCGTTTTTCACTGGTTGTCGCTCAGCGAAACCCATTGCGCTTGCACTGTCGGCGCCTCTTCGACGGCGACGTGACGCCCGTTGAGACGGGCGGCGATCCCCGACAAGCGGATTCGCACGCGCGTCGGTTAAATTTCGCCTTGACAATTCCGCGCGATTGCTTGCAGACTCATCCCGATTTCGCCTAACCCTGAGAGGAATATTCCGATGCGAACAGTTATGGTGCGCGCTCTGGTACTGCCCATCCTGCTGGCCATCGGGCTGGTCAGCGGATGCCAGTCCGACGCGAAGAAACATCTATACAAAGCTGAAGATCTGTTCGAGAAGCGCGATCTCGAGGGCGCCAAAAAAGAGCTCCAGCTGTCGATAAAGGCCGACCCCAATGACGCCGACGCGCACAAGTCTCTCGCGCATATAGATGAAGCGCTCGGCGATGACGAAGGCGCCGGCCGCGAGTACAACGCCGCCTCGGCGTTCGATCCCACCGATGAGAAACTCCTCGCCAAGGCTCGGCTCTACAAGCAGCTCGCGGACTTGGCGAATTCCTCGGGCAAGGCGCTCGACGACGTCAAGGCCGGCAAGGTCACCGAAGGCATCGGCACTCTCAAGGAAATCATGGTCACCACCAGGATCCCGGCGGCCCGCGAAAAAGCGGTAAACGCGCTCATGGACGCGATCCCGATCATCGAAAAGATCGGCGACCAGCAGATGCAGGACAAGAAGTACGCCGACGCCGTCCAGACCTACGATCAGGGCATCCGGGCCGCGATGCTGATGGCCAGAGCGCACAAGATGGAGACGCTCGGCCCCGACGCGGACCCGATGATGCACAAGATCAACCAGGCCGCCAAGGCCGGCGGCACCCCCGACGCGACCTTCAAGCTGTTCAATGACGTGATCGGCGATTATCCCGACGACAAGACCGCCAACCTCGAATTGGCGCAGGTCTATCTGAGCAAGACTCCGCCCGACTATGACACGGCCGCCGATTTGGAAGAGCGCGGCGGCGCGCCCGACGACGAGGTTCGCAAACTCCGCGACCAGGCCAAGAAGCATCGCAAGTGAGATGAGCTAGAGTCGCAATCGAGGCCCGATGCGCCGGCGCGGCTATATCGCGGTCGAAGGCCCCATCGGGGTTGGCAAAACGAGCCTCGCGCAGGCGCTCGCCCGCGAGCTGGGTGCGCGCCTGATACTGGAGGATGCGGACAACAACCCGTTCCTCCCGCGCTTTTACCAGGATCCCGACAAGTACGCGTTTCCCGCGCAGCTTTATTTCCTGCTCACCCGCCACAACCAGCAGCGCGAGCTCAAGCAGCAGGATCTCTTCACGCAGGCCACCGTCGCCGATTATCTGTTCGCCAAGGATAAAATCTTCGCCGCGTTGAATCTCGTCCCCGACGAACTCAAGCTCTACGACAACGTGTACAAGCTGCTCGACGCCGAGATCGCGCGCCCCGACCTGGTCGTTTACGTGCGCGCCGCAATCGAGGTGCTGGCCGAGCGCCTGCGCAAGCGCAATCGTAACTTCGAACGCCACATCAGCTTCGACTACCTCGAGCGCGTGTCATCGGCCTACCGCGATTTCTTTTTTTACTACGACGAAGCGCCGCTGCTGGTCGTCGATACTTCGGACCTCGACTTCGTCGCCAATCCCGAAGACCTGGGCGAGCTGATTCGCGAGATCGATCGCGCCGGCGCCGGCACTCAATACTTCGTCCCGCGCAAAAACTGACTGCTTTGGTTCGCCGCCGGCTTACGCGTCGCGATCGCTGAACGCGATCTCGATATTGTCCGCCAGCTTGAAGTCCTTGTCGGTCACGCCGCCGGCATCGTGCGTCGAGCATGAGAACGTGACCCGCGTGTAGTTGATCGTGATGTCGGGATGATGGTCGGCGGCCTCGGCGATCTCGGCGACCTTCTGCACGAACTCGATGCCGTGCAGGTATTCCTTGAACTTGAACGTTTTGCCAATGGCGTTGTTCTTGTACTCCCATCCGGGGAGCGCTTTGAGCTTCTCCGCAATTTGCTCCGGGTTGAGCTTCGCCATTGTGGGATCCTCCGCATGCCGCCGGTCGCGACCGCCGGCTTATTCCGCTCCCCATCCTAGTCCCGCGCATCCCAATGGCAAATGCGGCTCCGTTATACCGTCGCGCGCGCCTGTGGTAATAGATGGCGCAAGCGCCTGGAATTCACCGAGGGAACCAACGATGGCTAACAAATACGTTACCGACGAAGCTCGCAAGCAAATCGGCGCGGTCTCCGAACCGCGGACTTACGAAGTCGAGCGCGGCGCGATTCGCCGCTTCGCCGAGGCGATCGAGGATCCTAATCCGCTCTTCAACAGCGAACGCGACGCGCGCAAGACCCGCTTCGGCGCCATGATCGCGCCGCCTACTTTCTGCCGCTCGATGGGCGCGCCGATCCCCAACATCAAGCTCGACATGCCGACCTTCCGCGGCCTCGACGGCGGCTCGGATTGGGAGTACTTGGCGCCGATTCGCGCCGGCGACCGCATCACCGTGCAGTCCAAGCTCGTCGATTTGCGCGAGGCCGCGGGCCGGCTGGGCCCGATGGTCTTCGCAGTCGTAGAGACCACTTACACCAACCAGTTCGGCGAGGTCTGCGTCATTCAACGCTCGACCTCAATCCGCTACTAGAGTTACTGAAGGGGATACCCGCGATGGCGAAGCAAATTTATTTCGAAGATGTGGAAGTCGGCACTGAAGTCGGTCCGCTCGAAAAAAATCCGACCACCCAGCAGCTCGTCAGGTACGCCGGCGCGTCGGGCGACTTCTATCAAATCCACTATGACAAGGATTTCGCGCTCGGCAACGGGCTGCCCGGCGTGATCCTGCACGGCGCGTTGAAGAACGCGTTTCTCGGACACCTGATGACCGACTTCGCCGGCGAGCATGGATGGCTGCGCAAGCTCAGCGTGCAGTACCGCGGGATGGATCAGCCCGGCGCCAAGGTCGTCGCGCGCGGCAAGGTCTCCAAAAAATACACCGAAGGCGGCCATCACATGGTCGATTGCGAAATCTGGCTCGAAAACGCCAAGGGCGAAAAGACCACCCCCGGCTCCGCCACCGTCATTCTGCCCTCGCGCGCCGCGAGCTGACGAGGTAAACGCGATGCCGGTCCGGCGCGAGTTCCCGCCGCGATCGCTGGACGCCGCCGCGCTGGGCGACGGCCGCGTCGATCCGCATTACACCAAGGTGCTGCTGCGGCTGCTGGCCGCGCACGCGATGGCCGAGAAACTCACCGCGCTCGGCTACCAGCGCGCGCTCGCGACGCTCGACAATCCCGCGCTGCGGCCCACCGTCGAGAAAAATTTCGCCGAAGAAAAAAAGCACGCGCGGCTCATCTACGACGCGCTCGAAGAACTCGGAGTCAGCCAGCAAGCCGCGGACCGATCGATGATTTCCGTGCTCAAGGCGCCGTCTTTCGATGCGCCCAGCTACTTCGCCGCCAAGGCCGCCGGCGAGCTCGACCTGCTGATGGCGTCGCTCAGCCTCGATACGACCGGCCTCATCATGATCGGCGAAAACTACCGGGAGTCCAGCTACGCGCCGCATGCGCGCGCCGCCGAAATAATTCTCGACGAGGAATCCGATCATGAAATCTTCGCCTCGCAGCAACTCGGCGACGCCGTCGAGCGCTTCGGCGTCAAGTCGGTCAACACCGCGCTGCGCCGATGGATTCCGCGCGCGGTGAACTTCTTCGGCCCGCCCGGCACCGGCTTCACCTACGACTGCATTCGCTACGGTCTGAAGTCGCGCGATAACGAAGAGCTAGCCGAGCTATACGTCACGATGCTATCGCGCCGATGCGAGCAGCTAGGTCTCGAAATGCCCTCCCTAACACCCACCTACCCCCACCGGCTCGCCTAGGGAACCTCTGCACAAGTCGATCGATATAGGTAGATCGATATAGGTAGAATGAAGTTGATCGATGGATGGGTGCGGAGGTGGAGTGATGAGTGAGCAGCGGACGTTCGCTTCGATGGCTTGGA
>NZ_JBEKFG010000063.1:0-23214 GCF_050013435.1 Binatus sp. (SeqCode) | reverse complement strand
CCAACGCAGTGCTTCACTAGCAGGGTGTTGAAAGGCTCATATCGAAGGGCAGTTCGGGCCTTGAACCATTCGACACCCTGCGTAAAAGCTGTCTTCTTACCTACAACATCTCCCCCAAAGGGGAGACCGCCGAAAAAATCCCTTTGGGGGAGAGAAGAGAGAGGGAGCAGGCGTTGAAAATTACTTTTTCAACAGCCTGCTAGCGGCGTGTTACTGATCGGTCGCCGCACGCGGAGGCGGTTGCGACGGGGGCACTGCCCCTTCGGGATTCGTCACGATTGTCGCGGGCGGCAGAGTTGCGTTCGGCGCGACGGCATTAGACTGCGCCGCTGTCGCCATCGCCGCCGGCGAGGCGACCGGAGCCACAGTGGGTACTTCATGCTCCACAAACCGGCGCCACGCGAAATCTGCGACCAGGACAAGCACCGCGACGATCAGCACGACGAAGGCCATTTGGCCGGCGATGCCGGACCGCTTCGCGACCATCGTGATCTCTTGCGAGATTCGCACCACGTTGGCTTCGGCATGCTGAACGTCGCTGACGAAACGCGAGGCGATTTCCTCGGCGTCGAGACCCAGGAACGTTGCGTAGCGGCGAAGAAACGGCACGAGGTAGAGCCGATCCGAAATCAGATCGTAGTTGTCGGTCTCGATCATCTTGATGTAATGCGGCGGCAAATGAGCCTCGCTGGCGACTTGCTCGCGAGTCAGGCCTTTGCGTTCGCGGGTTTCCGTAATCAAGTGACCGAGCGAAGGTTTGGACTCGGCGCCGTCGGCTCCGAAATCCCCAGCCTGAAGTTTGGATTTCTTGTCAGCCACCTGTGATCAATCTCTCCCGGCTAATTGCTTGCGCCCAAAATTGTGACTTTTCACTTTTCGTTGGAATCGGTCGCAAGCAAGCCACAGCGAGAAAGCTACAGTCCAATGAGCCCGAATCCAAGTACCTCGATCCCGGCGTTTATTAATTCTTCGCTCCGGCTTTGCGACAATCGGCTGCACCCGGCGGCGGCGCCAGCGCGCCATTGTAGAGCGCGAGCTTTTTCCCCTCACATCCGATGACCGCCGGCGCGGGCTTGAGCGAGTCCGCAAGCGCTTCGCGGTCGCGATCGTTCGCTATCAGAACCATGCACGCGCCCGACGACCAGACTTGCTGAAGCCGCGCGTCGGTGCCGATCAGGAACGGTGACTTGCCCTGCGATGGGGGAGAAAATTCCGAAAGCTCGCCCCAATACTCAACCCGGGTCTCGCGCCGGCGCGTATAGAACGGGAGCGATTGAACGTAATGGCGGTATGAGGCAAGCGTACAGTCTCCCGCAAGGTAGGGCTCAACGGTCCTTGCCAGGTTGCGATAGGTGGAAATCGACGACGCGTCTTCACGCAAGCGCTCGGCTAGCGGCATCACTGCGACCATCGCCAGCGCGATCGCACCGATCGCGGACGCAGCGCGCGACGACGCGCGCCCAAGCGAGTACATCGCAATCGCGCCTGCGGCCAGAATCCCGCCAATCAGCAACCCGTCGACGCCAAGCCCGGGATTTATCGGCGCCAGTACGAGTTCCGAAAATACGAAAATAACCGCCGCGATTGCCAGGTTCGCGATAGCAACGACGGCGAGCAGACGACGGCGACTCGCGGCGCCGAGCGCGGGCATCCGCGCGAGGCCGTATCCCGCAACGATCCCGAGCGGCGGAAGTGCGGGCAGGATATAGCTGCCGAGCTTGGAGCGGGGGATCGAGAAAAACACCAGGATCACGATGAACCAGATGACCAGGAAGCGCGCGGACGCGCGTCGGCCCGATGGGTCCTTGGCGCTCTCGGGCAAGCCGTCGTCGGCGCGCATCGCGGACCATCCAAGCGGGACGAAGAAAATCCACGGCCATGTTCCGCCGATCACGATTGGGATGAAAAACCACGGACCCCATCCGTGTTCGCTCGACGCGACGTAGCGCTCGAGATGTTCGTGGACGATGAAGAACTGTATGAAGCCGGGATTTCGCGCCTCGGCCAGCACGAACCAGGGGACGACGATCGCCCCGTATATAATGAAACACCAGACGAGCGGCATCTGCGCGACCTGGCGCAGCCTCCGCTCACTTGCCATCCATGCCAGAGCGATCGCGCCGCCCAGAAGCAATGCGATCGGGCCTTTGGCAAGGGTGCCAAGGGCGAGCATCGCGGCCGAAGTCAGCATCCACCTGCGAGACGACGGCCGTGAGAATGACTCGTCACGCGCGGCGACGTAAAACGCGGCGAGTGCCGCGGTCAGAAAAAACGCGAGCGCGGGATCGAGCGTCGCGAATCGAGCAAAGCCGAAAAATAACGGACTCATCGCGAGCGCGAGTGCGGCGAAGAGTCCCGCCGATGCACCGAGCATCGCCTCGGCCAATGCGGCGGTGACGACGACCTGTCCGATACTGAACAGCGCGGCAGGCAGTCGCACCGCGAATTCATTGACCCCGAAGAGTTGGATTGCGGCGGCCTCGGCCCAATAAACCAGCGGAGGCTTTTCGAAATATAGCTCGAAGTCGTCACGCGGCGTGACGTAGTCGCCCGAGATAACCATCTCGCGCGCGATTTCGGCGTAGCGGCCCTCGTCGGGCTCCCAAAGCGCCGGCCTGCCCAGGCCGGGGAGATAGAGAATCGCCGCAAGCAGCGCATAGATGGCGAGTCGAAGAGTGCGGTTGGCGGCGAGCATCGTCGATGCAGTCTCGCGAGGTGATCGCGCGCGGTCAACCGGGGCGCCCCGGCGCTATCTTTAATTCCTTGAGGCTGTCTGCAACAATCACTGTACGCGACGGCGGTTTCGCATGGATTGATCGCTGATCAGGTCGCGCACGTTCCTTGAGCTTCCCGGGCAAAATATCACCGATTCGAGGCACTTCGGCCGTATCGCGAGCGCCGAGCGGATTGGTGTCGGTCGTTGTGCCGGTGTTCAACGAATCCGCCAACCTGGCATCGCTTTGGTCGCGCCTCAAGCCGGTTCTCGACGGTCTGGGCCGTCCATGGGAGACGGTTTTTATTGATGACGGCTCGCACGACGATTCTCTCGGCATCCTTCGCGAAATTGCGGCGGGCGAAGAGGGCCGCGTGCGGGTCGTGGAGCTGGCGCGCAATTTCGGACAGCATTCGGCGATCCTCGCAGGCTTCAGGCAATCGCGCGGCGAGATCGTCGTCACGCTCGACGCGGACCTGCAAAATCCGCCCGAGGAAATTCCGCGGTTGATTGCGGCGATCGATGAAGGCAACGACGTGGTCGGCGGATGGCGCGAGGAGCGTCACGATCGGGCGTATCGGCGCTACGCGTCACGTATGCACAACCGGCTGACCTCGTTGATCGTCGGCGTACCGATGCACGATTACGGATGCATGTTGCGTGCGTACCGGCGGCACATCGTCGATACCGTGGTCGAGTGCGACGAGAAGGCGGCGTTCGTTCCCGCGCTCGCCAACACGTTCGCCAAGCGAGTCGCGGAAATCCCGGTCGGCCACGACGATCGCGCCGGTGGCAAGTCGAAGTACAATCTTTTTGGACTCGCAAAGCTCAGTCTCAACCTTATTACCGGATTTTCTCTGGCTCCGATCCAGATGCTGAGTATGACCGGAATAGGGATTTCGGTGCTGGCCGTAATGCTGGCGATGGTGCTGGTTGCGCATCGGCTGATCTACGGCCCGCAAGAAGAGGGCGCGCTGTGGACGCTGTTCGCGGTCCTGTTCTTTTTCGTCGGGATGATATTCCTGGCGCTCGGACTTATCGGCGAATACGCCGGGCGTATCTACATAGAAGTGCGCCGCCGCCCCACTTACATCGTGCGCGCGGTTCATGGAGGCGACGGCAAGCCGGTCGATTCACAGGCCGGGCCGGCGCCGGACCGCAACTAACGGCGAAGCCGGCAATCGAGCAACCGTGGAGTCGAACCGCTCGAGCGTCGCATCTGGCGCGACTGTGAAATCCGCCGTCTGCGTGCTGTTCGCGTATCATGAGATGGGTTACGCGTGCATGGAGGCGTTGCTCAAAATGGGCGCGCCGATCGCCGCATTGTTCACTCATCGCGATGATTCGCATGAAGAGATTTGGTGGCGATCGTGTGCGGAACTGGCCGCACAGCACGGCGTCCCGGTGCACACCGATGACGGCGCAGACTCAGGGTCGGCCACCAGGATTGGTGCATTGAAGCCGGCGGTAATTTATTCCTTCTACTACCGCCATCTGATTCCCGAGAGCGTGCTCGCGGTTGCGCCGCTGGGCGCTTTCAATCTGCACGGGTCGTTGCTGCCGGCCTATCGGGGTCGTGCGCCGGTGAACTGGATGCTGGTGAATGGAGAACGCGAGGCGGGCGTCACGCTGCATCAAATGGTTGCGCGGGCGGACGCCGGAGATATCGTCGGGAATCGTGCGGTTGCGATCGACGACAGCGACACCGCGCTGACGGTATACCGCAAGCTGGTGCCGCTGGGCGTCGAGCTGATAACCGAGATGCATCCAAAGATCGTCGCCGGCACCGCGCCGCGGCGAAAAATGGATATCGCGAAGGGAAGTTACTTCGGGCGCAGAAAGCCCGACGACGGACGGATAGACTGGCGATGGCCGGCGCGAAGGATCTTCAATCTCGTGCGGGCCGTGACGCATCCGTACCCCGGTGCGTTCTGTTTCGTCGGCGGGCGAAAGCTGCTGGTATGGGAAGCGAAAATTGGCGCGGAAAATGGAACGCTCGGGGAGCCGGGGCGGGTCGTGCGCGAAACTGCCGACGGCGCTCTTGAAATTGCGGCCGGCGAGGGGATCGTGATCGTGAAAATCGCGCAGTTCGAGGGTGGCGCCGAAGGCATTGCCCGCGACGCTCTTTCCGAGGCCGGGCTCGTCAAACATGCTATTCTACTCGATTAGTTTCTTGGAGGTCACATGCGGGTTCTGATCACCGGCGGCGCCGGATTTCTCGGGTCACATCTTTCGGATGCGTTCATTGCGCGCGGCGACGAGGTCTTTGTGCTCGACACCGGCTCGATCGCCAAGGTGCGCCACCTGCTGGACAATCCGCGCTTTCATTACGTGCACGATTCGGTCTTCAACATCGAGTTGATCGACAGCCTGGTCTCGAAGGTCAATCTCATTTACCATCTCGCGGCCGTCGTCGGCGTCGAGCACTACGTCGCCGATCCCTACGAAACGCTCAACGTAAACGTCAACGGCACGCAAAACGTGCTGAAGGCCGCCTACAAGCATAACAAGCGGCTCGTGTTCAGCTCGACCTCCGAGGTGTACGGCCGCAACCCCAAGGTGCCGTGGCGCGAGGATGACGATCGCGTGCTCGGCGCGACCAGTATCGATCGATGGTGCTACTCGACGTCGAAGGCCGTCGGCGAGCATTTCTGTTTTGCCTATCACAAGCTCGGCCTGCCGGTTACGGTCGTGCGCTATTTCAACGCGTACGGTCCGCGGCTGGACAAGGTCGACGTGGGCCGGCTGTTTACGATCTTCATGGGTCAACTGCTGCGCGGCGCGGACTTGACCGTGGTTGGCGACGGGTTGCAGACGCGATGCTTCACGTACGTGACCGATGCGATCGAGGCGACCGTGCGGGCGGGAGTGAATCCCGCGGCGGATGGGCAGGCGATTAACATCGGCGTCGATGTCGAGACGACGGTGCTCGAGTTCGCCAAGCTGATGCTCGAGTTGTTCGGGCCGACCAAATCGAAGATCAAGTTCGTGACGCAGGAGGAAGTGTACGGCAACAGCTACGAGGACATCCCCCGACGCGTTCCGGACAACACCAAGATGCGCACGTTGCTGGGGGTCACTCCAAAAGTGAACCTGCGCGACGGCGTGAAGATCTCGATGGACTGGTTCCGCAAAGAGATGGCTTCCTAGCCAGCCGCAGGCCGCGCAGTCACTTCACTTGGAAGTCGCACTAAAGATCGACGTCGATACCCATCAGGGCCTCGAGCTGGGCGTACCGCGGCTGGCCTCGATGCTCGAAGCCGAGGGCGTCGCCGCGAGCTTCTATATCGCGATGGGCCCGGACAATTCGGGGCGCGCAATCCTGCGGGTGTTTCGAAATCGCGGGTTCATGTCCAAGATGTTCCGCACCAAAGCCGTCTCGATGTACGGCGCGCGCACGATTCTCTCGGGAACCCTGTTGCCGTCGCGGCCGATCGCGCTGTCGTTCCCCGGAATTATCCGTGACCTGAAGGTGCATGGCTTCGAGGTCGGCGTGCATGGCTACGATCACGTGCGATGGCAGGATCACCTCGATAAAATCGGCGAGTCCGGAGTACGCGACGAGCTTGGCGACGCGTTTGAGGCATACCGCGCGATCCTTGGTGAAGCGCCGCGCAGTTTCGCCGCGCCCGGATGGCGCACCAACGATGCGGCGCTCATCGCGCTGGACGCGATGGCGCTCGACTATCGCAGCGACACGCGCGGAATCGCGCCGTATCGTTGCATCGTCGACGGGCGGGTTCTCGCGACGCCGGAGATCCCGACCACCTTGCCGACCCTCGACGAGGTAATGGGACGGCGGGAATTACCCGATGACGGCGCGGTGCGCGGCTTCTATCTCGGCTTGTGCAAGCCCGATGCGCTCAACGTGCACACGATTCACGCCGAGACCGAAGGGATTGGACAGCTTGAGGGCTTCACGGCCCTGGTCCGCGCGCTGAAGGAGCGGGGCGCAAACTTCGTGCAACTGCGCGAGGTCGCGGCGCGGCTGAATCGCGCGGAATTGCCGGCATGCGAAGTCATTCGGACGACGCTGCCGGGCAGGGCCGGGTGGATATCGTCGCAAGGTCCGGTGCGGATCGCTTCCGAATGACGAATCGGCGGCGGCGTGCTATATCCCGAAGACTGAAATTCAATCGCAGGGGTGCCCGCAATGCCCGCACAAA
Organism: Binatus sp. (SeqCode); assembly: GCF_050013435.1. Lineage (GTDB taxonomy): Bacteria > Desulfobacterota > Binatia > Binatales > Binataceae > Binatus. The sequence continues at coordinate 16,335 of NZ_JBEKFG010000063.1, read as the reverse complement.
ATCATTTTGCTGACAGTCCGCGCGAAGTCGGCCTCGATCCTGAAAAAGTCCAGGCCCTTTTCAATCGTGCCGAACGCGAAGTCAAGGATGGGCTGCTGCCATCGACTCAAATCGCGATCGCCCGCAATGGAAAAATCGGCGCGATGCGCACGGTCGGACGCGCCGTCCAGGGTGAAAGTGAAACGCCGGCCACCAACGACACGCTCTACACGATCTTCTCGTGCACCAAGGCGATCATGTCGGCGGCGTCGTGGATTCTGATCGGCGAGGGCAAACTGAATCCGGGCGAGCGCGTCGCGGAGATCATTCCCGAGTTTGGCACCAACGGTAAGGATACGATGACCGTCGAGCAGGTTCTGCTCCACGTGGGCGGATTTCCCAACGCGCCGTATCCGCAAAGCGAGTGGCTGGATAAGAGCAAGCGGCTCGAGCGATTTGCCAAGTGGCGGCTGGAATGGCCGGTGGGCAGCAAATTCGAATACCATCCGAGCTCGGGCTTCTGGGTAATTGCGGAGATAATCGAGCGCCGCACCGGCAAGGACTTCCGTCAGTTCGTGCGTGAGCGGATTGCAACGCCGCTTGGACTGCCGGAGCTGCGGGTCGGTTTGCCGCGCGAGTATCATCACCGGGTTGCGCAGCTTTGCTACGTCGGAGAGGCGCTATCTGACGAGGAGCGAAAGCAGCTCGGCCTGCCCGCGATCCCGGAAACCGAAGTTACCGAAGAAGCGGTGCTCGGCTTCAACCGGCCCAATGTGATGGAAGCCGGCGTGCCGGGCGGCGGTGGAATTATGACGGCGGGCGACCTGGCGCTGTTCTACCAGGGCTTGCTGCATAATCGCGGCATCAACGGTGCGCCGATCATCAAGCCTGAAGCGCTCAAGGACGCACTGCGCGTGCGCTCGGGCGATTACAAGGATCCGATTTTCGGCGTCAAGTGCAACCGCGCGCTGGGAGTTATCGTGGCCGGGGGCGACGGGCTCGCGAATTATCGCGGCTTCGGCAAGACCAACTCGGCGCTGGCATTCGGACACGGAGGCGCGGGCGGACAGATCGGATGGGCCGATCCGGCGACGGGGATTTCGATCGGGTACACAACCAACGGGTTCGATCGCAATGACCTGAGGCAGGCACGCCGCGGCGTCGCGATCTCCAGCCTCGCGGCGGTCTGCGCAGGGTAGGGGGACGCAGAGACCTTCGACACGCGCACCCCGATCTGACGCGACTGGCTAACAAGCGAGCTAGTCGGCAAAGGGGTTGCGGACCACGATGGTCGCTTCGCGCTCCTTGCCGACGCCGATCATCGCAATCGGCACGCCAACCAGCTCGCTGATTCGTTCGACGTAGCGGCGCACGCCCGAGGGCAATTCCGCCAGCGTGAGCGCGCCCGCCGGGCTCTCGCTCCATCCCGGTATCTCTTCGAAGATCGGCTTGGCATTGATCAGCATCCGATGCGACGGCGGCATGTCGTCGTAGCGTTTCCCCTTGACGATGTACCCGACACAAATTCTGACCGGATCGATCCCGGTCAAAACGTCGAGCTTGGTAAGCGCGAGCGCCCACATCCCGTTGACGCGAGCCGTGTATCGGGCCAGCACCGCGTCGAACCATCCGATCCGCCTGGGACGCCCGGTGGCGCTGCCGAACTCGTCGCCTTCTTCGCGCAGCGAATCGGCCAGATGGCCGGTGAACTCGCTCGGAAAAGGGCCGGCTCCGACGCGTGTCGTATATCCCTTGCTGATGCCGAGCACCGCTTCGAGATTGCCCGGCCCGATGCCGGTGCCGCTGAAGACCGCGCTCGCGACGCAATTCGACGAGGTCACGTACGGGTAGGTGCCGTGATCGATGTCGAGCATCGTGCCGTGGGCGCCTTCGAACAGCACCCGCTTGCCGGAATCGATCGCTTCGCTCACGAACGCGCCGGTGTCGCACAGGTACGGGAGCAGCCGGCGGCGCGCCTTTTTCATCGCGTCGACGGTTTCGTCGGCCTTGATCGGCTTGGCCTTGAGCATTGCTTTCAGGTACGCGTTCTTCTCGACGATGTTGCGGCGGAGTTTCTCCTCGAAAAATTTGAAATCGAGCAGATCTTCGAAGCGCATTCCCACCCGCGCCATCTTGTCTTCGTAAGCCGGGCCGATTCCGAATCCGGTCGTGCCGATCGCGCGCTTGCCCAGCCGCGCCTCGCGTGCGCGATCGATCGCCAGATGATACGGCATCACCATGTGCGCTTCGTAACTGAGCTTGAGCAAACTATCGTCGGCGAGATGGCCGCTGCGCTTGAGGTCTGCGATTTCGCCGAGCAATGCCAGCGGATTGACGACCAGCCCGTTGCCGATTACGCAAGCTTTGCCGGGATGGAGCGCGCCTGCCGGCACCAGCCGCAGCACAAATTTCTTGCCGCCGACCACCAGCGTGTGAGCTGCGTTGTTTCCGCCCTGGAAGCGGACGATCACGTCGGCGTCGGCCGCGAGCATGTCTACGATTTTGCCCTTGCCCTCGTCCCCCCACTGCGTGCCGACCACGGCAACTGTCTTCATGTCTTTCCCCCGCCCGGTGTCAATTTTGTCGGCCTGCGCGCGCACCTGTCGGGCTGAAATATTCCGCGCGCAAAATAAATTCAGAGCTTGAGCAGCGACGCCGCGGTAATTGCGGGGATGGTCTTGAGCCGGTCGAGGACGGCGCCCGGCACCGGTTCATCCACCTCGAAAATGCTGAGCGCGGTTCCTCCCACGCGATCGCGGCCGAGCTCCAGCCCGCCGATATTTATTCCGGCCTGCCCGAGCATCGTGCCCACCGCGCCGACCACTCCGGGAACGTCGCGATTATGCAGCATGAGGAAGTAACCCTCGGGCACCGCCTCGACGCGGTAGCCGTCGATCCGGGTCAGCCGCAGCACGCGATTCCCGAGCACCGCGCCGGAGACTTCGTGCTCGCCGGCGCCGGTACGAACCGTGAGCGTCAAGGTGTTGACGTAATCGGTGACTTCGCGGGAGCGCGTTTCGATAATCTTGATTCCGCGTTCGCGGGCGATAAATGGCGCGTTGACGTAATTGAAATCCTCGTCTAGGAAACCGCTCATCAATCCCTTCAAGACCGCGGCGGTGATCGCGTCGGGCTTGAGATTCGCCGCTTCACCGCCAAACGCCAGCGTCAGCTCCGTGGGCGCGTCGGTGATCAGTTGCGCGGCGAGTCTGCCGAGTTTCTCGCCAAGGATCAGATGCGGCCCGAGTATTTCGAGTTCCTTGGGGGATACCGCCGGGATGTTAACCGCCTGCCGAATGGTGCCTTCGATCAGGAAGTCGGCCACCTGATGCGCGATATCCACCGAGACCTGCACCTGCGCCTCGTCGGTGGCGGCGCCGAGGTGCGGCGTTGCGATCACGTTGGCAAACTGGAGCAGCGGATGGTCGGCGGGAGGTGGCTCCTCGACGAACACGTCCAGCGCTGCGCCCGCCACCTTGCCGGATTTCAGCGCCTCGGCGAGCGCGGCTTCATCGACGATGCCGCCGCGGGCGCAATTGATGATTCTCACTCCCTTCTTCATCTTCGCGAATGCCGCCGCGTTTACCAGGCCCCTGGTGTCGTCGGTCAGCGGGGTGTGGACTGTTATGAAGTCGGCGCGCGCAAAAAGCTCATCGAGGCTGACCAGCTCTACGCCGATACGCCCGGCCGCCTCAGCGGTCAGAATCGGATCGTAGCCGATCACTTTCATCTTGAGCCCAAGCGCCCGGTCGGCGACGATCCGCCCGATGTTGCCCAGGCCGACCACGCCCAGCGTTTTGTTGCATATCTCGGCGCCGGTGAATTTGCCGCGCTCCCATTTGCCGGCTCGGATCGACGCATTGGCCGCCGGAATATGCCGCGCCAGCGCCATCATCATCGTGACCGCGTGCTCCGCGGTCGTGACGCTGTTGCCGGTCGGGCTGTTCATCACGACGATTCCGCGGCGCGTTGCCGCTTCGATATCGACGTTGTCGACCCCAACTCCCGCGCGCCCGATCACTTTTAGCGACGTGGCGGCGTCGATTACTTCGCGGGTTACGCGCGTGCCGCTGCGAATCAGCAGCGCGTCGTAGGGCGCGATTATTTTCGCCAACTCCTCGGGCTTGAGGCCGGTCTTGATGTCGAACTGCAGCTGCGGAAAGCGCTTAAGGACCTCGATCCCCTGCGCCGCAAGCGAGTCGCTCAGAAGGACGCGGAATGTTTGCGCCATGTTGATTCAAATGCTCCGTGCCAGGCGTGCCTGAACTGCCGCTACGCCGGCGCCAAGTTTAATGTTTGCGCCAATCTGCTTGAGTCCCATCTCGAGCGCGCCAACCGCGATGAGCATGTCGAACGGGCTCAAATGACCCATGTGTCCGATGCGCACGAGCTTGCCCTTCATCTGATCCTGCCCGCCCTGAACCGACACGCCCAGGCTGTCGCGCAGGAACTTGACCAGTTTGCCGCCGTCGAGACCTTCGGGCATCAGGATTCCGGTGACCCCCGGCGCGGGATTCTCGGGCGACAGCAGTTTCAGCCCGAGTGCCGCGGCAGCGTCGCGAGTCGCCTCCGCCATCAGCGCGTGACGCGCATAAACCTGCGGCAGACCTTCGGCGTGAATCATTTCGAGCGATTTGTTCAGCCCGCAAATCAGCGACACGGCCGCGGTCCATGCGGTGGTATGCTCGTCGCGCTGCGACTTCAGTTCTTTGAGCAAATCAAAATAGAAGCGCGGCGTTTTGATTTTCTTCGCGACGTCCAATGCGCGCGCTGACAGCGCGACCATTGCCAGCCCCGGCGGAAGCATGAGCGCCTTCTGGCTGCCCGTGACGAATGCGTCGATGCCCCATTGGTCCATCTTCTGTTCGAAGACGCCGATTGACGTGATCCCATCCACGATCAGCATCGCGCCGCGCTTGCGCACGACCTCGCCGATCTCGGCCACCGGATGCACCGCGCAAGTAGAAGTTTCGCTCGCCTGCACCAGCACCGCGCGCGACTCGGGATACGCCTTGAACGCATCCTCGATTTGCCCCGGCCGTGCGGCGCGGCCCCATTCAACCCGCACCTCGTGCCCAACCATCCCGAAGGCGGCGAGCAGCTTGCCCCATCGCTCACCGAATTTGCCGCCGTTGACGTAGATTGCATGCTCGCCTGGCGCCAGCAAATTGGTTACCGCCGCTTCCATCCCGCCCGTGCCGGTGGACGCGAGCAGGATTACCTCGCTCGAGGTGCCGTACAGAGGTTTCATCCGATCGCGCGCCTGATCGAGCGCAGCACTGAACTCGGGCGTGCGATGGTGGATGATCGGACGCGCCATCTCGAGCAAAACCTCGGGCGGTACGGCCGCCGGCCCGGGCGTGAACAGGTATTTTTTCATTTGCGGCATTTTTGATCATTCACGGAGACGCTGGCGATTAGCGATGGCGGCCAAAAAAAAGGCTGGTGGCCGCGCATGCGGATCGCCAGACCCCAGTTTGTCCCGGCTTCGCCGGTTCCCCGTCCTCAGCACTTGGGATAATGGAGCCGGGAGCCGTAGTCAAGGAGACCCTGGGCTCGCGACGGTTTCGAGCCGGCGTTGAAATGGCGCGCCGGCAATTGTTAAAGGTTATCACGCTCCGATGCCGATAGAATGCGAAATCCGCGATGGTTCCCTGGTATGGATCAAAAATCCGATCACCGGCGTGATTTCATACGTGGTCGACGTTCGCGGCAAGAGCTTCGCGTTTACGCTCGGCGGCCGTGAGAGCGCCGATCCCGGCGCGCCGCATCTCAGCGCCGAGGCAATTCGCCACGCCACCGAGTCATGTCCTTTCTGCGTTGGCAACGAAGGGCTTGCGCCGCGCGAGGTCTTTCGGATGACTGCGGATGAAATCCCCGAATGGAACGGGGCGAAGGCTGCCAGCGGCGCGGCTTGGGTCGTGCGCGTGATCAACAATCTGTTTCCCCGAATTCCCGCGGAGCTGACCGGAAATCGCAACGAGTCGTACATCGTGGTCGAAGATCCGCGTCACTTTATCGACGCGCCGCGCTCGCCGGCCGATTTGATGTTTACCGGCGCGCTCGGCGGCGGTCATTTCCTTCATCTGATGCAAGCCGACGCGCGCGTGATGCGCCTCGCGTTGGAGAATCCCGACGTTTGCGCGGTCGTGATCCGCAAGAATCAGGGGCGCGAGTCCGGCGCCTCGCAGCCCCATCTGCATCAGCAGATCATCGGATCGCCGGAGCCGTTTCCCGCCGTGCTCGCGGAGGCCCGCGCCGAGCGTGACAATCCTCATCTATGGCGCGAGATCATCGCGCTGATGGAGCGCCTCAATCTGGTGATCGATCGCGGCGACTCTGTCGTCAGCTATGCGAGCCCGATGGGCGGGTTCCCGCGCAGCTACGACGTCGTGATGCCCAACTACCGGGGACTGGTATCGGAGCTGAGGCCGGACCAGATGCGGCAATTTGCCAATGCGATCCATCGCATACTCATGATCCTTGGGCCGTTGCCACTTGACTATGAAATTCACCAGGGCGAGGGCATTCCGCTGCACGCCCATCTGAACGCGCGGCTCTATCCATATTCAAACGTCGCGGGAACCTTGAACCTGCCGAGCACGCTGCTGGAGACTGCCGGCGCGATCCGCAACGCCCTAGCAGGGCGTTGAAGAATTGGGATACATCGCGGTTTTCGATTTCAAGCGCTTCAACATCCTGCGTAAAAGCTGTCTTCCTACCTACAACATCTCCCCCTTTGGGGGAGACAAGAGAGAGGGAGCAGGCGTTGAAAATTACTTTTTCAACAGCCTGCTGGGCAGGCATTCCGACTAGTGTTGTGACCTGCAAATATCTTGAAAAAGTTCTGGTTCATTCTGGTACGACCAGGCAAGGGGCTCTCCAGGCCGGTTCCCCCTTTCCGCCCCGGAAAGGGGGTGAGGGGGATAGGACGGCAGCATTCCCCAGAGGATTTTTCAGTTCCCCTTCCCCACTTTTTCTGGGGAAGGGGCTAGGGGTTAGGGTTTTGTTCTTCGATTTATTTGCGGGACACGACACTGTGCCAACGGCCGCGCTAATCCGCCTTCCAGACCGGCTTGCGCTTTTCCAGGAACGCGCGCACGCCTTCCCGGGCGTCGTGGCTGTCGCGAACCGAGCGCGCCATCTGCAACAGATCGTCATGCCACGCGTCGAAGGTCTCGCTCATGCATCGGCGCACCGTCGCCTTCATCGCGCGCAAAGAGAGTGGTGCGTTGTCGGCGATCCGCTCGGCCAACGCGGTCGCCGCCTCGCCGAGCTTCGCGTCGGCGACGACATCGTGAACCATGTTCATGTGACGGCTGCGCTGGGCGTCGAGCGCGTCGGCGGTATAGAGAATCCACGCGGTGTTGGCCGATCCGCAAACCTCGATCAGCTTGCGCGTGAAATCGTACGGCACCATCAAGCCGACGCGGCCGAGCGTCATGCCGAGCTTGGCGTTTTCCGACGCGATTCGAAGGTCGCAATGCAGCGCCAGTTCGAGTCCGCCGGCCAGCGCGGCGCCCTGGATAGCCGCGATAGTAGGCACCGGGAACCGCTCCAATCGGCCGAAGACGGACTCGAGCGAGGTCGGGTTGTGAGGCCCACTGGCCTCGGCCACTTCCTTCAGATCGATTCCCGCGCAAAAGCTCGCGCCTTCGCCACGGATGAGGATCGCACGGATTTCGCGGTCGCTTTCGAATTTGACGAGCGCGTTGTTGACCGCCTCGATCATCGGCTGATTCAGCGCGTTGCGCTTTTCGGGACGGTTTAGCGTCAACACCGCGTAGTTCGGATGACGTGTGACTTTAAGCACTTCCTCGGCCATGTCGTTCGCTCCTTGCGTGATGATGAAAAGGATCTGAAGTCGTACCCGCCCGGAGCATCGCACGCCCGCCGCGCCTCCTTCAAGGTTCGGGGCGATTTGGGCGCTGGTTCAGTTTCGATGAAGCTGAACCCGAGGTTCAGGCCGGGTTTGGGGATGAACTGCTCAGCCTGACGCCGCCGGATTCGGCGTGCTACACATACCCTATGGTCAACCGCCAGGATGCCCTGTACTCGCCGCGCTCATCCGAAATCGGGCGACACCTGGTCTTGGTCGAAATTATTTTTGACGGAACAAAGCTAGCCCTAGAGCCCAGCAGTCCCAGAACCACTACATATGGTATGAATCGCTCTTCCGAGCCCTTTCGCCCTATCAGGCCCGCAAACTGAGCCAGTGCCGCGATTCGGGGCGGCTCAAGCGACAATGCTCAACGTGGTCTTGAACACTTCCTCGGCCATGTCGGGCGGGTGCCACACCAGCATCGAAAGCGCTTCAGGCTCTCCGGGCGCAGGCCGCCGGAGCTCAGCTCCTCGCCGGTGTGACCGTGGCGGTCGGCAGCGACGATGGCGGCGATTACGGGACGATGGCGCGGGGAAGGTGCGGTACAAATCAGGGTCGAGCTTCATTTACCTGCTTGCCAGTGGTCCACGAGCGCCTTTGCGCGCGAATAGCCGGACAAGTCAAAAACGGCCTCCAAATTTCCGGTGTCCAGCGGCACTCTCACCCTGAGTCGTTTGCCCGCAGCCGCTTGGGCCTCGAAGGGTCCGGCGATGAGATAGCTGTAGCTGCTCGAAGCTTTCACATCAGAGTTTGGTCCTGCGAATTGAACTATGCCACTCATCGGAGGGTTGTCGTCCACTTTTAATATCGGTCCAGATCTGGCCGGAGTCGCTCCTGACACTATGACCGTCAACATTGGAGGCGAACCGGAAATATACAGTTTTCCCCGTATGAGACCTTGCCTGGTTGTTTTGTAGTCGCTCATCACAGAGCAACCCATTACCTCTAGCATATCGCCGTAGCTGCAGGTTGCCGTCCATTCACCATAAGACTTCGAACGAGTCAGAGCACTTGATGTCGTTGCAACGAATAACAGCAGGCTAGACGTAACGATCAACACCTCGGTGAGATTGAGTATCTGTTTGATATGCTTCACTCGTCCCGCTGGTCCTATATCCTGGGCGTTGAACTGCGCGGCTCAAGCGACGATGCTGAGCATTCTGTCTTTTACGAAGATGATCTTCGTCGGCGTTTTGCCCGCGAGATGGCGCACGACGGCCTCGCTCTTGAGCGCGAGTTCGCGCACGTCGGCTTCCGAAGCGCCCGCGCCGACCTCAAGGCGATCGCGCACCTTGCCGTTAACCTGCACGACCACGGTTACCGTCTCGTCGCGCGCGAGCTTCGGATCGAACTTCGGCCACGCCTCCAGATGAACGGAAGTGTCGTGGCCGAGCGCCCGCCACATTTCCTCGGTGACGTGCGGCGCCATCGGCGCGAGCATCAGCACAAAGGTCTCCGCGCCGACACGGCCCATCTCTTCGGGCTTGAGCTTCGCCAGGTAGTTGAGCTGATCCATCAGCGCGGCGAGCGCGGTGTTGAAGCGCAGCCGCTCGATATGATCGGTGACGAGCTGAATCGTTTTGTGCACGCGTTTGATCGTTTCTTCGCTGGGCTTGCCGCCGGGCCGTCCCGCTTCGACGTAGCGCCGGATCATCGTCCACACGCGCTGGATGAATCGCAGGGTGCCCGCAACGCCGCTTTCGTTCCAGTTGGTCGCTTCGTCAAAGGGGCTCATGAACAGCTCCCAGAGCCGAAGCGCGTCGGCGCCGTACTTGTCGATCATCGCGTCCGGCGTGACGACGTTGCCCTTGCTCTTCGACATCCGCTGGCCGTCGGAGGCCCACACCACACCCTGGTTGCGCAAGGCTGGGAACGGTTCGTCGAATCCAATCAGTTCCGCGTCGAACATGACCTTGGTCCACATCCGCGCGTACAACAGATGCATCACGGCATGCTCTGCGCCGCCGACGTAGAGATCGACCGGCAACCAGTAATCGACCGCCGTCCGATCGAATGGCCTCTTGTCTTCATGCGGCGATGCGAAGCGAAGGAAGTACCACGACGAGCATGCGAAGCCGTCCAGCGTGTCGGTCTCGCGCTCAGCCGGGCCTCCGCATTTCGGGCAGGTCGTGTTGACGAACTCAGGCACGTTGGCGAGCGGAGAGCGGCCGGTGCCCGACGGCAAATAGTCCTTCATCGCAGGCAGCATCACGGGCAGTTGATCTTCCGGCACCGGCACGATTCCGTCGGTCTTGCAATACACCATCGGGATCGGACATCCCCAGTAGCGCTGACGCGAAATCAGCCAGTCGCGCATTCGGTAGTTGATAGTCGCGCGGCCGATTCCGTGATCCTCGGCGTACTTGGCGACGGCCGTGATCGCTTCAGCCGTTGTCATCCCGTTGAGGAAGCCCGAATTGATCGCGATGCCCGGTTCGGTGAACGCGCGGTCCGCCGGTGGTGCGCTCCCGCCGGCGGGTGCGGTCACGCGCGGAATCTCGAGGCGATACTTCGTGGCGAATTCGAAATCGCGCTGGTCCTGGCCGGGCGCGCCCATGATCGCGCCGGTGCCGTAGCCCATCAGGACGTAGTCGGCGATCCAGACCGGGATGTCTCGATCGGTAAAGACGTTGTGCGCGTAGGCGCCGGTGAAGACGCCGGATTTCTCCTTGACCGTGGACATCCGCTCGATTTCAGTCTGGCGGCGCGCGTCGGCGACATAAGCCTCGACCGTCGCGCGCTGCGCGGGCGTGGTTATTTCGGCGACGATCGGATGCTCCGGCGCGAGCACCATGAACGATACGCCGAAGACGGTGTCGGGGCGCGTGGTGAAAAAGCGGATTTCCTTACCGGCATGAGCGGGCGCCGGGAACGCAAGTTCCGCGCCTTCGCTGCGCCCGATCCAGTTGCGCTGCATCAGCTTGATCGGCTCGGGCCAGTCGATCCCGTCCAGGTCGGCGAGCAATCGATCCGCGTAGTCGGTGATCTTGATGTACCACTGCTCGAGATCTTTCTTGGTGACCGGATTGTCGGTATGCCGCCAGCAGCATCCGTTGACGACCTGTTCGTTGGCGAGGATCGTGCGGCACTTGTCGCACCACCATTGCGCTCCGGTGGCGCGGTAGGCCAGCCCGCGCTTGTAGAGCATCAGGAAGAACCACTGCGTCCACTTGTAATACTCGGGCGACGACGAATTGATCTCGCGCGTCCAGTCGTACGCGCATCCGGAGATTGTCAGTTGGCGCTTGAAGTTGGCGGCGTAACGCGGGACGGTTTCCGTGGGATGCGATCCTTTCAGGATCGCCTCGTTCTCCGCCGGCAGTCCGAACGCATCCCATCCCATCGGGTGCAGCACGCTGAATCCCGCCATCCGCTTGAAGCGCCCGATTACGTCGCACGGAACGTAGTTGTGCAGATGACCGACGCTCAGCCCGGCCCCGGACGGGTAGGGGAACATCTCGAGGATGTAGAATTTCGGGCGGCCGGGTTGCTCGCGCGTGAGGTAGAGATTGGTGCGTTGCCATTCGGCCTGCCACGCGGGCTCGATTTTCTTTGGGTCGTAACGTTCGTCCATCGTAGTTTTTGCGCGTAGTTTTTGCGCGATGTCGCCGAGTATGCGTCTGGGCTACGCGAGTCTAGCGTGCCGATCGCGCGGCTCCAACTATGTCGCGACGTGGGAAGCGGGACAATCGCAAAAGCGAGGCGTCGCATCATCCTGACTCGGCGCGTTGATGCAGATCTCATGCGGGAATAATCTCATCGGTGATGGTTAAGGATGCGGAAAATATCGTGGTCGGCGCGATCGAGGCGGCGCTTGAGCGCGCGCGCGTCCGTCGGGGCGCATCTATACTGATCGCGCTTTCCGGCGGGGCTGATTCGGTTGCGCTTACTTGTGCGCTGCTTGAGCTTCGCGAGCGGCTGGGACTCCGGATTGCGGCGGCGCATTTGAACCATCGGATTCGAGGCGATGAGTCGGATCGCGACGAGGCTTTTGTACGCGCGATGTGCGCGCGGCTTGGCGTCGAATTGATCGTCGAGCATGCCGAGGGCCTCGACGCGTCGATTTCCAGCGCGAACCTCGAGGAGCGGGCGCGCGAGGTGCGCCGCGATTTTCTCGGGCGCGTCGCGGACCGCGTGGGTGCCGACTACCTCGCGCTCGGGCACCATCGCGACGACCAGGCCGAGACCGTGCTGATGCGCCTGATGCGCGGCGCCGGCGCGGCGGGGATGGCGGCGATGGCCGAGCACGGGCCGGGCCGGTTGATTCGTCCGATGCTGTCGATTTCGCGCGCCGACGTTCGCGGCTACCTGGACGCGCGCGCGACTGCGTTCGTGGAAGATTCGACGAATTCGTCGCGCGACATTCTGCGCAACCGGATTCGCGCCGAACTGCTGCCGATGCTCGAGCGCGAGTACGCGCCGGGACTTGGCGGGCGGCTGGTGGAAGTCGCGGCCGAGATGCGCTCGCTCGACGAGCTGGTCGCGGCGATTGCCGCGCGCGAACTGGACGCGATGCGCCGGCGGGGTGGCGCGCTCGATGTGTCGGGATTCAGCGGGGTGAATCGCGCGGTGCAACCGGTTGCCGTTCGGCTGTTGCTCGCCGAGCGGATGGGATCTTTGCGCAGAATTTCGCGCGCGCATATTGAGGCGATGCGTCAACTCATCCTGGCAGGCGGCCCGAGCGACTCGATCGATCTTCCGGGCGGCTGGCGCGCCGAGCGCGAGTACAATCTGATTCGGGTGGTGCATCCGCGCTCTGAGCGCGAAGCAGGCGCCACGATCGGCGCCGCCGCGGGATTCTCGGTGGCGATTGCGGCCGACGGAATCACAGTTGTCGCAGCGGCGGGGTTTGCGTTCGAGGCTTCGACCAATCCGGCCGCGCACGCGTCGATGCCGGATAGTTCGCTTCCGTTGGTCGCGATGTTCGACGCTGCGAAAATCGCGGACGCCGGGCTGGTCGCGCGCAATTTTATGAAGGGCGACCGGATGCATCCGATGGGGATGCGTGGCACGCGCAAGGTCCATGACGTGTTTGTCGATCGCAAGCTGCCGCGCGCGAGGCGGGAGCGCTTCCCGGTGGTCACGGTCGGCGGCGAAATCGCATGGCTTCCGGGGCTTGCGCGCGCCGACTGCGCGCTGGTCACCAAGGCCACCGAAACCGTACTGCGCGTTGAGGCGTCTGAAATCGTGGCTTAGCGCCTGCCACGTTGCGTGCCGATCAACGCGCGTGATACTTTTCTAATAGCATGAACCAGTTTTCTCGCAGTATTGCGCTATGGCTAGTGCTGGGCCTGATGTTCCTGTTGCTGTTCAATATCTTCAGCAGGCAACAGCCCAAAGAACCTGAAATAATTTTCTCGGACTTCCTCAACCAGGTTGAAAAAAACCAGGTCGCCGAGGCAACGATTCAGGGTAATCTGATCAAGGGCGACACGACCAGCGGGGAGCATTTCAAGACCTACGCGCCCGAGGATCCCGACCTGGTCAAGACGCTGCGCGAAAAGGGCGTCAAGATCGCGGCCAAGCCGGTCGAAGGCGATCCGTGGTGGATGGTCGCGCTGGTGCAGTGGTTCCCGATAATCGTGCTGGCGGCGCTGTGGATTTTCTTCATGCGCCAGATGCAAATCGGCGGCGGCAAGGCGATGTCGTTCGGCAAGAGCCGCGCCAAGCTGCTGACTGAAAATACGCACAAGGTGACCTTCGGCGACGTGGCCGGAATCGACGAGGCCAAGGACGAGCTCGAAGAGATAATTCAATTTCTGCGCGACCCTAAGCGCTTCACGCGGCTCGGCGGGCGAATCCCCAAGGGCGTGCTGCTGGTCGGGGCGCCGGGAACCGGCAAGACGCTGCTCGCGCGGGCGATCGCCGGCGAAGCGGGCGTGCCGTTCTTTTCGATCTCGGGATCGGACTTTGTCGAGATGTTCGTCGGCGTGGGCGCGTCGCGCGTGCGCGACCTGTTCGTGCAGGGCAAGAAGCATGCGCCGTGTATCATCTTCATAGACGAGATCGACGCCGTGGGACGTCATCGCGGCGCCGGACTTGGCGGCGGTCACGATGAACGCGAACAGACGCTCAACCAGTTGCTGGTCGAGATGGACGGGTTCGAGGCCAACGAAGGTGTGATCCTGGTGGCTGCCACCAATCGCCCCGACGTGCTCGACCCGGCGTTGCTGCGCCCGGGCCGTTTCGATCGCCGCGTGGTGGTGCCGCTTCCTGACGTGAAGGGCCGCGAGGGCATCCTGAAGGTCCACACCCGCAAGGTACCGCTGTCCGACGACGTCGATGCGACCAAGCTGGCGCGTTCGACGCCGGGCTTTGCCGGAGCCGACCTGGAAAACCTTGTCAACGAGGCCGCGCTGCTGGCGGCGCGCCGCAACAAGGATAAGGTCGAGATGTCGGACTTCGAGCTCGCCAAGGACAAGGTGATGATGGGCGCGGAACGGCGCTCGATGGTGATGTCGGGCTCGGAGCGCAAGATAATCGCCTATCATGAAGGCGGCCACGCGCTGGTCGCGATGCTTCAGCCCGGTGCAGATCCGGTCCACAAGGTTACGATTATCCCGCGCGGGATGGCGCTTGGCGTGACGCAGCAATTGCCGCTGGACGATCGTTACACCTATCCCCGCGACTACCTGGTGACGCGATTGGCCGTGATGTTCGGCGGCCGCACGGCGGAAGAACTCGTGTTCGGCCAGATGACGACCGGCGCGGGCAACGATATCGAAAAGGCGACCGAGCTCGCGCGCAAGATGGTCTGCGAATGGGGCATGAGCAAGGAGCTTGGCCCGATGACGTTCGGCCGGCGCGAGGAACAGATCTTTTTGGGCCGCGACATCTCTCATCATAAGGATTACTCCGAGCAGACCGCGCTCGAGATCGATCGCGAAGTGCGCCGTATCATCGATGACTCGTATCAGAAGGCGCGCCAGCTGCTGTCGGATCATCTGGTGCTGCTTCACGCGATCGCCGCGCGGCTGCTCGAGAAGGAAGTGCTCGACGGCAGCGAAGTCGAGGCGATGGTGACGGCGTTCCGCGAAGGGCGCGAGTTGCCGCCATCGCCGGCCGCGGTGCGCAACGATTTTCCGCCGCGTCCGGGCACGGAACCGGGCAAGGAAAAGCGTGCCGACAACGAAAGCGAAAGCCCGGTGCCCGGACTCCCGCCGAAGCCGGTTCTCGTGTAGTCGTCTTCGCCGGCGTGGTCGCGGCGCTCTGATCGATTCGCCACGGCGAGTCGGTCGCCGCGTGGATGAGGGGGCGTGGGACCGGTGCGATGCGACGCTCGCGGATCAAAACCAAATCATCAAGTGATCGAGGCTTGCGCGGGCCCGCGTCTCGATCCCGGTATCTCAAGCTTCACGACGGTCGCGTAATCAAGTTCCCTGCGGTAATGGGCGTGCTCAACGTCACGCCCGACTCCTTCTCCGACGCCGCGCGCTATCTGGACGCGGACCGCGCCGTCGAGCACGCGCTTGCGATGGAAGCGGCCGGCGCCGACCTGATCGACGTCGGCGGTGAATCCTCGCGTCCCATGGGCGCGTCGGAGGTGCCGATCGAGGTTGAACTCGCGCGAGTCGCGCCGGTGCTCGCGCGCTTGGGCAAGCGGCTCGGCGTGCCAATCTCGATTGACACGCGCCGCGCGGAGGTCGCGCGCGTCGCGCTCGAGTCGGGCGCGGCGATAATCAACGATATCACGGCGCTCGAGCACGACTGCGAAATGGCGCCGCTGGCGGCGCGAACCAGGTGCGCGGTGGTGCTGATGCATATGCGCGGCGGTCTCGCCAATCATATCGAGTTCGCACGCTACCGCGACGTGGTGCGCGAGGTCCTCGAATACCTGCGGGCGCGCGCGCGATTTGCCGCCGCGGCGGGAGTTGCGCGCTCGCGAATAATCGTCGACCCGGGACTAGGCTTCGCCAAGACCGCCCAGCATAATCTGAAATTGCTGGCCGCCTTGCCCGACCTCTGTGCGCTCGGCTATCCCGTATTGGTGGGAGCGTCGCGCAAGAGCTTTGTGGCCGCAATCGCCGGCGCCGGCGAGCGAGAACTGGAGTTCGGCACTGCCGCCGCGAACGCGCTGGCAGTGGCCGCCGGCGCGTCGATTGTGCGCGTGCACGACGCCGGCGCGGCCGTCGCCGTGGTGCGGATGGCCGCGGCGATGGCGGGACGGGCTCGGCCGTTGGGGTGCGATGCATAACTACATACCCATGATACCGCAGCCGCGATGGCAGGATGTCGTTGACGTTCTGATCGTGGCCTACGTGATCTACCGGATCGCGCTTTTGATCCGCGGCACGCGCACGATGCAGATGGTGGTCGGGATGGTGATCGTGGGCGTCGCGTTCGTCGCGTCGCAGGTGCTCGGACTGTTCACGCTGAACTGGCTCTTGAACAACTTCCTTGGTTCGTTGTTTGTGATCCTGGTGGTTATCTTCCAGGCGGACATTCGGCGCGCGCTGACCCGTGTCGGTGCGCAA
>NZ_JBEKFG010000062.1:0-23875 GCF_050013435.1 Binatus sp. (SeqCode) | reverse complement strand
TAGGGCGCGGCGACCCGCGCTGCACCGCGGTCTCGCTCTTTGCGGACCCAGGGGTTCTCGGTCTGCCGCGCCCAAGTTCAAATCCATCTTGCGATGCTGACGGCAAGATACAAGGGGTCACCCCTGCACGTTGGCACCGCTGGCCAGTATTACGCCCGAGAGAAAAAGACGCGCCGCGCGGATTTTTCGATTCGTTACCGGGTGCAGGGCTCAGCCCTGCCCAAGGATGCGCGAAACCCATGGCGGGTTTCGCATACAATCAAGTTCTCCCTCTTGCGCTGCTGCTCTACGCGCACGGGGTCACCCCTGCTATCTTTGTTTTGTCGTGGCACATCTCGAAACATCCGATCGTACCGGCGCGCCCGCAACCGCCGATGCGGCCTTCGACTCGGCTTACGATGCGGTCGTAAACGCGGCGGGGGTGCTCGTCCTCGACGGCCGAATCGTCGTGCGCGTAGTCGGCGACGATCGCGCCTCGTTCTTCCACGGGATGTGCAGCGCCGACGTAAAGGGCGCCCAGCCCGGTGCCATCCTGCCAGCGCTGTTTCTGACCGAGCACGCGCATGTGATCGCCGATGCGTTCCTCTGGGTGACCGGCGATGCGCTCATGGTCGATATCGACTCCGATGCGTGGACGCGCACGCGGGCGCATCTTGAGCGCCTGCTGGTGGCCGACGATGTCGAATTCGAAGACGCAAGCGAGCTTGCCCTGATCGACGCCGAAGGACCTGCCGCTCTCGACGCGGCCTGCTCTGCTGAAGTGGCAGCGTCGATTGCTCCGTGGCGCTTCGTCGAAGCCGGCAAGTCGCTGATCGGCAACCTGCCTCGTTACGGCGGACCCGCGGTATCGGTAATCGCTTCGCGCGATTCGATTGATTCGACCATCGCCAACCTGCTGGCGAAAGCGCCGGATTCGCGCCGCGTCGATTCGAGCGCGCTGGAAACTATCCGCGTCGAAAACGGCATCGCACTCATCGGTGTCGATACCACCGACAAGACGATCGCACTCGAGGCGCGGCTCGATCGTGCAATCTCGTTTTCCAAAGGATGCTACCTTGGGCAGGAAACTATCGAGCGGGCGACCGCGCGCGGCGGTTTGAAAAAACGGATGTTCGGACTTAAGTTCAACGATGCGCATGTGCCCCCGGTCGGCGCGGTGGTCAGTCTGGCCGGGATCGAAGTCGGCCGTGTGACCAGTGCGGTGCGCTCGCCGCGATTTGGCGCGATCGGGCTTGCGATTTTGCACCGCAGCGCATGGACGCCCGGGGTTGAGCTGAAGATTGGCGGGGACGGCGCCGCGATCGTGGCTGATTTGCCGTTCGCGCAGAGTTGACTAATTGAAGCGATACTTTAAGTTTAATCTGCGGGCCCGCACGGCCCCGGTTCAAGGAGTGGATTGAGATGGCTAACGTGCTTGGAAAGCGTTACATATGCGAAAAGTGCGGCACCGAGGTGCTCTGCAACAAGGCTGGCGCCGGCGGCGTCGAGTGTTGCGATGGCGAGATGAAGATCAAGGAAGCCAAGCCGCTTCCAAGTTCCGACTAGAACGTCCGTACGCCGCCGCGCTCGGTCGCAGGCGACGAAGGCATGCGTTCCAAAGTGCTAGTCGCGCCCGCGAAAGCCGACTTGGTTCTTCACGAGGGTCTGGTCCTCGGCCACCCCGACAGCGACTCGGTTGCCATCTCTGGCGGGGTGATCGCCGCGCACGGTCCGTTTGCGCAACTGAAGCCGCTGGTCGGTCCGCGAACTCATCTGATCAAGCTCGCGGGCCGCGCCGTCGCTCCCGGCTTTATCGATTCGCACCTCCATTTCCTGCAGGCTGCCGCCGCTGCCACCGGAGTCTCGGTTCAGCGATGCCGCACGGTGGGCGATCTGCTGGGCGATCTGCGGCTTGCCGCCGGCAAGACTCCGCCCGGCAACTGGCTGCGCGCGTTCGGATGCGACGAAGCGCTGATGCTCGAAAAGCGCGGGCCCACGCGCGCCGAACTCGATCAGTCTCTGCCCAAAAATCCGCTGCGCCTGCGCCATCAGACGTTGCATGCGACCTGGCTCAACTCGCGCGCCATCGCGTTGCTCGGCCTCGAGGCTCCCGGCTTCACACCGCCGCCGGGCGCCAACCTGGTTCGCGACGCCAAAGGCTTGCTCACCGGCCTCGTAGTCGGGATGGAAACGTGGCTGTCTGATCGTCTCCCGCTCGTGACCGCCGCGGAATCGGAATCGCGCGCGCGCATCATGAGCCGCGAACTGGCCGCCGCGGGAGTGACCACATTCACCGACGCAACCACCCGCAACGGCCCCGTCGAAGTCGAACTGTTCGCCAAGCTGGCGAGTTCGGGCGCGATATGCCAACGCGTCGGCGTGATGATCGGCGGCCAGCATCTCGACGCCGTCGATCGATGCGAGCAACTTGCCCGCGCCGCTGGAATCGGGTTGTCCGCCGTCAAGTTCATGCCCGGCTATCAGTACGACCGTGCCGGGCTCGCGCGCCCGGTGCTCTATGCGCTCGGCCGGGGACTCGATTGCGCTTTTCATGTGACCGAAATCGAAGAATTGGAAGAGGCGGTCGCCGCGATCGAAGCTGCCAGGGCGGGTTTCCCAAGCGACCGCGACATCCCGCGGTTTCGCATCGAACACGGCGGGCTGATTACGCCCAACTACATAGACCGGCTCATGGCGCTCGGCGTGTGGGTCGTCACCAACCCCGGCTTCATCCACTTCCGCGGTCCCAAGTACGCCGCGGAGCCCGGCCTCATCGCGCATCTCTACCGCGCGCGAAGTCTCAAGGCCGCCGGTGTTCATCTGGTCGGCGCCACCGACGCCCCGGTCACACCCGCCAAGCCGCTCGCCGCGATTGCGGCCGCGGTTTCCCGCACCACCCTCGACGGCGTCCAGCTCGCACCCGCCGAAGCGCTCCCCGTCCACGAGGCCTTCGCGCTTTTCACGATCGACGCTGCGCGCCTGGCCCGGCTCGAGGCCGGCGCCATCGAGCCCGGCCGTCTGGCCGATCTCATCGTGTTGCCGCACGACCCGTTCTCGCTCAAGCCCGCCGATCTGATGAACCTCGCCGTCGATATAACAATCGTCGGCGGCCGCGTGGTTTACGAGCGCGGCCGCCCCGCCATCGCCAGCAGCGACAGCGCCGACCTGCGTTCCGGCTGATGTCATCGAGCGGCTCGAGCGCGGTTCTCTACAGCAAGCGCGGTCCCGTCGCGTGGGTCACGCTCAATCGTCCCGATCAATTCAACGCTTACAACATGGCGATGCGCGACGATCTGTCTGAGATCCTCGCCGCCATCCACGACGATCGCGAGGTTCGCGCGATGGTCTTGCGGGGCGCCGGTCAGGCCTTCTCGAGCGGTGGCGATCTTGCCGAGTTCGGGATGGCGCCCTCGCCAATCGTCGCACGATGGGCCCGCTTTCGCCGCGACGTGTGGGGGATGCTTCGCGCGCTGCCTGTCCCGACGATCGCGGCGATCCACGGCTACACGGTCGGTGGCGGGCTCGAGATGGCGCTGCTGTGCGACCTGGCCATCGCCGCCGATGACACCAGCCTTTGCCTGCCCGAGACCGGCGCCGGCATGATTCCCGGCGTCGCGGGCACCCAAACCGCCGCGCGCCGGATCGGCCTGGGACGCGCGCTTGACCTTTGCCTCACGGGCCGTTGGATTGACGCCCAAAACGCGTTACTTGTAGGTTTGGTCGCCGAAGTAGTTCCCTTGGCGGATTTGGATCGCCGCGCGCTCACGGTCGCCCGCACCTTTGGACGCGTCGCCCGCGAGCGGTCCGCGATATTAAAGCTGGCGGTCTGGGGAGGCCTCGATTTGCCGCTTCGACAGGGACTCGAACTCGAACGCCGGCTTTGGCAGCGGCTCGCGCTGATCGAAACTGGCCGCAGCCCCGCGCCAATCCGCGGCGGAAAAAATGCCGATATATGATTTGCATATACCCTGGAGGAATCGCGCGCTGTGAACACGGTTAACTTCGTCACGATCCCATCGTCGATCGTGCCCGACCAGGAAATCCTGGTCTTCGGCTCGCGACGGCTTACCTACGCGGATCTGAACGACCAGGTCGCGCGCCTGTGCGCGGTCTTCAAACAATTCGGTTTGGCGCATGGCGACGTCGTTGCCCTGCTCGACACCAATTCCGATCTCTACATCGAATGCTACTACGCTGCCGCCAAGGCCGGGCTCGTATTCCTGCCGCTCAACTATCGCGCCAAGGATGCCGAGCTCGAATACATGATCAACACCGCACAGGCGAAGGCGCTGCTCGTCGGCGATCGCTACCTCGAACTGGTAAACAAGATTCGGTCCCGGCTCAGCGCCAACACGATTGTCGCGATCGGCGACGCTGCCCGCGGATTGCCGCGGCTCGCCGATCTGATCGCCAGGGCCGACCCCGATGAATCCGAAGCTGAAGTCGAAGACGAGGATATTTCGATCCTGATGTACACCAGCGGCACCACCTCGCTGCCCAAGGGTGTGCAGTTGCGCTTTCGCGATTTCACCGCCTACGTGACCGCCAACGTCGAGATGGCCGACGGCACCGATCGCGGCGTCGCTCTGGTGTGCGTGCCGTTTTACCACATCGCCGGAACCACCTCGTACATGACCAACATCTGGACCGGCCGCAGGATGATCGTGATGCCGCAATTCGACGCCCGCACGTGGCTCGATCTCGTCCAGCGCGAGCGCGTCACGCATGGCTTCGTTGTGCCCACGATGATGAAACAGATCATCGACGAGCCGTCATTTGCGAACTCCGATCTCTCCAGCCTGACCAACCTCGCCTACGGCGGCGCGGCAATGCCGGTGCAGGTAATTCGCCGCGCGATAGAAGTCTTTCCGAAACAAGTCGGCTTCGTGAACGCGTACGGACAAACCGAAACAACTTCATCGCTGACCGTGCTCGGCCCCGACGATCATAGAATCGAGGGCACGCCCGAGCAGATCGAGATCAAACTCAAACGCCTCAATTCGGTAGGGTTGCCTCTCCCCGACGTCGAGATTCGCGTCCGCGACGAGGACGGCAAGTTCCTCCCCACCGGCCAGGTCGGCGAAATAATCATCCGCACGCCGCGAATCATGAAGGGCTACGCTGGCCGCGACGACAACGCGCAAATGCCCGACGGATGGCGCGCCACGGGCGATCTCGGATGGCTCGACAGCGGCGGCTACGTCTTCTTCGCCGGCCGCAAGGACGACATGATCATCCGCGGCGGCGAAAATATTGCTCCCGCGGAAATCGAAACCGTCCTCATGAGCCATCCGGCCGTCGATGAATGCGCCGTTATCGGCGTGCCCTCCGTCGAGTGGGGGCAGACCGTCAAGGCCTTCGTCGTCGTGCGCAAGGGGAAGACCGTGACCGAGCAAGAGCTCGCCGAGTTCTGCCGCTCGCGGCTCGCCAGCTTCAAGCGTCCCGAGCGTATCGAGTTCATCGACGCGCTGCCCAAAAATCCGCTCGGCAAAATCCTGCGCAAAGACCTGCGCGCGCCCGCGGGAGACGTCTGACGCCGCGCCCCGCCAAAAAAACCCGAACCCGCGCCGCGCGCCACCAGGCCGCCGGCGTGATCGACGTTGCCTTCGCCAGCGGATGCGTCAGCGCGACGCTTCGCTACGCCGCTCCGCGCGCGATGCTCACGCCTGCGATGGCGGTGCGGATGCTCGAGCTGATCGAGCACGTCGAGGACGACGCCGCCGCCCGCATGCTCGCTATCACCGGCGCCGGCTCCGTGTTCTGCACCGGTTTCGACAACGGCGTGGATCCGCGCCTCGTCGAATCGCTCGCGGTGCTCTCCAAGCCCACCGTTGCGATCATCAACGGCGACGCATTCGATGAAGGATTGGAACTTGCCATGGCCGCCGACATTCGGGTCGCCATTTCGTCGGCTCGATTCGCGATCACGCTGATGAAACGCGGCGCGATGCCCCACTTCGGCGCGACCCAGCGACTCCCGCGGCTCGTCGGTGCCGGCAACGCTCTGCGCATGATGCTCACCGGGACGCCTCTGGGAGCCGACGAAGCGATGCGCACCGGCCTCGTCGCTTATCTCGCCGACAGCCGCACCGAGCTCGCCGCATTAAGCGGTCGCGTCGCCGAGGCGATCCTGAGCCGCGCTCCGCTGGCCGCGCGGCTGGTCAAGGACGCCGTGCTCAAGGGTTACGACATGACATTGGAGCAGGGCATAAGGCTTGAGGAAGATCTATACGCCCTGCTACAAACGACTGCCGACCGCGCCGAAGGCGTGCGCGCCTTTCTCGAGAAGCGCAGACCGCTGTTTCGGGGCGCGTGAATGTTCGGCGCAAATTTTTAAGACAAAATCGTCCGAAAGGATCAGGATCCACGAATGGCAAATCAGCTCGGCAAAGTTTACATCTGCGCCAATTGCAAATCGCAGGTTATCGTCACCAAGGGCGGTTCCGGACAACTCAAGTGCTGCGGCGCTGCGATGGAACAGAAAAAGTAGCGGTCTCGCTCCGTCGTTCGAGCGTCATCGCGACCACGAGGAGTACCCACGATGATTTTTTGGATCATAGTCGGAATAATCGCGGGATGGTTGGCCGGCAAGTTGATCCGCGGCGCAGGCTTCGGATTGCTCGGCGATCTCGTGCTCGGCCTGCTCGGAGGCCTCGTCGGCGGATGGATCTTCGGCGCACTGGGCATTCCGGGACCCAGCGGCATGATCGGCGCGATCGTCGTCGCGACCATCGGCGCCGTCATCCTGGTCTGGATCTCGCACGCGATTCGCGAGGTCTGACTGAAAAACCCCGCGCGCGTCGGCTCTCACCCGATTGCCCGGATGCGCAAGCCTTCGGCCTGCGTCCGAATCGGCTCCGGCAACTTCACTTCGTGCGCGTCGATCCAGTTGGTCTCGAGCCGGTAGAACTCCCGCGCCGGTTCGTAGAACAGGTGGATAACGACGTCGTCGTAGTCGAGCACCACCCAGTGCGCATGATGCATCCCTTCGACCGCCAGCGCCCGCTGCCCCGCCTTGTCCATCGCGTCCTCGATCCCGCGCGCGATCGCCTGCACCTGCACGTCGGAGCGCCCGGTCGCCACGATAAAATAATCCGCGACTGACTTCAGATGCTCGACATCGAGCACCACCAGGTCGTAGGCCTTTTTTTCCAGCGCCGCTCCGGCGGCAACGTATGCCTTCTTCAGCGCCGTCAAGAAATGTGTCCGCGACGCGGCAACTGGCTGGCCGCTGGTGGCTGGTTCGATTGGAATGAACGCGAAAGTTTAAGCAGAGCGAACCTCAGTAGAGCGCGTGGTACTGGATGTAATCGACGACGTCGATCGGCACCAGGTACCTGATCGATTCACCGCGCTGCAGTTTGCCGCGAATTTCAGTCGCTGAAATGGGGAAGAACGTGGTTTCGACGAAAGATAGCGTTTGTCCGCTCGAATGCACGTAGTGATCGTCTGCCTGAGTGTAGCCAAATCGTTTGAGCGCGGCAACTGAAATTCGCGGCGGACCAGCCTCGCCTTCGGTTAACCTTGTATGAACGGCGAAGTTGCACAGGCGCGCCAGTTCGTCCGGCTCCTTCCACGATTCCAGCTCCGCAAACTGATCCGCGCCCATCAGCAGGTACAGCGTCGCCGGCTGGCGCAGCGTCGCCAGGAAATAGCGCACCGTTTCGATCGTGTACGAGTGCCCGGCCCGCCGAATCTCCACGTCCGACGCCATGAAATGCCGGTTGCCCTTGGTCGCCAGCCGAACCATCGCGAGCCGATGTTCCGCGGCCGCCAGTTCGCTCTTCGCCTTATGCGGCGGCGACGCGGCCGGAATGAAATATACCAGGTCGAGCTGGATTCTCTCGCGGACTTCCTCGGCCGCGCGCAGGTGCCCGAGATGAATCGGATTGAAACTGCCGCCGAACAATCCTACTCGCATGCGATTTCAGCTTCCCGGCTCACGCGCGAATTTGTCCGGTCCCGCCAACGACGTACTTGTACGTGGTCAACTCGTTGAGTCCCATCGGGCCGCGCGCGTGCAGCCGGTTGGTCGAGATTCCGGTCTCCGCGCCGAATCCAAATTCGAAACCGTCGGTGAAACGCGTTGACGCATTGACGTAAACCGTAGCCGAATCGACCTCGCGTTCAAAGCGCGCCGCCGCTGCCACGTCGCTGGTGACGATTGCGTCCGCAAGATGAGACCCGTGACGCGCGATAAACTCGATCGCCTCGTCAAGCGAAGCCACCACTTTCACCGCCAGTATCAGGTCCAGATATTCCGCGTCCCAGTCTTCGTCAGTCGCCGCGCGCACTGCCGGCACGATTTTTCGGGTCGCGTGATCGCCGCGAAGCTCGACGCCGGCCGCCATCATCCGCGCAGCGAGCGACGGGAGAAATTTTTCCGCGACCTCGCGATGCACCAGCAATTTTTCCATCGAATTGCAGACCGAAGGCCGCGAGCATTTCGCGTTCACGCAGATTTCCTCGGCCATCTTCAGATCGGCCGCCCGATCGACGTAGGTGTGGCAGATGCCGTCGAAATGCGGCAGCAGCGGCACGGCGGATCCGTCCAACGCGTCTTTCAACGACCTGCCGCCGCGCGGGATTATCAGGTCGATCAGCTCGCGGCTGCGCTTCATTATCTGGATTACTTCGCGATCCGGATCGCGGATAAAGGTCGCCGCGTCGGGATTCAGCCCGGCGCCCCGCAACGCGTGCGAGATCAGGCCCGCCAGAAATCCGTTGGTGCTAAGCGCCTCGCTGCCGCCTCGCAACACCACCGCGTTACCAGCCTTCAGCGTCAGCGCGGCCGCATCCACCGTGACGTTGGGCCGTGATTCGTAAATCATCGCGATCACGCCGATCGGCACGCGGCGCTTTTCGATCTTCAGCCCGTTGGGCCGCGTCCACTTCTCGATCGCAGCCCCGACCGGATCGGCGAGCGCCTCGACTTGCAGCACGCCCGCGGCCATCGCTTCGATTCGCTTGTCGTTGAGCGTCAGCCGTTCGACGAACGCTCCGCCGCGTCCACTATTGCGCGCGCGCTCGAGGTCGATTGCGTTGCCGCGGATAATTTCGGCGCGCGAATCGCGAATCGAACTCGCCAGCCGGCGTAGAAAATCGTTCTTCGCCGCCGTCGTCGCCAGCGCCATCCCTGGCGCCGCCGCCCGCGCCCGCGCCAGCGCGGCCGTCGTATCCGCTTCGACCGTCATCCGATTCCGCTGCTCATTGTGCCTGGGTCCGCTGCCATCGAGGATATATATCGAACTCGCTCAAATAAACTATGCGGTACTGTCTCGCAGGTTACCGTCCGTGCTCGCTATCCGCACTTGCTAGTCGCGCGATTCAGGATTCAAAATGCATCTAACGACAACAAAAGGAGATAACCATGGCCAACAAAAATCCTCCTGTTAAAAAATCTCCCATAACGACCACCGATGCCGGCATTGCGGCTGCAAGCGACGAAAATTCACTCACCGCCGGCCCCAATGGTCCGATCCTGCTGCAGGACCATTACCTGATCCAGAAGATGGCGCAGTTCAACCGCGAGCGGATCCCCGAGCGCGTGGTTCACGCCAAGGGCGGCGGCGCGCACGGCTTCTTCGAAGTCACCGAGGACGTCACACCCTGGTGCAAGGCAAATTTCCTGAGCAAGAAAGGCTTGCGTACTCCAATCCTGGCGCGGTTTTCCACCGTCGCCCAGGAAGCAGGCTCCGCCGACACCGTCCGCGATCCCCGCGGCTTCGCACTGAAGTTTTACACGCAGGAAGGCAACTACGATCTGGTCGGCAACAACACCCCGATTTTCTTCATCCGCGATCCGCAGAAATTCCAGGACTTCATCCATTCGCAAAAGCGCCGCGCCGATAATCATCTGCGCGACAATAATATGCAGTGGGACTTCTGGACCTTGTCGCCGGAATCCGCGCACCAGGTGACATTCCTGATGACCGATCGCGGCATTCCGCGAACCTGGCGGCACATGAACGGCTACGGCAGTCACACCTTTCTGTGGGAGAACGCAGGCGGCGAAAAGTTCTGGGTCAAGTACCACTTCAAAACCGTGCAGGGCGTCGAGAATTTCACCGACGCCGACGCCAGGGCGATGGCCGCGGAGGACAAGGACTTCCACCTGCGCGATCTGTACAACTCGATCGCCAAGGGCGACGCGCCCCAGTGGCGGCTCGAGATGCAGATCATGCCCTTCAACGATGCGGCCGACTATCGCTTCAATCCCTTCGACCTGACCAAGGTCTGGCCGCACAAGGACTATCCGCAAATTCCGATCGGCCGCATCGTCCTCGATCGCAATCCGGAAAATTATTTTGCCGAGATCGAACAAGCCTCCTTCGAGCCGGCCAATATGGTCCGCGGTATCGGTCCGAGTCCCGACAAGATGCTCCTGGGACGGCTCTTCAGTTATCCCGACACCCATCGTCACCGCATCGGCACCAACTATCTCGAGTTGCCGGTCAACCGGCCGCTGGCTCCTGTGCATAGCTACAACCGCGACGGCGCGATGCGCCATAGCAATCCGCCCGATCCGGTCTATGCGCCCAACTCGTTTGGCGGCCCCACGGCAGACCCGGCCTGGGAACTCCCGAGTTGGCAGATCGAAGCGGGCGAGATCGCGCGAACCGCGTACGTGATGCACGCCCAGGACGACGACTTCCGGCAGCCCGGCACGCTGTACCGCGAAGTGTTGTCCGCCACCGATCGCGACCACCTGGTCACGAATATCGTCGGGCACTTGAAGGGCGGAGTGAACCCCGAGATGCAGCAGCGCGCGGTCCAATACTGGACCAAGGTCGATGCGGCTCTGGGCGCGCGAATCCGCGCCGCCCTCGACGGCAATCGCGCCGCACGCTGAGCCGATTTTTCTTGGCCCTGCCCATGGCGTAGTCGCGAAAAGATGCGTTGCGCAGATTTTCGCGTCTTCTCACTGCTGGTGCAGGGGGCAGGGGTGACCCCTGCACCCAATGTTAAGGCCGCGCTCCGTTGTCGCGCGCGGTCTCTTAATATTGGCCTCCCGTGCCAACAGATCTTCTATAGTGTGGTCGCGAAAAGATGCGCTGCACAGATTTTCGCGTCTTCTTAATACCGGGTGCAGGGGTCACCCCTGCCCAAGGAGGTGCGGAACCCACGGTGGGTTCCGCATTCAATAAAGTGATTTCCCCTGCCCCTGCCCCGTTATGCGATCTCCTTGAGCAGCACGAAGTTGTCGCGATGGATAATCTCGTCGGCCACTTTGTAGCCGAGCAGAGCTGAAATTTCAGTCGAACGCCGGCCGGCCACTTTCGACACGTCGGACGCCGGATAGTTCACCAATCCGCGCCCGAACTCGACGCCGTCGGGATCGAGCAGGCTCACGCAATCGCCGCCGCCGAAGTCTCCGCGCACCTCGCGCACGCCCGAGGGCAACAGAGAACGTCCCCGGTTGCACAGCGCCTCGGCCGCGCCCTTATCGACCGCGATTGAGCCCGCCGGCCGCAGCGCGAACGCTATCCAATGCTTTCGGCTTTTGAGCCGCACGCCGGCCGGCACGATCAGCGTGCCCGCCTGGCGCGCCGGGTCCAGCGCGATTGTCACGATGCCGGCTGCGCGCCCGCGCGCGATAATCACGGCGATTCCGGCCTGCGCCGCCTGCCGCGCCGCCTTCAACTTGGTCGCCATCCCGCCGCTCCCCAGCGGTCCCGCATGCTCGGCCACCAGCCCGCGCATCTCGGCCTCCGGATCGCTGATAACGGGAATCAGCCGCGCGTCGCTGCGCTCGCGAGGGTCGGCGGTCAGGACGCCATCGACGTCGCTCAAAATAATCAGGAGTTGCGCCTGCACGAGGCTTGCGACCAGCGACGACAGCACGTCGTTGTCGCCGAGCCGAATTTCCTCGACTGCGACCGTGTCGTTCTCGTTGACGATTGGAATCACGCCCGCGCCAAGCAGTTGCGCGATAGTCTGATTCGCATTGAGACGCCTGCGGCGCTCGGCCAGGTCCTGATGGGTGAGCAAAATCTGCGCGACGGTCCGATCGTGGACGGCGAATGCGCGCGCCCACGCCGACATCAGCTCGATTTGCCCGGTGGCGGCGGCGGCTTGCCGCGCCGCGATCGTCACGCCGTGAAGTTTCGAGAGGCGCGCGCGTCCCGCCGCCACCGCGCCCGACGTGACGATCACGACTTCATAGCCGGCCCGCACCGCCGACTCGATCTGCGCTGCAAGCTGATCGATCACATCGACGCACAGTCCTTCGACGTCGGACAACACCGCGCTGCCGACCTTGATCACGACGCGCCGCGCGCGTGCGACCGTCGATTCCTTGTAGTTCAGCTGGGACATGCGGCCGGTTGATCCATACCATGAAGCATCCGCGCGATCGCCGCGACCAGCGGCGCCAGGTTTTCGCTCTTGTCCGCCGAAATCGGAAAGACTTCAAGGCCGGTGAGCTTGCGAAGCTTGCGTGCGATCTTATTCACTTCGGCCGTGCCGATCAGATCGATCTTGTTGAGCGCGACGACCGCCGGCCGCTCCGCGAGCATCGGATCGAACGCCGCGATCTCGCCGCGCACGGTCTTGAACGCAGCGTCGGGATTGTCCGCGCCGTCGAGCACGTAGACGACGAGCCGCGTGCGCGCCAGATGCCGCAAAAAACGGATGCCGAGTCCAAGCCCGCGATGCGCTCCCTCGATCAGCCCGGGAATATCGGCCAGCGTGAAACTTTCCTCGCCGGAGATCGACACGCGGCCGATGTTGGGCGCCAGCGTCGTGAACGGGTAGGCCGCGATCTTGGGCCGCGCCGCGCTGAGCGCGGTCAGCAACGTCGACTTGCCCGCGTTGGGAAGTCCGACCAGCCCGGCGTCGGCAACCAGCCGCAGCTCCATCCGGATCCATCGCTGCTCGCCCGCGGTTCCCGGTGTCGCGATTCGCGGCGAGCGCCGCGTCGAGGACGCGAAATGCATATTGCCGCGGCCGCCCTCGCCGCCCTGCGCGATAACTGCCGTGTCACCCGGCATCACCAGGTCCGCGAGCGTCGTCCCGCTTTCCTCGTCGAAGACGATCGTCCCGGGCGGCACTCGCACCACTACGTCGTCCGCGCCGTGGCCATATTGTTCCTTGCCGCGGCCGGATTCGCCGTCTTTGGCGATCAGACGCGGCTGATATTTGAAATCGAGCAGCGTCGAGAGGCCTTCATCGACCTGGAAGATTACGCTGCCGCCGCGCCCGCCGTTGCCGCCCGCGGGTCCGCCGAACGGCCGGAATTTTTCGCGCAGAAACGCGATAGCGCCGTCGCCGCCCTTGCCGGCGTGCACGAATACCCTGGCTTCATCGATGAATCGCATGGCGGCGCAACGGCCATAGTATCAGCATCGCGCCGGCCCGGTCACTCTCGGTCCGCCGCCGCGCAAGCGGCTCTCCGCTACTTGGCGCTAGCGGATTTCGTAAACTTTCGCTTCGTAGCCGTCAAACTCGTCCTCGAAAGTTTTGCCATCCTTGATTTCAACTTTTACCATTCCGCGGCGGACCGTCACCGATTGCGCGGGGGATTGCAGGACGAACCGGGCCAGCGCGGCAGCGCTGCCATGATTGTACGCAATCACATAACGGGCACCGTCCGCCCCGCTTTTCTCGCGTGTGACGATGTCCTGGGATGGCTTGGCGGTCAGGACCTGCGTATCGGGCCGCAGCAGTACTGGCTCGAGATCCTTGATCTCTTTGGTCACCCGGACCAGCGACCCCAAAAGTGCCGCCTTTTCCGCCGGATCCCTCACCCACCCGAGCGCACGCATCCCATGCGACCAGTAGAAAACTCCGCTGGCGCCCTCCGCGATCGCCATCCAGCTCATATCATGCAGCTGCTGTTCCGTGGGCCAGGAGGCTATGGCGGTCGCCTGGTAAAACTGGATGACCGTCCAGACCGGTCTGGAAGCATGTACCGCCTGCACCGCCATCCTGGTCCAATCGCCCACTTCAGCGATGTAGTTTTCGACGGGTAGCCACACCGGATAGGGGTCAACTCCGACGACGTCAACCGCGTCCTTCCAAAACTGGACATCGCGCGGACGGTCGAGAACCACCAAATTGAATCCGGCCGGATCGTTGGCCTTGATGATCTGATATTGATGGAAGGTACGCGCCACCTCGTCAACTTTCGGCTCATCCTGGACATAGTAGCCGACAATCGCCCGGTTCTTCTCGAGAGCGCTGGCATATCGCGCTGTAAAGTCGTCTTGTGTCGAAGCGCCCAGCTTGGCCGCCAAGCCCCTTGGGTACCACCTGGCGTCCTCATAGAAGTTATTGACGCTCGGCAAAAAGAAGATGCCGTGCTCTTGCAATGCATCCGTGTACGCATTGATGGCGCTGATCGGCGCATTGGTTATCATATAATTTATCAGCATGTTGATCGGCGCTTGGGAAATCTCGTTGATCGCGCGGGCATAATATTCTGGAGAATTGGAATAGCCCGACGTGTCGTAGATTCCAATTACAAAATGGGGCGCGCCATCACCGAAGTGGGCGAGATTGCGATCGTCGATCCACGCCTTCAAAAGGGCGCCGGGCTCTGAATTAACCTTCACGACCCGGTAGGGCGGCTGCTCGAAAAGAACCTCTCCATTCCTGCCCAAAAGCGTTGCGCGCACCTGGTAAGCGCCAGCGGGCAGCGGACCAAAATCCAGCGTTGCCGTGAAATCATCGGGGGGCGACTTGTACGTGCGATCGGTTTTTGCTCCTGAATCGGAACGCACAGCCTCGAGCTGAATGACCAGGTCTTCGCGGCGCAAGTAAGGGCCGGGATTGAGCGTCACTGCCACTCGCACTTCCTGAGCCTGGTCAGCAAAGAGGTATCCGCGATGATTCGGATACAGCATGAAAGTCTCGAAGAGAGGCGCGATCTCCTTTCGCACGTACATGTTGGCGAACCAGAAGGAGCCGGATGATTTGCCATTGATTGCGATCCGAAACGGAGAATTGGTGCCAGGCGCAACGATGCAGTGCTTGGCGGCGAACTCCAGCCATTCGCTGCTGCCGTTCACCAGTTGTGTCTCGCAGTCCGTGAACAAATCCATTTGCGCTCCGGCGATCGGCATCTTCGGATCGATCAGATCCGGGGCTTTGATCTCCCCTCCAATCGAATAGACGCCGGGCGGAGCCACGAACTCGTTCACCGCCAGCTTCGCGAACGGCCCGCACGAGTAGGTGTTCTCCATCTTCAGGCTTGGTTTTCCGTTGGGAGCGCGAGTTAAGAAGTCTGGATGGAAACAGCGCGCCGAAGTACGCCAACCCTCCAAACCCTTGGAGAAGTCACCATTGACGAGCAGGTTTTCCCCTAAGCTCCAACCGGTTTCGGGAGCTTCAAGCCCGCCCGCCGAAATGTTCGCGCGCTTGCGCCCGCTGAGGTTCTCGAAATTAGCTGATGCTTCCTGTGCGGTATGCTCTCCACGCCGTTCGTTCGAGGCTCTGAGCGGCGCGGGTGTGCCCAACCAACTTCCTGCCAGCAGCAATGATCCAAATATGCCGATTCCGGCAATCCGAAAGATGCCTCGCGTGCGCCAGTTCATCGGTGACTATTCCTCGGCGACCAAATGCTGGATTCGGTTGCTTCACCGCTAGTTTCCCGCTGCCGGTTGGTAGTGGGCTGACACCAGACCGAGACAAATCTCTCCGTTACCGGGTTGGTTCCGGCGCCGGCTCCGGATGCCAAGGCGGCGTGGGTTCGGGGGTTGGATGGTGATGCCGCGTCGGCGTGGGTTCGGGGGTTGGATGGT
This sequence comes from Binatus sp. (SeqCode), assembly GCF_050013435.1. GTDB lineage: Bacteria > Desulfobacterota > Binatia > Binatales > Binataceae > Binatus. Next base: position 8,153 of record NZ_JBEKFG010000062.1, on the reverse strand, counting down.
GATGCCGCGTCGGCGTGGGTTCGGGGGTTGGGTGATGCCGCACCCCCGTGGGTTTGCATTCGCCGTGGTGGCTATCGCGGTATCGGTCGCAGTCTCGGTGGCAGTCTCGTTCGCGGTCGCGGTCGTGGTATCGGTCGCAGTCTCGGTCGCAGGGGCAGGGGGTCGGGGTTGGGGTCGGATATCTTCGTCGATGGTGCCACGGCGGTCTATCACCCGCCACCGTCCCCGAAGTTCCCGCCTCAACGTCAACGCCGCTGTCGGGCGCCGCAGCCTGCGCCAAGTTGACGGTGCCATCGATCACGGCCACCTCCGTGTAGTGGGAGATTCCGGGGAGCTTGCCGAGTTGAGGCGAGCTTTCGGTGTAGGCGGTGTAAAAATCCGTGCCGCGCGCTGTCACGATCGCGTTGGGCGTATGCACTTGGTAGTTGTTCGGAGCGCCGGGGGTCCCGTTCACAGCCGATCTCAATGTGCCGGAATCCAGGGCGACTCGCGTCGGCGTGGCGCCGCCAGTGGTGTACTGGTCGAGCGCGATCGTGGTCGAAGGCCTCAGTGTGAGCTCACTCTCGTCGGTCAGGATGATGACGGCGTTCCCATCCGCGCCGGAAACTATCTTATCGCCCTGGTTAACCGGCGTGCCCGGTGTGGCAGCTAATGTGGCGCCTCCGCGCTCGATCTGAACCTGTCCGCTTGCGCTGTAAACGCCCCCGGCGGCGCTCTGCGCTCTGGCTGTGCGTGCACCAGCCAGCAAAAATACCGCGAGGGCTGCAATTATCGTGCGCGCGCCAATTCGTACCGTTGGCCCAGAGTTACGCATCGGTCGTCCTCCCCTTGGTTGGATCGAGCCGTTAGACCGGACTATCCGCTTTGACAACATCGATATGGATGTCGATAGCCCAACTCCGCGTTGGGCACAAGCTGTCGGGGCTTTTCCTTGGTCTTGCCCGAAGCTGGTCCATGAAAGCGGCCCCATTCCCGACGATCTCAAGGTTTGCCGTTTGACCGCGACTCTAACTGCGCCGGCCGGCGCATCCGTTGTCCGTGATCTTTACAGGCAAATCTCCGCCAGTGCGCGCACCGCGTTGATATCAGGGGTGCCAATCAGCATCGTCTTCACCGGCGACGCCTTCCACGCCTTGAGCCGGTCCGCGATTCGCTCGCGACTGCCGACCAGCGCGACCTCATCGACCAGCTTGTCCGGCACCATCGCCATCGCCTCGGCCTTCTTGCCGGCCAGGTACAGGTCCTGGATTTTCACCGCGATATCTTCGTAGCCGAGCCGCTTGGCGTAGTCGTTGTAGAAATTTTTCGCGCGCGCGCCCATCCCTCCGATGTACAGCGCCAGCATCCCCTTCACCGGCATCCTGCACCCCACCAGGTCCGAGCCCATGATACAGGTGACGAACGGCGCGACGTCGAAATTGTCGAGGCTCTTCTTGCCGCCGGTTTTCGCAAAACCTTGCTTGAGCGGCGCGTCATAGATGTCCCATCGCTCCGGATTCATCCAGACCGGAATCACCCCGTCGGCAATTTCCGCCGCGAGCGCGATTCCCTTGGGGCTGATCGACGCCGTGTAGATCGGCATGTCCTTGCGCCCGTGCAGGATGCTCTTGAGCGGCTTGCCGAGCCCCGTCGCGCCGGGACCGGTGTATGGGATGTCGAATTCCTTCCCGTGATGCTCGACGGGTACTTCGCGCGCGAGAATCGTGCGCACGATCTCGATGTACTCGCGGGTGCGCTGCAACGGTTTGCCGTACGGCACGCCGTGCCAGCCCTCTACCACCTGCGGACCCGACGGCCCGATGCCCAGGATGAAGCGGCCGCCCGACAGCGCGTCCAGCGTCATCGCGGTCATGGCGGTTGCGGCGGGAGTTCGCGCCGGCATCTGCATGATCCCGGTGCCGAGCCGGATTTTTTTGGTCAGTGCGCCGATCCAGGCCAGCGGCGTAATCGCGTCGGAGCCGTAAGCCTCGGCGGTCCACACGGAGTCGAAACCGACGCGTTCCGCTTCGAGGATAAGATCCATCGGCAAGCCCATGTGAGCGCCCGAATAGCCGGAAATTAAGCCCAATCGCATCGAAGTTCTTCCCGTCGCGAGTCGCGGAAATAAAAAACAAAATCAAGAATCAAAATACTAAAAAGAGAAGCCCCACGGCGCACCGCGGGGCTTCGATTCAAATCTTGCGGGCTGACCGTCCCTAAGCAGACGCCCCTGCGCTATCGGTGCTGGTGGGGAGCGGCTCGACGCTCACTTGCCGCTTCTCACCCTTCGGCTCGTACTTAACCACACCGTCGATGAGCGCGTAAATCGTATAGTCGCGGCCCAGACCGACGTTGCGGCCCGGATGCACGCGGGTGCCGAGCTGGCGGATGATGATATTGCCGGCCTTGACGGTCTGGCCCGCGTAAATTTTGATACCACGGCGCTGGCCCGGACTGTCGCGGCCATTGCGCGTCGAACCCTGGCCTTTTTTGTGCGCCACGCAGTGTCTCCCTGGATGAAGCGGCCTTCCGAGCCGCGGTTCAATTAAAAAATTAGCGCGGGCGACTATGCGCCTGCGGAAATTTCCTCGATCTTGAGAACGGTCAGTTCCTGTCGATGGCCGCGTTTGCGGCGGTAATTCTTGCGGCGCTTTTTCTTGAACACGATCACTTTCGTGCCGCGCGGCTGCTGGACGATCTTCGCCGTCACCGACGCGCCCGCGACCACCGGGGTGCCGACCTTGGGCGCATCGCCGCCGACCGCCAGCACCTGTTCAAGTGATATAGCCGCGCCAACCTCGCCGGCCAGCCGCTCGACCGTTATCTGGTCGCCGACGCCGACGCGGTACTGTTTTCCGCCTGTCTTTACTATTGCAAACATCGATATGCCGAACGAACACAATTATCGGACGCAGTTCGCCGTGTCAACGCATCGGGCGTCGCGGGGCTGTCCTAATTCGGCCCTGACTGTCTTAATTTCAAATCCTCAGTGGCTTAATTTGCGGCCAGCACGGACGGGCGAGCACGAATGTCCTAATTCTCATTTTTTCGATGACGGAACGCGCGGCGGAGAGCCACGAAGAAATTGTCGGTGGCCGCAGTTGAGAGAGGACCATTCCCTTGACGGACATGAAATGGCATCGGGGGTTCGCCCTCCACCTTCGCCTGTTGCGGCAGTCCGTATTGTTTCCGCCGAAGATGCAGCTGACGCCGTTGCTGGGCAAAATACTTGATTCGACGGTTCCAGCCCAAAACGGCAACAGCAATCAGGCCAACAACCGTAACGGCGAGCGCAAACGCGGCAACGTAGGGCTTCACGTGATTCTCGTCGAATGTGATACGCCAGGCTGCGCGTCGAATTGATCAGTCGATACCCAGTCGCTCGCGCCCTTCGGGAGAAATCATCTGCGGTGTCCACGGCGGATCCCACACCAGATCGACGTCCGCCTCCGACACGCCCGGGATGCTCATGATCTTGAAGCGCGCGTCGGTCGCGATCGAGGCGCCCATCCCGCATCCCTGCGCCGTCAACGTCATCTTGACTTCGACTTTCTTGGCGCCGTCGCCGGCGTCCTTCACTTCCATTCCATAGACCAGCCCGAGGTCAACGATGTTGACGGGGATCTCGGGGTCGAAGCAGGTCTTGAGCTGCTCCCAGACCATCGCTTCGACGTCGCCGCCGGCCGACGCCGGCACCGCGCCCGCATCTTCGGGCTTTTTGCCGAGCGCATCTGCGTCTTTGCCCGCGACGCGGAACAGGCCGCCGTACGCGGGAATCTGCACGGTGAAAGTTCCGCCGAGCGATTGCGTGATAAAGGCCTCGGTCCCCTTTGCCAGCATCATTTTGTTTCCGGCCGGAATCCGGACGCCTTCGCACTCGCGGGCCAATTCAACGCGTTCCATCGGCAGATACCTTCCTTGTCAGAGTTCGCAGAGTTCGCATTGTAACGCGACCGCCCGACGCGGGCCATAGGCGCGACGATGCGGCGCACCTGTGCTGTAGCGAAGAATCCCGGATCCGGGTTCCTTCGCTTCGCTCTGGATGACTCAAAAAAAGTCCTGACAGGCCGTGCAGGGCTGAGCCCTGCGCCCAGTATTAAGGCCGCCCACCGCGCAGGTGATTCTTCCTTCATGGCGTTGCCGTCACGATGCGCCCTTGATAAAGCGAGCGAATGGGTACGCGGGTGGCGCAAGCGCGTCCCATGAGCGAGATCACCGCCGAAGCAATGAGCGACTCGGAGAGTTTGTCGCTGTCGCGTGGAGACGGAAAATGAGCGAACCGCAGCGTGTCGGGACGCCAATCGAGTTCTGGTTCGACTTTGCCTCGGGCTATGCCTATTTCGCCGCGCTTGAAATCGAGGCGCTGGCCGAGCGCCACCGCCGGACGGTCGCGTGGCGGCCTTTCACGCTCGGCGCCGCGTTCAAAGTCACGGGCGCGCAAGGGCTGAGCCGTACGCCGCTCAAGCGCGACTATGCGCGCCGCGACTGGGATCGCCTCGCAAGGCTCAAGGGCGTGCCCTTCAACCTGCCGGAAAATCACCCAAGGACGGGGTTGCCGGCGATCCGCGCCTTTTATCATCTCGAACGAACGGATGCGGATGCGGCCGCCGCATTGGCAAAGCGTATTATCATCGGCTACTTCCAGGACGGTCTCGATACCGACGATCCCAACGCCATCGCCGCTGCCGCGGCCCCCCTCGGGATCGACCCGGATACGATTTTGGCGGGCATCGCCGATCCCGAGGTCAAGCTCATCGCGCGCCAGCAAGGCGAGCAGGCGATCGCCCGCGGCGTGTTCGGCTCGCCTTGGATCTTCGTCGACGGCGAGCCTTTTTGGGGCAGCGATCGGTTGGCGATGGTCGAACGGTGGCTCGAGGCCCGATGGTAGCGCCCGCCAACGGGCAGGGCTGAGCCCTGCCGCGCGAGATAGTCTTGGTGCAGTGCCCTCTCCTTGTCCGAGGAGAGGATTAGGGAGAGGTTTGGGGTTGCCCCGGTTTGATGGACACTGCGAAAAGCGCGAAAGTAGGCGCGGAAGGAGTGGACGATGGAGAAGGAGCGCAAGCGGAGGAAGTTCTCGGACGAGTACAAGGCCGAGACGGTGCGGCTGATCCAGCGCAGCGGCAAGAGCATCGGGCAGATGGCGCGGGAGCTGGGGATCGGGGAGACGGCCCTGCGGCGGTGGGTGGAGCAAGCCGAGATCGAGGCCGGCCGAGGACCGGCCGGCGCGCTCAAGCGCAGCGAGCGCGAAGAGCTGGCAGAGCTGCGGCGCGAGAACCAGCGGCTGCGGATGGAGCGCGAAATCCTAAAAAAAGCGACGGCCTTCTTCGCCAAGGAGAACCAGTGAGGTTCTCGTTGATCGCGACGGAGAAGGCCTGCTACCCGGTGGCGCTGCTGTGCCGGGTGCTTAAAGTCTCGCGCTCGGGATACTACGCCTGGCATCAGCGACCGGCGGCGACCCGTACGGTTCAGGACCAGAGTCTGGCGCTGGAGGTGGCGGCGATCCACGCGCACAGCCGCGGCCGCTATGGCAGTCCGCGGGTGCATGCGGAGTTGCGTGAACGCGGGCAGCGGATCGCGCGCAAGCGAGTGGCGCGGCTGATGCGGGCGGCGGGATTGCGCGGGCGTGAGCGCCGCCGCTTTCGCTGCACTACCGATTCCAAACACAAAATGGCAATAAAGGGTAATCTGTTGGCGCGGCGCTTTGCCGTGGCGGCGCCCAACACCGGCTGGGTCACCGACATTACCTATCTCTGGACCCTGGAAGGCTGGTTGTACCTGGCGGTAATCCTGGATCTGTTCTCGCGCCGGGTCATCGGTTGGGCGCTCAGCGAACGGCTGGAACGCGGTCTGGCACTGGAGGCACTTGCGATGGCGCTTAGGCAGCGACAGCCGTCGAGCGGACTGTTGCACCACTCGGACCGCGGCAGCCAATACGCCAGCCACGAATATCAGCAGCTGCTGGCCCGCTACGGAATCCTGAGCAGCATGAGCCGCAGTGGCAACTGCTGGGACAACGCGGTGGCGGAAAGCTTCTTCGCCACGCTCAAACTTGAACTCGTCTACCAAACTCGTTGGGCCACACGCGCCGAGGCCCGCAGCGCGGTGTTTGAATACATCGAGCTGTTCTACAACCGTCAGCGCCGGCACTCAGCCCTCGGCTACCTGTGCCCTACTGAATTCGAGCAACGTCATCATGAACCTGTGGCCGCCTAACCCGAGTGTCCACGCATTCGGGGCAACCCCAGTTCCACGATCGAAACAGGACGGCGACGCGAGCGTTGAACCTCTCCCGGCGCGCCAGGAATCGCGCCGACCTCTCCTCGGACAAGGAGAGGTTAGGTCGTGTCTCCCCCCCTGGCCCCTTCTAACAGGGACGAACTCACGCATCTTTTCTTCCTAATACTGAGTGCAGGGCTCAGCCCTGCCGCCCACCGCCCGTGTCATTCTGAGCGGAAGTTGCTGAGGCGAAGAATCTCGACGGACACTCCGGCGTCCGGCGCCGGCCGACACGCGCTTACGCGCGCGGGTTCCTTCGCTTCGCTCAGGATGACTCAAAAAAAGTCCTAACAGGCCGTCAGGCCGCATCTTTTCTTTTCACCGAGTGCAGGGCTCACCCCCTGCGCTCACCCCTGCCGCGCAGCTCTTCTACAGTGTAGTCGCGAAAAGATGCGTTGCGCAGATTTTCGCGTCTTCTCACTGGGTGCAGGGGTCAGCCCCTGCCGCCCACTGCGCAGGTGATTCTTCCTTCGTTTGGAGGTGTCCTAGTTCAGCCTGCCCGCGCCGGATTTGGCGTGCTATGCATCCCCTATGGTCAACCGCCAGGATGTCCCGTACTCGCATCGCTCGCCCAAAGTTGGGCGAGGCCTGCTCGCGGCAAAAATTATTTTTGACGGAACAAAGCTAGCCCTAGAGCGCAGCCGTCCCAAAACCACTACGGATGGTAGAAGTTGCTGTTTTCGGCCGTAATTGATCAATCGGAATCGCGCCCGTTGCCGTCACGATGCGCCCCTGATAAAGCGAAGCAAGGACGAATGGGCAGGAATGTGGCGGAAGCGGGAATCCCAGGAGCGAATCAGCGTCATTTCGGCATCTCGGCCAAGCAGAAGCTCTATCAGTTTCTGTGCTCGCGGCCGGCCGGCGCCGACGCGGGCGAGATGGTCGGGCTGCTGCTCAGCGGAGTCGGCTCCGACCCTGAACTCGGCGCGCGAATTGTCCGCCAGCTACTCGACGGCGATCCGAATTTCATCTTCGACGCCGACACTGCGCTGTGGCGGCTTGCGCAAAGCGATCGCATCCGCGTCTCGCTCGATCAGGCCGAGTTCACGGTGGTCGATCTGGAAACCACCGGCGGACGCGCCGGCCCGGGCACGATCATCGAGATCGGCGCGTACCGGATGGTCGGGCGGCGGCTCACCGAATCTTTTTCGACTCTGGTCCGGCCCAATGGCGGCGTCGTCCCGCGCTTTATCACGGGGCTCACGTCGATCACCACCGAGATGGTTCGCGCGGCGCCGCCCATCGAGGATGTGCTGCCCGCGTTTCGCGAGTTCATGGGCGAGCGGGTGATGGTCGCGCACAACGCGGCCTTCGATTTTGGATTTCTCGACTTCGAATACCGCCGCCTGTTTGGAATCGGCCTCGCCAACCCGGTGCTATGCACGCTCCGGATGTCGCGCCGGTTCATGCCGTCGCTCAAGCGCCGCCGCCTCGACCTGCTCGCGGAGCATTTCGGGCTTTCGCTCGAAGGACGGCATCGCGGACTTGGCGACGCGCGGATGGCTGCGGAGCTGCTCTCGATTTTTCTCGAGATGGCGGATCGGATGGGTATCACGCGACTGGATCGCCTGCTCGACGACCACCATCGCGGACTTGCGGGGATGAGAATCGAACGTCACGTGCCGCCCGACGAAATCGCGGCGATCCCGCATGCGCCCGGCGTTTACCTGATGCGCAATGAGCGCGGCGATTTGCTCTACGTCGGCAAGGCGCGGCGGCTCCGGGAGCGGGTGAGCTCATACTTCACCGCGTCGGTGAAGGCCAGGACGGCGGAGCTGGTCTCGCACGTTTACAGAATCGAGACGCGGCCGGCGCGCTCGCCGCTCGAGGCGGCGCTCGACGAAGCGCGGCTCATCCGCGAGCTGAAACCACCGTACAACCGGATGCTGAAATCGGCG